>CAMNFV010000159.1 GCA_946537515.1 uncultured Ruminococcus sp. | reverse complement strand
GTTTTCCCGTTTACTGCAATTTTATGCCCGTTCACTGCATCTTCATTGATTTTTCATATTCCGGATGCTATAATGCAGATGCTGGCCAAGGTTCATCCGATGCAGCCGAACAGTCCCCGCACCGAACGGTGATCGGCGCTGTCCGAATGCTGAAAAATAACTTGCGGCCGGAACATCCAGAAGAAAGCGAGGTGAGTTCACATGACGAAAAAGAAGGCTCTTCTCATCACCCTGATGGCAGTTTCCGCAATCTGCGTATTCTGCTTCTCCGGTATGGGACTTGCGTCCATGCTTGGCATTTCTACTGTTGCTGCTACAAAGGTTATCAATATCATTGATACCGTCTCCACTGTTGCTATGATTATTTCACTGATCGGTGCAATCGTCGGTGCAGGCGCTGTTTCTGCTGCTCTGGTTGCAACAGCTAAGAAAATGATCAAGAAGTATGGCAAGAAGTATGCTGCTATGTGGTAATACTTCACGCAGGTAAGATCGCGTCAGCCTGTATGCAGCAGATTTTTGCTGTATGCAGGCTGTCAGATCAATCATCAGATAGGATTATATTTCCATGATTGCAGATTTATTGTTCAAGTACTGGAAGGAAAACTTAAAGCTGACAGACGATCCGATGCTGTTCAAAGTATTTCTCGGCATCGGGCTGCTGATTTTTTCCGCCGGGTTCTGTATGCTGGAATTTCTTTCACTCCGGCAGCACAATCTGATCGGGGTCATCATTCTGCTGACCGCGGTCATCCAATACAATAAAAACACGATCATTTCTCATATTACCGATCCGGGAAAAAGCAGCTTCTGCGCCGCAGGCAAACAGACCTTCCGGCGTTTTGTGCTGTTTCAGCTTTTGAAGGGCAATGTTCTGATGCCGGTCTCGGTCATCCTGACGGCAGCCGTTTCGCTTGTGATCGTATTCTTCGATCCGCTGATGTGTCTCGCCGTCTGGGTGATTCTTGCCGCAGAACTCGGCGTTTTTCTGCTTTCCGGCCATATTGCAAAGCAGCGGGCATATCACCGCACCGGCGGCTATGTCAGCCGGTTTGCATTTCACGGTACGCCCGGTATTTTCTTTTGCAATTTCTCATTTTTTCTCCGGCAGCCGCTCCGGGAATATCTGGAAATGCTTGCAGAGCTGGCAGCAGCGCTCCTCTGCGTCAATTACGGCATGTCGCCGGTTGTTGTCAATTATTTCATTATTATATTCTGTGTGCTGGACATTGAACTGCGCGCAGACCGGAATATGGAGCGCTATCCCCGCAGCTACGGCAAGGCAGCCTTCCGGAAGATTGCAGGTGTCAGGCCGTTCAGCCGGTTCCGTTCTTCCGATGAATACCGCATCTTTCTCAAATATGCAGTGATTGAGCTCGGCTTCATCTATTACGGCAAATGGACGATTCTCTGCTTCCTGACGCTTCTTTTCGCGCTGGCCTTCCGCTATTACCGCGGCTATGAACGGGTACTGGAAGCACGCACGCTCTTCCGGAATACAACCTTCCGCGTCTGTATGTTTTATTTCATTCTGGCAGCGATCGCGCCATTTCTCTTTGAGAAGGAGATGTATAAGCTCTTTGCAGGCTACAGGCAGGAATACGGCATACTCTATTTCACGCTGCTGAGCCTGATCCTGCTGCTTCTGCCGCTGGAACGAATGATCAAGATCACCGGAGAACATGTAGATGAAAAATCAGATCAATAAAAAAAGCCTGCTCTGCTATGCGCTCTGTTATCTGGCTGTCTTTGCGTTGCTGATCCTCGGATTTTCGATGTTTTTCGGCGTATCCGGCAAAGAGCTGGAAATTGCGGAGCAGCCGCATTCATTCGGCAGAGCAATTCAGATCATCGGCAACAATCTGCTCAATTACACCGGATATCTGCTGACATTTCTGCTGTATCCGCTCTATATTTTTCTGGATCTTACCCTGAATGCCTGGAGCATTTCTGTCTCGCTGAAGGCACAGGGCGCCGGAGAGACCTTCCGGCATCTGATCCTGCACGGCATTCTGGAGCTCCCGAATTCGATTCTCTATACATTCCTGTCATTCGGCGCATTCCGGAAGCTCTGCAGGGAGAAGAATTTCGGCATCCGAGCTTATATCCGTTATGTCGCAGACCGCAGAGTCTTTTACATCCTGAGCCTGCTGCTTGTGATTGCGGCCGGTCTGACCGAAGGCCTGCTGAGCTGAGGAGATCAAATGAAACTGATAAATTGTTCCAAAACATACAAAGAAAAGAAAGTATTATCGCAGATCAATCTCACGCTGGAAAGCGGTATCTATCATCTGACAGGACAAAACGGCACCGGCAAGAGCGTATTCTGCCGCTGTCTGCTCGGCCTGGAGCAATTCACCGAGGGCAGCATCGAAGCGCCGCCGGAGCAGGTGCTCTTTCTGCCGGATACACCGCTCGGCGAGGACTGGCTCACGCTGCGTGAAAATCTCGAACTGCTGCTCTTTTATTACGGCATCCAGCTGACGGAGGAAGAACTCACAGCCCGGATGCAGCAGCTGCAAATGACCGAGCCCGATGAAAATTATCACAAGGTTTCGGTCGGAACAGCAATGAAAATCGGCCTTGCGCTGCTGCTTCAGGAAAAGCGCTGGGATCTGATCGTGCTTGATGAAACCATGTCGCATCTGGACAGTACAATCCGCGAAATGATCTGGGATGTACTGGAGCAGCGTGCAAAGGAAGGCGCGATCGTCATTCTGATTGACCACAGCTTCTCCGGCAGAAGCGGCGATCTCTGGAATACACTTGCTATGGAGGATATCAATGGAAAATGCTGAACAAAAATCCGCCGGCCTGGGCGCGA
The DNA here is from genome assembly GCA_946537515.1 of uncultured Ruminococcus sp. Lineage (GTDB taxonomy): Bacteria > Bacillota > Clostridia > Oscillospirales > Ruminococcaceae > Firm-04. Next base: position 4,133 of record CAMNFV010000159.1, on the reverse strand, counting down.
TCCTGCTGACGACCTGCGCGGTTGCCGGCACATTTCTGCTCTATGCATCCGAATATGCAAAGCACAATTCCGCATTGCAGAATACCGTCAATGAGCTGCTGCAGCAGGCTGATATCGTCAGCAGCCGCTCCGGCGCATTTCTGTATATCATGTATGCAGTTCTGGCGCTGGTGATGTTTATCATCGGATTTATCATCTATAAGATTATCTGCAAGATCTGCTCCTGTAAGATTCCGGACGGCAAGCTGCTGCTTTCTGTCGGCATCGGATACGCTGCAAGCTTTCTGGCAGGATCGTTCCTGCTCAGTGTACTGCCGTTCCCCGCTGTCCTGCTGATCGGCAATGCGCTTGAAGCTGTGCTTGTCATCTGTCTCTGCTTTGAGCATCTGAAAGCGAAGGCGATTCCGTTTGCCTTGCTGCGCGCCGTCCTCGCAGGACTGAATCTGATTGCATTCAAACTGATGTAAAATCAGGAGAGGACACAGCATGATAAAATTAAAACTGGAAGGCGTCGGCAGATGCGACCGCGGCACGCACCGCCTGCAGGATATCACATACAGCTGTGAATCCGGCAAGGTCGTCGGGCTGATCGGCAACAACGGCGCCGGAAAAACAACACTTCTGCGTCTGCTCGCCGGACAGCTTGCCCCGACATCCGGCAAGATTCTGTTTGAGGCGGGCGATGCCGCCGGAAACGACCGCGCAAGCTGCATTGATCTGGATTCCGGCTATCCGAATATGACCGGGCACGAAATGATGCGCTATATTGCCGCTGTCAACGGCGTCAGCGATGAAGACCTCCTCCGGAAGCTTGAAACGGAATGGGGTGTCCCGACTGATAAGAAAACCGCGGATTATTCGCTCGGCATGAAGGTGCGGCTGAATCTTGCAATGACCATGCTGAAATCGCCGCAGATTCTGCTCCTCGATGAGGTCTTTAACGGCCTTGATCCGTCCGGTCAGCGGGATTGCCGGAACATCCTGACGGATTATGCGCGGCAGGATCATCTCGTCATCATTTCCAGCCACAGTCTCTATGACATCGCGGAAATGTCGGATGAGATTATTTTCCTGGATAAGGGCAGGATCACCCGCACATTGAAGGAACATACGGATGTTCATGAACTGGCCGCCTATTTTGAGCAGAATAAAGGTGAATCAAACGAATGAATCTGATTCGATATGAATGGAAAAAAATCAATGCCCCGCGCTGGCTTACTGCCGCGCTCTGTCTGCTGACATTCTGCGGAATCATCCTGACATTTGTGCTTGTGGATCAGGATGAATCAGACTGGCGCAGCTATGCCGAAACGCACCGCGCCGAGCTTCAGGAAATGATCGCGCAGACCGACCCGGAGGACCCGCAGTATGAGGAATTTTGCGCGGTATTCCGGAAGGAGATCGACCAGATTGACTACTGTCTGGAAAACGATCTGATATATGGCTGCCAGTCGGTATGGAGCTATCTCTACCGCGCAAGGTTTCTGCTCGGAATTCTGACGATTGCAATGATTCTGCTTGCAGGCAATGCGATCGCCGTTGAGCACAGCTGCAAAATGCATGAGAAGATCACATCCCGCAAATATACTATTCTGATGCTGCTGCGCACAAAGCTGTGTGCGCTCTGGCTGCTGGAATTCCTGACGCATCTTGCCGGCGCTGCCGTGTTATTCCTGGTCGGTTTTCTCCTCTTCGGCCACGCCGGACAGATCACCTCTGCCGCCTATACTGACGGCATGGTCGTGACGCAGAATCTTGCAGGCTCCGCCGCGATCTATTTTATTGTATCGCTGCTTGCCGCGTTGATTTATATTGATCTCGCGGTCATTCTGGAAACGCTCTTCCCGAATAAAAAGATCGTATCCGTTTCCGTGATCCTGCTGTATCTCTTCAACGGCACGCTCGTCACAATCAGCGAAAAGCTCGGAGCTGTGAAGATTTTGCCGTTTTATTATCTCGATGCAGCACGCTGCGCAGACGGTCTGCATATGGCAGATTTCCGTTTTCAGGCTATATATCTCGTCTGCCTGTTCGCGCTGCTGACAGCACTTGCATTTTTCGCAGCAAAGCCGCGTGTACACCGCGACGAGCAAATTTCGCAGGCGGCCTGAATATCCCGCCTGGACCGCTCCGCCTCTTTGTAAACATAAATAAAGAAAGCCGTTCAATTTCGCATGACTGCTGAAGTTGAGCGGCTTCTCTGTATTCATTTTTATCCGAAACGCGCCGCAATCAGCGGCTGATCCCAGAATATTTCGGCATGTTCTGCCGCAGCGAGCGCATCGGCCTTTTCCCGGAGCGTTTCCAGAAGGCTCTGCTCCCGTTTTTTGGAGCGTCTTCCCTTGCCCTGATAGAGTACTTCGGAGAATGCCGCGTCATAGGAGATGCCAAAATCCTCTGCATCCTTATGCGGGAAAAAGCTGACCGTCAGCGTATAGGAAATCTCTCCGCCTCCGGAAGCAGCCGTCAGCATCACCGCCGCACCGCGCCGCCGGACACCCGAAAAGCTGCCCTCTGCGGCAAAATACTGCTGATAAACATCTATATCCATGAGTCGCTCCTTTCGCAATCCGCGCGCCGGATCACCGATACATGCGTGATGCCGTTGACCGCATCGGGATATTCCCGGTCAAAGCGCATCCCGATCGCCTCGGCAGTTTTATACGACGCCGTATTATCAGATTTACAATAAGAATAGTATGCCGGAAATGCCGTATGCCGCAGCGTCCATTGCAGGACGGCACAGAGCGCATCCGGATCATCCGGTGTCATTTCCCGCAGAAAGAGCCGTTCCGTTTCGCGGATTCTCATTTCCGCTGCGTCTTTCCCGGACGCTGCGCGGGGGATTTCTTTTCCAGAACGCAGACGGTTTCGATCCCGGTCGTATGCGGGAACATATCGACAGGCTGGATATCGGTGACACGGTAGCCGGATTGCGTCAGCTGTTTGAGATCGCGTTCGAGCGTTTCGATTTTGCAGGAGACATAGACGATCCGTTCCGGCTTCATCTCCGCAGCCGCACGCAGAAATGCCGGCGATGCACCGGCACGCGGGGGATCCATCAGCAGCACATCGCAGCGCTCGCCCTCTTTCGCCATGCGCTGCAAAAATTTGCCGGCATCCTCATTGCAGAAGCGGATATTCTCCAGCTGATTCCGCTTTGCATTTTCGGCAGCATCCCGGCAGGCGGAGCGGTTCAGCTCGATGCCGATGACATCCGCGCCCTGCTTCGCGCAGATCATGCCGATTGTACCGGTACCGCAGTAAGCATCAATCACAGAGACACCGGCGCGGATTCCCGCAGCCTCTACGGCATATGTATAGAGCTTCTCTGTCTGCACCGGATTGACCTGATAGAACGATGCCGGCGAAATGCGGAAGCGGCAGCCGCAGAGGATATCCTCGATATAGCCCTTGCCCGCGAGCGTGATGCTGCGTTCACCGAGCGTCAGCGGCAGCCCGTCCGGACAGATATTCTGCACGATCGTCGTCAGTTCCGGATGCGCCTTTTGCAGCGCAGAGACCAGATGCTTTTTGGCAGGCAGCAGCGCCGAAGCCGTGACGAGCACCAGCATGACCTCGCCTGTTGAGGCAGAGGTCCGGATGAGCGTATGCCGCAGCAGGCCGCTGCCGGTCCGCAGGTCATAGGGCTGGATTTTCAGATCGTGCATGAGTTTTTTGAGCGTCTGAACAATCGGGGCGGCGCGGCGGTCCTCAAGCATACAGTCATCGACGGCAACCATTTTCTGTCCGGTTGACTGGAATATGCCGGAGATCAGCTCGCCGCCTCTGCCTTTCCCGTAGACATTCTGCACCTTACATCGGTAATAATACGGCGAATCCATTGCGATGATCGGGCGTACCTTCGCAAATTTTGAAAGCATCCGTTCTGCTTTTTCCTGTTTGCGGGTCAGCTGTTCGGCATAAGATTCCTGAAGCTGACAGCCGCCGCAGCGTTTAAAGCAGCGGCAGATCTTCTCTCCTGTTTTCGGATCATTGATTATCTGGCGGTTCATGCTCTGAAGCCTCCTTTTCAGTCTGCATTCAGTATACCACATTCTCCGCCAAAACGCAAGGTCGGGCGGGCAGCGCCCGCTGGCATTGATCTAAAGTTCTCCAGTAGGTCAACTGCT
>CAMNFV010000158.1 GCA_946537515.1 uncultured Ruminococcus sp. | reverse complement strand
CGGCGGGCTTTAGATCAATGGCTGCCGGTTCTACCGGCCTTTAGATCAATGGCTGCCGGTTCTGCCGGCCTTTAGATCAATGGCTGCCGGTTCTGCCGGCCGGGCGCTGCCCGCCCTGCCGACACTTGAAATATTATCGGATTTGTGGTACAATAATAAAGTGTTGGCATTATCCATATTCAAGAAAGGAGTTTTTCAATGCTGAAAAAAATCGGAGAGAAACTGCATGGCTTTACCGTCACGCGCATCCGCGAATCGGAGGAGCTGCACGGCAGAGTCGTCGAAATGACATTTGAACAGACCGGCACAGAGCTTGTCTGGGTTGATAACGGGCTGGAAAACAAGCTGTTTTCCATTGCCTTTAAAACGCTGCCGGAGGACAGCACCGGCGTTTTCCATATTCTGGAGCACTCTGTCCTCTGCGGCTCCGCGAAGTATCCGGTCCGCGAGCCGTTTGTTGAGCTGCTCAAAAGCTCGATGAACACCTTTCTCAATGCGATGACCTTCCCGGATAAGACCATGTATCCGGTTTCGAGCCGCAATCTGCGCGATTTTCTTAATCTGACCGAGGTCTATCTCGACGCGGTCTTTGCACCGGCAATCCTTGAGAATCCCAATATCTTCTATCAGGAGGGCTGGCACATCGAAGAGGATGAGGACGGCACATTCAGCTATAAGGGCGTTGTGTTCAATGAGATGAAGGGCGCAATGAGCAGCGTCGATGAGCTCGCGGAATACAAAATGCTTTCGCTGCTGTTCCCTGATACCTGCTACGGCTTCAATTCCGGCGGTGATCCGGCCGTCATCCCGACGCTGACTTATGAACAGTTCAAGGAGACCTATCACCGTTTCTATCATCCGTCAAATGCGCGTATTTATCTCGACGGCGATGTGCCGATCGAAGAAACCCTCGCGCTGATTGAATCCTATCTTTCGCAGTTTGAGAAGAGCGATGCGCTGCCTGTCATCACCGAGCAGACACGCAAGCCTGCTTCCGCGACACAGTATTATGAACTCGCAGCAGATGAAGATCCGGAGGATAAAAGCTGCCTGACCGTCGGCAGAATCTTCTGCGGCTGGCAGGAGCGTGTCCAGCTGATTGCTGTCCGGATTCTGCTCGATGTGGTCTGCGGCTCCAATGAGACACCAATCAAGCGTGCGGTATTGTCCGCAGGGCTTGCACAGGAGCTGGATATTTCCGTGGATGATTCCATTGCACAGGCAATGCTGATGATCCATGCGAAAAATGTCACGGACGGCAAGGCGGATGAGATTCTGCCGCTGATTCGCAAAACCGCGAAGGAACTCGCGGAAAACGGCCTGGATTACGGTGCGCTGGAAGCCTCTGCAAACCGGCTGGAATTCCGTCTGCTCGAACCGGATGAACCGCAGGGTCTTGATCGCTGCATCAACTGCATGGGCAGCTGGCTCTACGGCGGCGATCCGATGCAGAATCTTGTTTATGCAGAGGATTTTGCTGCGGTCCGCAAGATGCTTGCAGAAAAGCAGTTTGAGCAGCTTCTGCTGGAATTGCTCGTCGAAGAGGACGGTACGGCGGTGCTCTATTCGCTGCCTTCCCATACCCGCGGCGAGGAAATGCGGCAGGAGGAGGCGGCGCGTCTGGAAGCCGTCTGCGGAAAATGGACTGCCGAACAGCTGGAGGCGAACCGTGCGCTGAACCGCAGCCTGCAAACCTGGCAGCAGACGCCCGATACAACAGAGCAGCTTGCGACACTCCCGGTGCTCCCGATTTCCGAGGTCAGCGAAGAACCGTCCTGGACGGAGACTGAGATCAGTAAGCCCGAGGGCATGACCGTGCTGTATCATCCGGTTCCGTGCAGCGGCATCGTGCATCTGACGCTTGCCTTTGCCATGACGAATTATTCGGAGGAAGAACTGACGCTGCTTTCTCATTGCGGCAGCCTGTTCGGAAAGCTCGCAACCGCAGAACATGCTGCGCTGGAATTGCAGCAGGTTCTGAAAAATAAGCTTGGCCGGCTCAATGTTTCCGTTGATGTATCCGCGAAAAAGGATGTTTCCGATGTCTGCACGCCGATGCTGACGGTGCGGTGCAGCGTTCTGGAAGAAAAGCTCCCGGAGGCTTATGATCTGATCATGGAAGTGCTGCAAACGACCGACTTCACCCAGAAGGAGAAGATTCGCGAAATTCTGCTTCAAATCAATGAACGGCTCAAGCAAATGGGCGTTATGGCCGGTCACGCGCTCGGCATGACCGCCGTGATGTCGCAGTATTCCGCGCGCGGTGCGGCTTCCAGCGCAATCGGCGGATTCCCGCTGATCCGCAGAACAGCAAAGCTTGTCAAGGAATATGACGAGGCATTCGGCGCCTTCTCCGGCTTGCTGCAAAAGCTTCAGAAGGAAACGGTCTGCCGCGAACGCCTAATCTTTGCAAGCGTATCCGCTGCGAAGCCGCATGATATCTCCGCGCTGCTGAAGCGTCTGCCGTCCGGTATGGCTGTTCCGGAGACCGCCGCATATGCATCCGCGCTGCCGGAACGCATGGGATATCAGATTCCCGCACAGATCGGATTTGCGGTGCAGGGCTGGCGTCTGCCGAAGGCACAATTCGGCTTTGATGCAGGCTGGCGCGTCGCTGCGAAGCTCATTTCGCTGAGCTATCTCTGGAATGTTGTCCGCGTGCAGGGCGGTGCATACGGCACCGGAATCAGCCTGCAGCGCGATGAAACACTTTTCACATATTCTTACCGCGACCCGTCGCCGGCACGTTCGCTTGCAGTCAACGGCGGTATTTCCGATTTCATCCGCGCATTCTGCGAGAGCGATGAACCGCTCGACAAATATATTATCTCAACACTATCGGATGAGGATCCGCTGCGTTCACCGCGGGAACAGGGCATCGTTGCAGACGGCTTCTGGCTCGCCGGACGTACAAAGGATGAGATCATCGCAGACCGGAAGCAGATGCTTGCGCTGACAAGACAAACGCTGCTGGATTCCTGCGGCATCTGGGATGCATTCGCAGAGAACGGCGCTGTCTGCGTCTGCGCGTCTGAGAATCTGCTCGCAGACTGCGAAAACCTCGAAATTGCAGAAATTTCATCATTCTGATGATACGAAAGCCGCTCCTATCAGCGTAAATAGGAGCGGCTTTATTTATACATAAATATGGGATTCCAAAGAGACAAGTCCCTTTGGCGGAATTTGAGGACAGTTTGCAAAGCAATACTGTTATCCTGATCTGCACAGATTCGGCAAATTTCGCATACCATAGAGCAATCCGGTATTCCGGAAATTCAGTATGACAAAAGGAGTGGGATTCATGAGTCAAAATGCAAAGCGGCTGCTGGTTGCGGGCGGTGATCTGCGGCAGCTGACTGCGGCGGAATCGCTCAGTACATCGGGGCAGGTTACGGTTACGGGCTTCGACCGCTTCGGCGCGCTGCCGGATTGCCTGACCGCTGCGGAGCATATCCAGGATCTTCCGCATATGCTGGATGCGCTGATTCTGCCGATGCCCGTCACGCAGGACGGCTGCTTTCTCTATACACCGTTCGGGAGCAATGCGCTCCGGCTCTCTGCGCTGCTGCCGCTGGTCCGGCCGGAGGGGATCGTCCTCGGCGGCAGGCTTACGGAACAGATCCGCACACAGATCGAATCGGCGGGGCTGCGTGCCGCGGATTACGCTGCGGAGGAGACTTTCGCGCTGCGCAATGCTGTCCCGACGGCAGAGGGTGCGATTCAGATTGCAATGCAGGAGCTGCCGGTCGTTCTGCACGGCCTGCCCTGCCTGCTTCTCGGTGCAGGAAGAGTCAGCCGTGCGCTCCAAACAAGACTGCGTGCGCTCGGTGCAGCGGTCACGGTTGCTGCAAGGCGGTGTACCGACCTTGCGCGGACCGCAGGCGCAAAGCGGAAACCCCTTGAGAAGCACTGATTAAATCGGTATCTCCGATGGATTGAGAATGAGGGCTCTACAGTATTGCTTCGCAAACTGTCCCCATACCCCGCCAAAGGGACACTGTCCCTTTGGAATCCCGATTTTAAGGAATAATAGATAGTACGTGCTATTTCTATTGCATTTGAAATAGGATTCTTAAGGGCCAATAACCATTAAGCAGGGGGCTCTATGTTTGCGCGGCAAACCCGACACAGCGCAGCGTGGGGAGTCCCCATTCAAAATCCGCCGGAGGCACTTGAATCAGTATTGTCCTTGATATAAAAAACGCTCAATCCAGGCTGCTGCGCCTGAACTGAGCAGATGATTCCGATTGATATGTTTAGGGATTCGGCAACTCTTACTGATACCGGATACCGAGCGTTTTGAGTTCTGTGCGAAGCGGCGCAAGTTTGCCGATCGGGAAGCGGCTCGCAGTCGCATCCTTCAGGATTGTGACAGCAGCGCCGGATTTCTGCGCGCCCTTTGCCGTTGCCGCAATGCTGCCCGCCTCGTCGATGCCGCAGAGCAGAATTTCCGTATAGCCCTGCTCTGCCATAAACGCAGAAAACGCTGCATCCAGATATGCATCCGCCACATTCTTCTCAAAGCAATGCGCAGAGACAATTTGCAGACCGCTGTAAAGCGCAGCACCTTCGGTCCCTTCGATGCAAAAGTCAAAGATGATATGATTGGAGGGCGTGTCCGGGAAGATCTGCTTCAGATAGATGACGTCGCCGCCGTCTGCACGAACCCGGCTGATTGCGTCATTGACCGCAGCGATCAGTTTCTCTGTATCATAGGGGAATTTGGATTTACGCTTTTCCCAGAGATAATCATTTTGCAGCTCCATAACAAGCAGCGCCGTTTTTGCCATGACAGTTTCCTCCGTTGGTGCATTGATATAAAATCAAAGCCGCCTCGATTCCTCGAAGCGGCTGAGAGCTGTTTACTGGAGTCGAACCAGCGACCTCATCCTTACCAAGGATGTGCTCTACCAACTGAGCTAAAACAGCATTTCTGTTCTGCGGCCGTCTTTTCCGTGACCGCCTTTATATTATACTACGTTGAGATGAAAAAGTCAAGCGAAATCTGAAAAAAAGCGAATTTTGGCGAGATGCACAAAACTGTTGATGAATCCGGAAGAAAAACCGTTATCAGATAGAAATTCGGCGAAAATTCTGAAAACGCTCTTGCAATCGCAGGGGCTTTATGGTAAAATGTAAGCGAAACTACATACATCAGAGCAAAGAAATTAGATAAATTTGCAAATCAAACATGTGCACGATTTAGCCGGAACATTAGAAAAGAGGAGGAGTTCTGAATATGCTTTCCGGACTCAAACGCTTCCTGACCGCAGGCCTCGCAGCGCTGATGAGTGCTGCGGTATTGGCCGGACCGTCGGCCGTTTTCGCTGAGGAAGCGGAATTGATTGACCACAATGAAGACGGTGTGATCGACGTATTCGATTATGTCATCAGCAAACGTGCGACTGTCGCTGAGAATTCGCCCCTTTCTCTCGGGCTCAGCGATGTGGAAGGAACACCCGGTTCTGTCGTAACGATCGCGGCTTCGATCGCAGAGAACCCTGGTTTTTCCCTGGCAAAGCTGATCGTTGGCTTTGATCCTGCGCTGCTTCCGACAGTCATTGACGGCGAAGAGAATATTATTATTCAGAATGATGTCACGTTCCCGGATGTAAAATTTGAGCCGATTCTGATGAAAAAGCTCAACCGGATCGCCTGCTATTCAGAGCAGCGTGAGGATGCGGAAGGCGACGGCGATCTCTTTGAACTGGCGTTCCGGATCCCGGAGGATGCCGAACCCGGAACCGTCTATTCTATCTGGTATCAGGATGTTGAGATCCTCGATCTCGCTGACCGGCTCCCGCTTCTGACAAAGCGAGGAAAAATTACAGTTGTGGAGCCGGAGGAAACAACACAGCCGGTCTCGACAACGACAACAACATCCGCAACGACAACTGCAACAACCTCGGTTTCGCAGTCTGCGGCAACCTCAAAAACACAGACGACGGAAAGAACAGAGCCCGAAACGACGCTCTCTGAAACGACAACTACTTCCGTCACAACGCTTGAGACCACAACCGAAACCACGACCACGACCGTCCGGACGGCGCCGCCGTACCTTTATAAAGGCATTGATGTTTCCCAGTATCAGGGCGATATCAATTTTGAGAAGGTGCGGGATGAATCCGAGAATAAATTCGTGATGATGCGTGCCGGATTCGGCAGAATGATCTATCAGGAAGATCTGACATTCCGGACGAATTACGACCGCGCAAAGGCGGCGGGAATCCCGGTCGGCGCGTATTGGTATTCCTACGCGCAGACGCCGGAAATTGCCCGTGTGGAAGCGCATGTCTGTGCACAGGTGCTCGGTGACCGGAAGTTTGAATATCCGATCGCATTTGATATCGAGGAGCCAAGCGTACTCGCAAAGCCTGTGGAGGAAATCTCCGCGATTATCGAGGCATTCTGCTCGGAAATGGAGCAAATGGGCTATTATGTCATGCTCTATTGTTCCTCGTATTATCTGAATAACCGCATCGCACCGAGTACAATTCAAAAGTACAGCGTCTGGGTTGCGAATTACAACGTTGCGTGCCCGAGCTTTACCGGCGAATACGGCATGTGGCAGTACGGCATTGGTTCCAGCCCCGGCATTGAGGGCGATGTAGACGTCGATTACTGTTACAAGGACTATGAGGAGATAATCAAACGCGCACACAGAAACGGATACTGACGCAGTCCGCCATGTGAATCGTAAATATACCGCTCCCGTTTTTATATCGGGGGCGGTTTTCTTGCCGGCAGTGCCGGCCTCCATTGATCTAAAGCTCTCCGGCAGCGATTTTTCTATATATGCCGAAACATTCTCATCTTGCTTTTTGCGAAATAATGTGCTATAAGCCGGCAGTGCCGGCCTCCATTGATCTAAAGCTCTCCGGCAGCGATTTTTCTATATATGCCGAAACATTCTCATCTTGCTTTTTGCGAAATAATGTGCTATAAGCCGGCAGTGCCGGCCTCCATTGATCTAAAGCTCTCCGGCAGCGATT
>CAMNFV010000157.1 GCA_946537515.1 uncultured Ruminococcus sp. | reverse complement strand
GCGGGCGCTGCCCGCCCGCTTAGCGGACGATCAGGAGCAGGAAACTCATGACGCGCGTGATCAGAAACTGCATTCCGAGGATCAGCATTACATTGAGCAGACTGGTGCCGCCGGCTGCGCTGATCTTCTGCTGCTTCATCTCCGGCGTTGCGGATTCCTGCCGGATGCTCTGAATCTTGCGCTGCGCAAACCGGTAATACATATAATTCGCGCGCAGTCCCCAGATCACCGAAAGCGCAATATACAGGAAAAACGAAACGACATAGACAACCTGAAACGCAGAGGTTTCGACATTTGCCCAGGGAATGGTGACATCCATCTGCTTATGCAGCAGCATAATGACGGAAGGAATCTCCAGCAGCGTATTGAGCAGAAGCGCCGCCATTGCGCTGCCCCACATTTTCCGGTTAGCAAAATAGAAATGCGGACAGAGCAGACTGAGCAGATTGACCGAAATTTTCTTGCCGGTGCGCTTCATCAGGCGAAAGAGCGGCAGATAATAAAACGTATTCGTGCGGATAAAGGCCGAGGCTTCTGCAACGGTGATGCCGTCAAGCTGTTCTTCCGGATCAAGCCCGAGACAAGGGTCGGTATCCGAAATATGAATGCCGTCATAGAGCTCCGGATTGAGCGCAGGTGACTCGCCGGATTCACGCGCAGCCGCCTGTTCGGCTTCATCATCGCGGCGCTTCTGCGCAAGGCGCTCTTTTTCCTGCTCCTGATATTGTTTGATCCAGCTGGTTCCCTGTTCATGCAGCGCCGTATTGATACACGCGCCGTTTTGTTTCCAGCACGCTCTGTGATAGGGTGTGCCGCAGTCCGGACAGGTTACGATATCATCCTGCTCCGTAAAGGCTTCGCCGCATACGATGCAAGGCTGCCCGATATATTCCTGCATAAACTCCCGCCTTTCAGTTTCCGATTCATGCCTCTATTCTACCACATCTTTCGCGGATTTACAAGACCGGGGACGCTTTTTTCATGCATTCTTCACGATTTGCAGATGCCTGACCGGCCGATTTTGCATTTTGCCGCCTGATTCCCGGATTTTTTTCAAAAAACACTTGCATTTTTCCGGAAAGTATGGTATACTAGAAGCAATCGTTTGCCGACGGTGCTGTTGTCGGCTGAGAAAAGTTTACAGAGAAGAAAGGAAAGTCTGAACCCATGAGCGTGATTGAAATTATCGGCGGCATCGTCCTGCTGCTTGCAACTGTATTGATTATCCTCTTCTGCCTGATGCAGGATCAGAAGCAGGATCAGAACATGACCTCTGCGATTACCGGCGGCAGCTATGATTCCGCTTACAGCAAGAATGAGAGCAATACCAAGGAAGCAATCCTGAAGAGATGGACCAAGTGGCTCGCAATCATCTTCTTTGTTGTGACGCTGGTCATTACGATCGTTCCGGTTTATATCACAAAGTGAGCGAAAGTCGAGAAGCTGCTTTGTGCCTGACGGGCATGATACGGATATAGAAATCTGAAGCCATAGTATTTCTGATGCAAGGTTGGAAGTACTATGGCATTTCTATTTTCAGTTGTTGATCTAAAGGTCGGCAGAAGCTTTGATTCTCTCACCATGCTTTCTCTTTTTCCGATTTCAAAATCTTCCGCGCAGCGGACACCACAATTTCTAATTTCTCATTTCTAATTTCTAATTCTTTCTTTGAAATAACTTTGTCTTGCTATTTGAGGGGTAATGTGATATAACCGGGCAGTGCCCGGCTCCGATTTTGCACCCATGTTTTCATCCTGAAACTTTTTCATGCCTCTCCCATTGTACTTTTTCAGATAATATGATATAATATAGAAAATGCGGCGGAGGCCGCGAACGGACACAAACCGGAAAGGAGCATCATCATGGCAGGACGCAGACATGCACATCATCCGAAACCGCGCAGCAGCATGAAAAAAGCTGACCGCAAGGGAAGTGTGCGCAATAAAAAAGAATATGAGGAAAAGGCTGAGGTACAGGTTCCCGAGGAGCAGATTACGCATTTTGCAAACCGGATTACCACCTTCCTGAATAAGGCAAACGGCCGCCCGGTTTCCCGCGCAGACCTTGCAGCAAAGTGCCGCGGCAGGGGACAGGCTGCGTATCTGCGCGCATTGAAAAAGCTGATTACCGAGGGCGTGATTGCTGAACGCCGGAACGGCTATGCTATGGCTGCTGCCGCCGGTATGTACCGCGCCGTCATCACCCGTATCAGCCGGACATTCGGATTCGCAAAGCCGGAATCCGGTGAAAAGGATGTATTCATCGCGGGCAGAGACCTGAAGGGCGCCATGCCCGGGGATGTTGTTTTGCTGATGCCGACGGGTGAGCGCAACGGCACACCGGAAGCATCTGTGCAGGTGATTATCACGCCTGCGACGGTTCAGACCGCCGGTATGCTGATTGCGGAATCGGGCGAGCTGCGCTTCCTCTCGGATTCCCTCTGCCGTCAGCCGCTGAAAATCGAGAACGCAGCAGACTGGACGGAGCATCTCGGAGATAAGGTGCTCGCGACCGTGACGGAACGCGGCACAAGACATTCCGAGCATACGGTGCGTGTGGATGTTTCACTCGGCAGCGCGGAATCTGCAAAGGCCTGTGCAGAGGCGCTGGTGATTGTCAGCGGCGTTCCGACGGAATTCCCGCCCGATGTATTGGCGGAGGCGGAGCGTCTGGAGCAGCGCGGCATCACAGAGGAGGAGCTCAACGGCAGACTCGATCTGCGTGAACCGGAGGATATCATCTTCACGATCGACGGCTGGGATGCGAAGGATCTTGACGACGCAATCTCAATCGCGAAAACGGAAAAGGGCTATCGCCTCGGTGTGCATATCGCCGATGTATCGCATTATGTGCAGCAGGATTCGCCTCTGGATGCCGAAGCGATTTCCCGCGGCACAAGTATCTACTATGCCGATCAGGTGATCCCGATGCTCCCGAAGGCGCTGAGCAACGGCATCTGCTCGCTGCATCCGGATGTAGACCGGCTTGCATTTTCGGCGCTCATGGAGCTCGATGAAAACGGTGAAATCATCAGCTATCGCTTTGAAAAAACGGTGATCCGTTCGGTCGTGAAGGGCGTTTACCGCGAGGTCAATGCGCTGCTGGCCGGTACGGCATCGCCGGAGATCGAAGAAAAATATGCGGCAGTCAAGCCGGCGCTGCTTCTGCTGAATGAACTGCGCGAGAAGCGGCTTGCAGCGAGAGCAGAGCGCGGCGCACCGTCGATCGAGGCGGAGGAGAGCGCATTTGTGCTTGATGAAAACGGCGTCTGCACGGATGTTGCGCCGCGGAACAGAGAAGCAGGCGAGGAACTGATCGAAGAATGTATGCTGCTGGCAAATGAGGCCGCAGCACGGCTTGCGAAATCGAAATCGCTGCCGTTTGTTTATCGTGTTCACGCACAGCCGCCGGAGGAAAAGGCGCTCCGGCTCGCCTCTGCGCTGGATCGGCTCGGCATCAAGCATCCCGCACTCGATGCGCCGAAGCCGAAGGATTATGCGCAGGTGCTGAAAAATGCTGCGGACAGCCCCCTGAAACCGGCCGTGCATCAGATGGTGCTGCGGAGCATGGCAAAGGCGGATTATGAGACAGAGCCGGTCGGACATTTCGGCCTGGCGCTGGCGGATTACGCACATTTTACGTCCCCGATCCGCCGCTATCCCGATCTCGCGATTCACCGCATCCTGACGGCATATTTATCCGGAGAGAAGCCGGAGAATGCGCGGCAGTTCGCGAATGCTGCGGCGATCGCGGGCAGCAGTACCGAGCAGCGAGCGATGCAGCTCGAACGCGACTGCGATGACCGCTACCGTGCGGAATGGGCAAAGCAGCATCTCGGAGAAGCCTTTGACGGCGTGATTTCCGGACTGACTGAATTCGGCATTTACGTCATGCTGCCGAATACCGCAGAGGGCATGGTGCCGCTGGATGCGCTGACGACCGATGCCTATACCTATGACGGATTTTTCTCGATGCACGCAGAGGGCAGCGGTGTGACCTATACCCTCGGAATGCCGATGCGCGTGCAGATCACACGCGCGGATATCAACAGCGGCAATATTGACATGGCACCTGCCGATGCGTGAACGATAAAGCAAACCCGATTGGAGAGAACAGATGAACTATACAGATGATGAACTTGCGCGCAAGCTATACGGCATTGCGTCGGAACGGATGCACGCGGCAAACCGGCAGATGCCCTGCTCGGAGGCGGTGTTTTCCGTTCTGACGGCGGCGAAGCCGGATGCGGTCAGCTATCCTGCGATGGCGAAGCTCGGCAATGCGGATTTTGTGGAAGCGGCGTATCTGCTGCTGCTCGGCCGCCCGATCGACGAGCCCTCGCGGGCATCATGGCAGGCGCAGTTTGCGCAGCCGGAGCAGGAATTCCGGACAACTGTACTGAAAACGATTATCCAGTCCGGGGAATACCAGAAGCACCGCATCCCGCTGACCGGATGTCCGCTGTCGCTCTCGGAGGATGAGCCCGATCAGAATCTGCTGATTTCGGCGCAGGCCATGCCGGAGCGTCTGGTCCGGATCTATCAGAAAATGCCGCGCTTCCTGCAAAAGCTTGCGAAGAAGATCGCCGGAAAGGAGTAATGCGAATGACACGAATCTACATTGATCTGTCACGTCTTTGCCTGACGCCTTTCACGACCGGTATCCAGCGCGTAGCAAAGGAGATCGTTCTGCGGATGCTTCAGGATGAGAGCGTTTCCGTGACGCTGCTCTGCACGTTGCCTTCCCAGACAGCCTGGCGCGTTCTGCCGCATGATGCCTTTACCCGCTATTATACGGAGAAAACCGGCAGCCCCTACGGCACGGGCAGACCGCAGATCCTGACACCGGAGGATATTCCGTCCGGCTCGGTCTTTTTTGATATCGACAGCGCATGGAATATGCCGATGCACCGCGGCTGGCTGTTCCCGAAGCTGAAAGCACGCGCTGTGACAATCGTGCCGCATCTCTATGATCTGATCCCCGTGACCGATCCGCAGTATTTCCATGAGCAGACAATGCGGCAGTTCCTTTCGTGGGTGACGGCTGTTTTGCAGTATGCCGATCATATTGTCTGCAATGCGGAGGCGACAAAAGCTGCGCTGCATACGCTCTGCGAAAGCCTGGAGCTCCGGACGCCGGAATGCTCGGTTGTGCCGCTCGGCGCAGATTTTGCGAAGAAAGCGGCCGATACCGATGATGCCGATCAGGAATTGCTGGAGCAGCTTCCGCAGTACCGCTATTTGCTGATGGTCGGCACGATCGAACCGCGGAAAAACCACCGGCTGCTGTTGGATGCGGTTCCGGAGCTCGCAAAGCGCGGCATCAAGGTCGTATTTGCCGGCCGCATCGGCTGGAATATGGACGAATTTGCGAAAGAAATGGCGAAACATCCGGAAAAGGATAAAAACTTTTTCTTTGCGCAGGGTCCGACGGATGCGACCATTCAGGCGCTTTACCGCAATGCGCTGGCAGTTGCATTCCCGACGAAAAATGAGGGCTTCGGCCTGCCGATCGTGGAAGCATATATGAACGGGACGCCGGTGCTGGCTTCGGATATTCCGGTGCTGCGCGAAGTCGGCGGCAGTCTCGCGGATTATTTCGATCATACGAGTGTGGATTCGCTGCTTGCCGCGGTTGACCGTCTGACAGCAGATGAAGAAGCGTATCAGAAAAAACGCGCGAAAATCGCCGCATACCGTCCGCGGACATGGGATACCGCTGCCGCAGAGATGACGGCTGCGCTGAAAGCCTGCGACAGTCCGGAGGGGGATCTCCCGGCTGATCTGCGCGTCACGCAAATGGTCGTTCTGACTGCGCGCAATGACGATCTGCTGCGGACGCTGCCCTATCTCGATGTGAATATGCCGTTTATTGAGCGCCTGCTGGTGATCTGCCCGCAGCGGAATGTCGCGGAGCTGCAAAGCAAATGGCAGGGGCGGATCCGTCTGGATTTCTTCACGGATGAACAGCTGCTGGAAGGCGAATCGCTGCCGGAAGACCATACAACGCGCAATTTCTATCTGCGCTGCCTGCTGATGCAGAAGGCGCCGCTCGATGATGTATTCGTCATGACCGATGATGACTACCGGCCGCTGGTTCCGGTCACGCAGGAATTCTTTGTGCGCGAGGGCCGCTATCAGGCGTACTATTGCTATGATCTCTGTGCGTGGCGCGGGACGCAGGGTGCCTACACATCCTATGACCGCAGCATGTTCCGGACGCGCGATTTTCTTCAGGATGCGCATCTCCCGACGCTGCAATATTCTTCGCATCAGCCGCAGATCATCGACCGGAAGCTGTACCTGGATATGCTCGCAGCCTATCCGGATATTCAGATGAATGGGCTGGATGAATGGAGCACCTATTTTAACCGCAGCATTGCGGCGTATCCGAAACGATTTGCGGTGCGGCGGTATTGTTCGGCATGCTGGCCGGGGGCAGTCTCCGACTGGCAGCTCTGGTGTGAGCCGGAATCACTTGTTTTTGAGAATTTCTATGATGCGCTGTATGAGGAAAACCGCGTATTCAGCGGCCTTTCCAGGGAATATGATCCGGAGACACATGTAGCGGATTCTGCGGAGAAGATCCGCCGCTGGAGTGCAGAGCTTGCAGAGCAGCGTGCGCAGAATGCCGCCATGCAAACCTATGCAGAGATGTACCGCGACCGGTATTACCGGCTGCCGGAGTTTTTGCTGACGATGCAGGAATCGCAGCCTGTGCTGACTGTTCCGGCGCTGCTCTATCTCCCGGCGGGGGCTGTGATCCGGCTGCCGCTGCTGACTGATGATGCTGCACGGCAGATCACGGAGCCCGTGGTTTACAGCATTGACGATGAAAACGGCAAGCATATCATACAGCCGCGTGAGGTAATCCCCGCGGAAGTAGACTGCGGCGTTCCGCCGGAGATGATTCTGCCGCTGCCGCCTTATGCATTCCGCGGGATTCTGACAGTCCGCTGCGGAGAATGTACCGCAAACTGCGCAGTCTCCTGCGTGTAAAGA
>CAMNFV010000156.1 GCA_946537515.1 uncultured Ruminococcus sp. | reverse complement strand
GAAATGAGAAATTGCGGTGTCTGCTTCGCAGACGATTTTGAAGCGGCGGAAGGAATCCCGTCGTGCAGTCCCTGTGATACAGCATTTTGAGGGGGAATTCAGGCGGAACGCAAATGAAATTATAAAACAGAAAGCGCGGGAATCAGCATTCGCTGTCATTATTACCGGCGATTCGTCACCGGATTGTGACTGCTATTTTACCTCGGCGTTGTTGCATTGCAGCAGATTCTGTGTTACAATGAGACTGTAATCATCCGAATTGTATTTGAATGACAGCGAAATGCATAATTATTATCGCGAGTATTTGTGCATAATGTCAAAATTCAAATTTGCATAAGGAATCGGAATCACTTGCAGCGTAATAGAAGCAAAGGAGGGGATCACCCATGAAAAAACAAATGACTTATACGACAATCCTGCTCGCAGCAATCATGCTCACAGGCTGCGGCGAAAACAACATGTCTACAATGTTCGCATCAGATACCGCGACAAACGGCATGAAGGAAGAGGCGCCAGCGGCTGCCGTCGCAGAAGCTGAGGATCACGCCGATGCTGAATATGCTGAAGAAGCACCGGCAGAGGCGCCTGCCGAAGCGGGCGAAGCTGCCGCAAGCAAAACAAAAAAAGATCGCAGAACCGCAGAAGCCGATATGGCTGACGATTTGACGCTCGATGCTGTGCTGGATGGAGACTACGTCACAGGCGGCGATGTCATCGGCGAACCGGAGCCTGAACCCGATCCGGATTTTGATAACGGCGCAGAGCCTTTTGTCCTGACTGCGGGCGAATGGAACGACAATGAAAACTGGGGCTTCTTTGCAAATCTTATCCACAACGGCACGATCGAATTCCCGTCCTACGGGCTGAATCCGGTCAACCGCGTTGCTGTGACGCTCACAAACGGCGGTGCACCGGTCGCGAATCAGATCGTTGGACTTATATCCGGCGACAGCACATGCTGGACGGCAAAGACTGATAAAAACGGCAGGGCTTATCTGTTCTATGACAACAGCATGGCCGATCATGAACTGAGCCTGATCACCGATCAAGCGAAAGAGTTCACATTCACTGCACCGGCGCTTGCATCCGGACAGGGCGGCGCCGATGTTCCGACGCTGGAATTCGAGCTGGAAACGGAGAATGAATCAACGGGGTATGACCTCACACAGGTCAGCTTCATTCTCGATACGACCGGCTCTATGGGCGATGAAATCAGCTATCTGCAAAAGGATTTCTCCGCGATTGCGGAAGAAGTCGCCGCAGAAGGCGTGACCTTCTCTGTCAATTTCTATAAGGATGAGGGCGACGAATATGTCACAAGCTGCAATCCATTCACGGATGATGTTCTGAATGTGCAGAAGATACTGAACCGCGAATATGCATCCGGCGGCGGCGATACGCCAGAGGCAGTTGCGCAGATCCTCGATGAAGTGCTGACAAAGGGCGACTGGCAGGAAGATGCAAATAAGATCGCGTTCCTGATCTTCGATGCGCCGCCCCACTACGGCAGCAAAGAGGAAGAGATGATCCTGAACGCGGTCAATGCTGCGGCATATAAGGGCATCCATGTGGTGCCGGTTGTTGCATCGAACGCTGAGCGTGAAACAGAGCTGTTCGGCAGAGCACTTTCGATCATGACAAACAGCAACTATGTTTTCCTGACCGATGATTCCGGTGTCGGCGGATCGCATCTGGAGCCGATCATCGGTTCGTATGAAGTCGAGCTGCTGCATGATATCATCGTCCGCAATATCAATGAAATCGCAGGATGACAGAGGTATCGCTGCGCGATGATCCTGAATGGAGCTCCGCTCCAAACCTCGCTTAAGGGACTTGTCCCTTAAGAATCCCATTTTTATACATGAATAGAACAAAGCCGCTCCAATCTGAGAAAATTGGAGCGGCTTTTCTGTTTGGAGATCAGCTTTCAGTCGGCTTCAGCCATGCAGCGGCCAGTTCGAGCGCTTCATAGAGCGTCGGGCGCACGGCCGTCTTCGTGATTGCCTCCATAGGGTTGAGACTCTTATCGGTCTTCATCAGATAGCATTTGATTTCCGAGGCGGTTTTCAGTTCCCCTGCCGATTCCTCAGCGGTGACATTCATCATCACGACATACGGTGCAGCCATACTGCCGTAATAGATCGTTCTGCCGTTGCGGACAACCGGCCGCGATTTGTAGGTAAAGTAGCGTTCGCTCATAGAAAAACCTCCCTTTCTCCTGCGGAATCCGCGATTACCATGACATCGTGAATTCCTTGTCTGCGTCGTTATAGATCTTCATATTCGAGATCAGCGTATCTACATAGGATTTGCGGCAGCGGAATCTCGCTTCGCCGTCAATCACGATATAGACTTTCATATCGCCTGCATCATAGAACTTGACATCGTAGCTGCGCTTGCCGTCCTGACGGTCAATTTTGACTGCTGCAAGCGGATCGCCTGTCAGCTTCGGCGCATCCTCCGGCATGACGAGATCCTCTGCCTTCGTCTGAAGCAGATAGGAATAGAACTGACGGTAGCGCTCAACGCCGTCCGCATCCTGTTCCTTGCCGTCGATCTTCACGACAGCATCATCCTTGCTCTCGCCCTGTACGCTGAATTGCAGCTTTTCGCCGCCGGCCGTCACCTCAAGATTGCCGATATCCCAGACATACATGTCAATGACATTTCTGGAAATGATATCCTCCGGCTTCAGATTCTCATAGACGATATCATCCGGATTGAAGCCATAAATGCAGTCGATGCCTTCCAGCATACCGTAATAGCGGGTATTGCCGTCAGCATCCTGATAAGTACCGCCGAGCTTGAAAACCGTGGTCTTATGATCGTCGGTTTTCATGGTAACGGTTACAAACGGGTCATCAAGACCTGCTTTTTTCAGGTCTGCATCCTTCGGGAACGGTGTCAGCACTTCCGCAGCCGTCAGGCCGTAGAGGCCGTGGGTCGCATCCGCAGAACGGTCTGCGCTGAGCAGCGACTTGACCGGTTCCTCCATGACATGCACAGCCATGGCGCCGCCGTTTGCATTCTCCTCATAATAAGGATCACGGACGAAATAGAAATCATAATCGAGATCAGCGCGCTCAATCCGCACCGATTCGATCATGGTATCGTCATCCTCCGCCTGCTCCTCCTTCAGCGTCGTGCCGAGATAATCATTGATGCCGCTGAAATACGGCTCAACGGTAAACGAGCTGACGGTATAGACGGTATTGCTGCCGTCCATTGCGATATAGCGTTCATCTCCGACAGGCGCCTTGTCGCCGATGCGGAATTTGATATCCTCCGAATCATCAACCGAAAGCGTCACAAGCACCGGATCATCAAGACCGTACTTTGCAAGCTCGGATTCCGGCACATCCTCCGCAACAGTATCCGAAGAAGTAACCGTTCCGACGCGCGTTGCAAGCAGACGGATCTGCGTCGTATTCATCGGGAGCTTTTCATAGCCCTTGAGGACATAGTTTGCGATTTCTTCTGTCTTTTCATTGCCGTCCATATCGGTTGTTTTGGTCTCATCGAACCGGCGGACAGCGACATAGGAATCGCCCGCGGGATTCTTGACCTCAATCTGATTGATATCATCGGAATATGTGTGCCAGAGCTCTGTTTCGATGCCGCTGTCGGAAGCCGAGGACGAATCCTCTGCTTCCGGCTCTGTCATCTTCAGATAGGCGAATACGCCGCCGAGCATTGCAAGCAGCACGCTGCCGCCGATGATTCCCTTCAGCGTCTTGTTCATCTGTTCTTTCTCCTCACATAGACCGCGATGCCGATCAGCGCAACAACGAGCGGAATGATAAAGACTGTTACATTACGGATGATCTTGATCGCGGAATCGTTGATCGTCATTTTGGTCTGATCCAGCGACTTCTTCGCAATCGTCAGCGCAGCTTCCTTACCGGTCACGGTATTGAGCATATTGATAAAGTAGTTTGCGTTATCATAGCTGCCCGCACTTGCTGCGACCATATAATCGAGGAACCATGCCGAACCGAATGCGATGACCTGGCTCTTGAGCATATCGCTGCCGCCGGTAAAGGTGCTGTCTGCGAGAACTGCGATATCAACGCTTCTGCGCTCTGCGGAATCCGGATCAAAATTCTCAGAAGATTCATCCAGCGGATAGAGATATGCAGTATCCGCAGTTGTGAGCATCGGATAGGTATTTCTGCCTGCATTCTGCTCATAGAGGCGCTCGATCGGGCAGCAGAGCGGTGCGATGATCGGCAGATTTGCGCCGGCATAATTTGCATTGACAGCAGCTTCCGAATTTGCCTTGACAACCGGGATGCTGGGGACCGTGCCGATTGCAAGCGCTGCAACCTGTGCAGCAGCCTGATTGCTTTCAGAGACATATGCATCGCCGTATTTGAGACCCCAGAGTGCGAGGAACGCATCCAGATTCTTGGTATTCTTGCTCTTGAACGGCGAACCGAAGTAAATCAGGTTTCTGCCGTATTTGTTCTCATTGTTGAGGTAATCGGTCAGCTTCTGAACCTGTGCCTCGGTCAGATCATTCGAGGGCGAGCAGAGCATCAGGATATCATAATCGCTGCTCAGCTCTCCGGTTGCAATATCAACAGATTCCACAACATAGTTGTTCGCTTCCAGCAGCTCCTTGATGCGCCGATAGTTATAAGCATCGCGCTGATCGTAGATCTGATTTGCACTATTCATGTCGATCATGCCGACCGTGACCGGGTTGAGGTCCGTAACGCCCATGATCGCGGAGATCAGCGACTGCTCACCGACAAAGGACATCGAAGTCGTCTGCTGATAGGTCGAATAGTCAATGCTGGTATCCTGCTCGAAGAGGAAGGTCGTCGGGCCGTTTGTTCTGTAGCCGGAGTTGGACATTGCCAGCACGCGGACGAGATCGTCCTTGGAGACAACAACGTCACCGGCCTGGAGATCGCCGTTATAATTCTTCTTATAAATCGAGATCGCTTCCGGATTCTTGTTTGCATCCACATATTCAACAGAGATATGGCCGTTTGATTCCGTTCTGAAGCGATTCAGCGTTTCAGAGAGAACCTTCAGGTTCGAGTCTTCCAGGAAGAAGGACTCATTCGCCAGGACGGTGATCTTGACATCATCGTTCAGCTTGTGCAGGAAATCAATCGTCTGATCGTCAATCTGATAGAGGCCCTTCGAGGTCAGGTCGATATTCCAGTTATAACGCTTGTCGAGCATTCCGCAGATCATGTTGACGGCAACGACGATCGCGATAAACACAACCGTAATGACCGCAGCCAGCGTGCCGTACTTGAATTTCTTGCGGCGCTTGACGCTGTTCAGCGCACGCTCCTTCTCTGCTTCGGGGGTGCGGGTATGCTTTTTCTTCTTTTTGGAATCTTTGCCCTTTGCCTCTGCGTCACCCTCAGAGGTCTCAGCAGCCGTCTGCTCCTCCTCGGCATATTCCTTCAGCGCATCGGCTGTGGACATCTTCTCTTCGGAGGATTCCAGCTCCTGCTTGATTTCTTCTTTTTCGCTCATGACAGAATCCCTCCTCAGCTCCAGCGTCTGCGCTCAAACACGCGGATCGTCAGGTAATTAAAGATCACCGCAACGCTGACATAAAACACAATGGTCGAAACGTTGAACAGGCCGCAGGTGATCGCGTAATACTTACGGTAAAAGCTCAGCTTCTCCAGCACGGTATTGACCGCGCTGATCGAGATATAGTTATTGATGACGTCGATCATATAGAGAAACATCAGCGCGATAAAGCTCATAACAGCCGCTGCGATCTGATTCTCGGTCAGCGCGGAAACCAGCTCACCGACTGCAATGAATGCACCGCCGAGCAGGAAGAGCGCTAAGAAGTTTGCAAAGACAATGCCCCATTCCACAACGCCGTAGTGGCTGAGGATCAGCGCATAGACAAACGGCATCAGCAGCGCGATCGTATAGAGCGCAAGCGCTGCAAAATACTTGCCGAAGACGATTTCGCCGAGACTGACCGGTGCGGTCAGGAGTCCCTGCTCCGTTTTCTGCTTCTTTTCCTCGCTGAAAAGTCGCATCGTGAGGATCGGAATCAGGAAAATGATAATCAGGAACATGCTCTGGAACATGCGGGACAGATCGGTCGTAGCCGGAGCCAGACATCCGGCAAAGAAGAAGTATCCGGAGAAAATCCAGAATACTGCAAGGAAAATATATGCGATACTCGATGTGAAATACGCACCGAATTCGCGTCTGAAGATCGCGCCCATTATGCTTTCTCTCCCTTCTTCGCTTCTGCGGCATCCTCCGCATTCGGGATGACAATGCCCTCGCCCATTGTGATCTTGAGGAAGACATCTTCAAGCGTCATCTCGGCAGACCGTGAGGAAAGCAGCGGCCAGTCATGCTCTGCTGCGATGTGGAAGAGCTCTCTGCGGATGTCATTGCCCGGCTCGGCTTCCAGCTCATACTCATAGACGCCGGGCTCGCGCTCCATATCCGCCTTGACATACTTGATACCGGTGATATTGCGCAGCGCCTTGATGATCTCATCGCGCGGACCTTCAATTCTTGCAACGATCCGGTGATCGGTCGAGACATTGCGGGAAAGATTATCGGTCGTATCATGCGCGGCGACCACGCCGTGATTGATGATGATGATGCGGTCGCAGACGGCCTGGATCTCGCTCAGGATATGCGAGGAGAGAATGACCGTATGGTTTTTGCCGAGCTTTTTGATCAGCGTGCGGATCTCAAGGATCTGCTTCGGGTCAAGGCCGACGGTCGGTTCATCGAGAATCAGGACCGGCGGGTTGCCGATCAGCGCCTGCGCAAGGCCGACACGCTGCTTATAACCTTTGGAGAGGTTCTTGATGATGCGGTCTTTTACGTCCGCAACCTTTGTCAGCGTCATGACCTCATTGAGATGTGCTTTGCGCGGCAGCTTGCATTTTTTCAGGTCAAAAATGTAGTTGAGATAGCCTTTCACCGTCATATCAAGATACAGCGGCGGCAGCTCCGGCAGATAGCCGATATAGGATTTCGCCTTGATGGGATCCTCCAGAATATCGACGCCGTTGATCAGCGCCTGACCGGAGGTTGAAGAAATATAGCCTGTCAGCATGTTCATGGTCGTCGATTTGCCTGCGCCGTTCGGGCCGAGAAATCCGAGGATCTCGCCGTCCTCAACGGTGAAGCTGATATC
>CAMNFV010000155.1 GCA_946537515.1 uncultured Ruminococcus sp. | reverse complement strand
GTTGAGCCTGTACTCGATGAGATCGAAGAAATCGCAGAAGATACGGCAGAAGCTGTTTCGGATGAAGTCGAGGAATCCGTTGACGAGATTCCGGCAGGTCAACCTGTCCATGATGCAATTGAGGATGCCCAGGAAGAGCCTGTTGAAACGATTCCGGAGCTTTCTGCGCTTGCAGATGCGCTGTTTAGCGATGTTCATGCCGAATCGTTCGCAGAACCGGATATTCCGGCAGTTGAGGCGCCTGCGGCCAAAGCTGAAGCACCTGTTACGGCTGAGCTTCCGCCGCTTGAAGGAATGGCACCGCTCGGTGAGGATTCGCTGCCTGTACTTTCTGCTTTTGACGATGATTTCTCGTCCGCACCGAAGGTCTCTGCATGGCGCCGTCACAATTTTGATGCCGCCGCACTTTCCGCTCTTGGCGTACTCTCCGATCCGGATGAACCGAAATTTGAAGCAAAGCCTGCTCCGGCTGTACCGGCTGCGGATTCGGCTGCGGCAAAATCCGGTATTGTGATTCCGAAGGACGGCAAATTCTCCGCGAAGGAGCGGAACAAGTGTTATCACGGTGAGCCTGTGCTGGAAATCCCGGCAGGATATCTGGAAATCCGTGCAGGTGCTTGTGCCGGACTTGAGAATATGGAATCTGCAATTCTCCCGAATACAATCGTAAAGATCGGCAGCGGCGCGTTCTCGGATTCGACAGATCTGAAGAATGTTGTGATTCCGCTTTCTGTCAAGGAGATTGCTTCTGATGCATTTGAAGGCTGTGATGCACTTGAAACGGTGACAATGCCGAGAGAGCTGGAATGGCTCGCTGGTGAACTGTTCGGTGAAAATGTTGCGATCACATGGCTGGAGGAGCAGAAGGAAGAGGCAGCCGCGGTGGATGTCGGCGACGGACGTTTTACCCGTCATGTACGCCGTGAAATCTATCATGGAGAACCGGTTCTGACGATTCCGGAGGGCTATACGGAAATTCGGCCGGGCGCTTGTGCAGGTCTGGATTCGATTACTGAAGTACGTCTGCCGAGCACGCTGCAAAAGATTTGCTCCGGCGCGTTCTCTGAATGCACTTCCCTTCGCGTGCTGGATATCCCGGCAAGCGTCGTGACGCTGGAAGAGGATGCTTTCGAGGATTGTGATGCGCTCAGCATGGTTGCTGTTCCGTCGCATCTCGCCAAAGAGGCAAAGGCCTGCTTCCCGAATGTGGATCTTGCAATTCTTGACTAATATTAAATTGATCGCCGCGGAAACGTTGCTTTTCGCGGCGATTTTCTCTGAAATCTTAGAAAAACCTGAAATCTGTGAAAAAGTGAATTTACCTCTTGTATTTTTTTCTGCTTTGTGTTATAATATAAAATGACTTTTAAGAAAGGAGTGCCCAATATGATCGTGATAGAAAACCATATTGGCAGTATTCGAGTGACGAAGACCTACCTCTATTCTCTGATAGAGCATACCGTCACGAACTGCTTTGGCGTTGCCGATCTGAATGATTCTTCTCCGGTTGAAACGCTGAAAACCAAGCTGTTTCCGAGTGATATCCGCAGAGGAATCCGTCTGCGCACACGGCAAAATCAGCTTGTTGTCGATCTTCATATCGTAACCGGTATCGGCGCGAATATGACGGCGATCACCGACAGCATCCGGAATAAGGTGCGTTATGCGATCGAGCAGGCAACAGGATTTCAGCCGGCTGCGGTAAACGTGTATATTGACGGCATTCGCGCCTGAGAATTGGAGGAGCAAGTTTTGATTAGCGGTAAACAACTAAAGGCAGCAATCATTCATGCTGCAATTCTGATTACAAATCAAAGACGTTCAGTTGATGAGCTGAATGTTTATCCGGTGCCGGACGGCGATACCGGAACCAATATGTCTATGACAATCAGCGCTGCAAAGCGTGAACTGGAGCTGCTTTCTGATGATGCAACCGTTTCGGAAGTTGCCGATGTGACTGCATCTGCGATGCTGCGCGGTGCAAGAGGTAATTCCGGTGTTATTACATCGCTGCTGTTCCGCGGTTTTTCCAAGGGGCTCGCAGGGCTGACAACTGCTGAAAATGCTGATTTCGCAAACGCGCTGGAGCTTGGTGTTGCAGGCGCTTATAAGGCTGTCATGAAGCCGACCGAAGGTACGATTCTGACGGTTTCCCGCATGGCTGCAAATAAGGCGCAGGAGCTTGCAAAAACCGATCTCGATACGGTTGCTTTCTGGCAGGGTGTTCTCGATGAAGCAAATGCTGTTCTGAAGCAGACGACAGAAATGCTGCCTGCTCTGAAGAAGGCAAATGTCGTTGATGCCGGCGGTCAGGGCTTCTGCATCATCTTCGGCGGTATGCTGGATTCTTTCCGCGGTGCTGCACTTCCGGAGGAAGCGGCGGAAACCAAATCTGCTGCACCGGATCCGAAGATCGACTTCAATGCAGCAGTTGCACAGTACGATGAAGAAATCAACTTCACATACTGCACCGAGTATATCATTGAGAAAAATGATGCATCTGTTGACGGCGCAAAGCTGCGTGCATATCTCGAAACGATCGGCGACTGTGTTGTTGTTGTTGAGGATGATGAGATCATCAAGGTTCACGTTCATACCGATGCACCGGGCATGGCGCTGACAAAGGCACTTGAATTCGGCCACTTTATCAATGAGCCGAAGCCGAAGATCGAGAACATGCGCATTCAGCATGAGGGCAAGGTCAGAGAGGCGCGCATTGTCAAGCAGCAGGAAGTCGTTCCGGTCGAACCGACAAAAGAATTCGGCTTTGTTGCAGTTGCAGCGGGCGGAGGTCTTGAGCGTACATTCCTCGATCTCGGCGTCGATCAGGTTGTCAAGGGCGGCCAGACCATGAATCCTTCGACGGATGATATCCTGAAGGCAATTCATGCGACACCGGCAAAGACGGTCTTTGTTCTGCCGAACAACAAGAATATTATCATGGCAGCGGAGCAGGCGATCAACCTCGCAAACCGCAATGTCATTGTGCTTCAGACCAGAACGATTCCGCAGGGTATCGCAGCGATGCTTGCTTATGACGAATCTGTCGATGCTAACGAGAATCGCACGCAGATGACAAAGGCATTCGAGCGCGTTTCTTCCGGTTCTGTCACCTTTGCAGCCCGCGATTCTGAGCTCGACGGCCAGAAGATCAAGAAGAACGAAGTCCTTGCGCTGGATAACGGCAAGCTGTCATTTACCGAAAAGGATGTCAATAAGGCAGCATATAAGCTGATCAAGAAAATGGTCAAGGGCGATTCAAGCTATGTGACCGTGATCTACGGCGCGGATGTGACTGAGGATAAGGCGCAGATGCTCTACGATCAGCTCAGCATGAAGTTCAAGGACAAGATCGAGATTACGCTGCTTCACGGCGGACAGCCTGTTTACTTCTATCTGATTTCAGTTGAATGATTGCGAAAAGGACGGGAAACCGTCCTTTTCTGTTATATGAGCGAGGTAAGGATATGGATTTTTATACGCCGCTTCGGTATCATGCGGAGAATCAGCCTGCTCTGACCGCCTTTCTGGAGAAATGCCTGCCGGAATCCGGCCGTGCGCTTGATTTAAGCGGCAGACATTCCTTTTATCTGGATATTCCAAATTATTTCCTGGGATTCTGGTGTATGTATGATGAAAGCGGAATGATCGGAACAGTCGGCATCAGAGAGCTGTCGCCCGGGAACTGCGAGTTAAAATCATTGTATCTGCTTGAAAAATATCACGGAAAAGGGTACGGCAGAATGCTGCTTGATACGGCTATGGATGCTGCGCGGAAGCTGGGCTATCAGAAAATGTATCTCGATTCGCTGCTGACGAGCACGAAGGCGCTCAAGCTGTATCGAAGAGCCGGTTTTCTCGAAACAGAGCGATATAACGATGCGGTTCGCTCCGATATTTTTATGGTAAAGGATTTGTAAAATCATGGAAAAACGTCAGTACCACAAGGAAATGGAGCAGGAAATCGCTGCGATCCCGGAAGGACAAGTTCCGAAGCTGCTTCTGCATAGCTGCTGCGGCCCGTGCAGTACCGCTGTGCTGGAACAGCTGATTCAGCATTTTGAGATCGTGCTGTTCTATTATAATCCGAATATCGCGCCGGAATCCGAATTTGACCGCCGGCTTGCAACGCAAAAGCAGCTTCTCGATCATCTGGAACATCCCTATCCGATTACGCTGCTTGCGCCGCCCTATGATGATGCTCCGTTCTGGAAAGCGGTGAAGGGCGTTGAGAATACGCCGGAAATGGGGGAGCGCTGCGAACGCTGTATTGCCCAGCGGATGCGGGAAGCTGCGATTGCGGCGAAGGATCAGCATTGCGATTACTTCACGACAACCCTGACGGTCAGCCCGCATAAAAATGCGCCGTACATCAATGCATGCGGTGAGGAGATTGCGTCTGCAATGTCCGTTCGCTATCTGCCCTCTGACTTTAAAAAGCGCGGCGGCTATGCGCGGTCGGTTGCTCTTTCAGCGGAATACGAACTATACCGGCAGGATTACTGCGGCTGCCCGATGTCCCTTCGTGAAGCGGAGGAACGTCGAGCATCACGCGAATTAAAATCGAAAAACGACGTAAATACGTGACTCAACCAGCGGTTCCTGTACTTTTTCAGCGATTTATGCTACACTTTGAGCAAGGACGGTGAAAGACGCCGACCCAATCAAACGAAAGGAATTGACGAATATGGATCAGATTCAGATCGGCAGATTCATTGCAGCCTGCCGCAAGGAGAAAGGCATGACACAGGCACAGCTTGCAGAAAAAATGAGCGTTTCTGACCGTGCTGTGTCAAAATGGGAGACCGGAAAAAATATGCCGGATTCCTCGATCATGCTCGATCTCTGTTCTGAACTGGGCATTACTGTCAATGACCTGCTGAACGGAAGGAGAATCGCTATGGAGAATTATAAGGAAATTGCGGAAAAGACCATGCTCGAAATGCGCGAGTCAAAGGAACAGAATGACAGAATGCTGCTGCAAACGGAAGTTCTGATGTGCAGCGTGTCGGTTGCTCTTATGCTGACGCTCATCGTCCTTGCGGCTTATCTGGAAATACCTGACTGGCTTCGAGGGTTATTGATTGCCGTCAGTTTCCTGCAGCTGATGCCGTGTATCTTTGTTGCATTGAAAATTGAGCAGAAGGCGGGGTATTATAAGTGCAGGAAGTGCGGTGAGACATGGGTGCCGAATTATTCGCAGGTATTTTTTGCGCCGCATGTCGGCAGAAGCAGAAAAATGACCTGTCCGCACTGCGGTAAGCGCTGCTATCATAAGAAAATTTTGACAAAAGACGAATAGTTCTGTCGAAACTTCATAAAATCGTTATTTTTTTCACAATCTTGCCGTTTTGCCCTTGACAACTACCCACAAAATATAGTATACTATATAGAGGATTGATACTGTGAAATTTTTTGTAAGGTCAGCAGACAATCTATCCGAATATGATTTTATGGAGGCTATTACAATGAGCAGAGTTTACAATTTCAGCGCAGGCCCGGCTGTTCTGCCGGAGGAAGTACTGAAGGAAGCCGCAGACGAAATGATGGATTACCGCGGCACAGGCATGTCCGTTATGGAGATGTCCCACCGTTCCAAGGCATATGACCAGATCATCAAGGAAGCAGAGCAGGATCTCCGCGACCTGATGAACATTCCGGATAACTACAAGGTAATCTTCCTGCAGGGCGGTGCATCCCTCATTTTTGCAGAAGTTCCGATGAACCTGATGAAGAACGGCAAGGCCGCTTACATCATCACCGGCCAGTGGGCAAAGAAGGCTGCACAGGAAGCTGAGAAGTACGGCGAGGTCGTCCGCGTTGCATCCTCTGCTGATAAGACCTTCTCCTACATTCCGGATTGCTCCGATCTCGATATTCCGGAAGATGCTGACTATGTTTATATTTGCGAGAATAACACCATTTACGGTACGAAATTCTGGCAGCTCCCGAACACCAAGGGCAAGATCCTTGTCTCTGATGTTTCTTCCTGCTTCCTCTCTGAGCCGATCGACGTTTCCAAGTACGGCGTTGTCTACGGCGGCGTTCAGAAGAATGTCGGCCCTGCCGGTGTCCAGATCGTCATCGTCCGTGAGGATCTGATTGCTGACGGTCCTGCATTCAAGCAGACTCCGACCATGTGCGACTGGAAGATCCAGGCTGAGAATGATTCTCTGTACAACACTCCGCCTTGCTACGGCATCTACATCTGCGGCAAGGTCTTCAAGTGGATCAAGAAGATGGGCGGCCTTGAGGGCATGAAGAAGCACAATGAGCAGAAGGCTAAGATCCTCTACGATTTCCTCGATCAGAGCAAGCTGTTCAAGGGTACTGTCGAGAAGAAGGATCGCTCCCTCATGAACGTTCCGTTCGTAACCGGTAACGAGGAGCTTGATAAGAAGTTTGTTGCGGAAGCAAAGGCTGCAGGCTTCGAGAACCTCAAGGGTCACAGAACTGTCGGCGGTATGCGTGCTTCTATCTACAATGCAATGCCGATCGAGGGCGTTGAGAAGCTCGTCGAGTTCATGAAGAAGTTTGAGGCTGAGAACGCTTAATTTCTCGCAATACCTATATTTTGATGAAAGGGAGTCTTTCCAATGTATCAGATTCAGACACTTAATAAGATTTCTCCTGTCGGTCTCGCTGAGCTAGGTGAGAACTATCAGGTCGCAGATACCGTTGAGAATCCGGATGCGATTCTTGTCCGCTCTGCTGTGATGCACGAGATGGAATTCGGCAGCAATCTGCTCGCAATCGCAAGAGCAGGCGCAGGCGTGAATAACATTCCGCTTGACAGAGCTGCTGAGAACGGCATTGTTGTTTTCAATACCCCGGGTGCAAATGCAAACGGCGTTAAGGAGCTTGCACTTGCAGGTATGCTGCTTGCTTCCCGTGATATCGTCGGCGGTATCAACTGGGTTCAGACCGTGAAGGACGATGAGAATGTCGCAAAGCTGGTCGAAAAAGGCAAGTCCAAGTTTGCCGGCACCGAGATCAAGGGCAAGAAGCTCGGTATCATCGGTCTGGGCGCAATCGGCGGCCCGCTCGGTAATGCTGCAATTCACCTCGGCATGGAAGTTTACGGCTGCGATCCGTACATCTCTGTTGAGGCTGCATGGAATCTGTCCCGTGCAATCCACCACGTAAAGACCCGTGAAGAGATCTTCAAGACCTGCGATATCATCAGCGTTCATACGCCGCTCGTCAAGAATCCGGATCCGAACATTGCAACTGAGAAGATGATCAATGCTGATACCATCGCAATGATGAAGGACGGCGTGATCATTCTGAACTTTGCGCGTGATCTGCTGGTCGATGATGAGGC
>CAMNFV010000154.1 GCA_946537515.1 uncultured Ruminococcus sp. | reverse complement strand
TTGCCAGAGGCAAACTGCGCAGTTTCGCTTTGCGAAACGTGCGGCCCTGCCGACCCGGTTGAATTTCCGGGCGGGGTATGTTATACTGTAATTATCAAAAATTTTTTATCAGAACATGTAAGATTTCGCCGGAAATCCTGTTCTTATAGGTGAAGGCGAGGCAAAGGGCGGTGATTGCCACGGACGACAAAAGAATTCTTTTACTGTTTGAATATCGGGATGAGCAGGCGCTTCGGGAATCCGACCGGCAATACGGAGCGCTCTGCCGGTCAGTTGCACGCAATATTCTGGGCAGCAATGAGGACGCAGAGGAATGCGTCAGCGATGCGCTGCTCTCGGCGTGGAACGCGATCCCGCCTGCAAAGCCGGATAATTTCTGCGCCTATCTGCTGCGCCTGGTGCGCAATCACGCATTCAACCGCCGCCAGGCCGAACGCACCGCAAAGCGCGGCGGCGGACAGCTTCCCGCAGCGCTCGATGAGCTCTCGGAATGCATCGCATCGCCGGAAAATGTCGAGCAGACGCTGGACCGCAAAGCCCTGCTTGAAGCAATCACGCGCTTTCTGGAAAAGCTGCCCGCAGTACAGCGGCAGATGTTCGTGCGCCGCTATTTCCATACCGAATCTGTCACGAAAATCGCCGCAGATTTCGATACAACCGAAAACAATGTCTCCGTGATGCTCCACCGCATCCGGAAAAAGCTGCATACCTATCTGGAAAAGGAGGGATTGCTGTGAACGGAGAAGAACTCTACGCGCTGCTGCAGGATCTGCCCGATGATTTCATTACAGAAACCGTCGTGCCGTACCGGAAGCACCGCATTTCCCTTCGCGTCATTATTCCGGCAATCGCCGCCTGTCTGGCCGTTGTCATTGCGGCAGCAGTCTATCCGAACATCCGGATGCAGAAGCCCGATATCACCGCCGATTCCGCGATTATCACGGAAACTGCCGCACTTTCCACAATATCAACAGCAAATCAGCAGACAACCGGCTCCGCATCCGTGACACAGACCGCTGCGGACAGCAAAACGACCGCAAAGACTACATCCGCGGCCGTGACGACCAACCAGCCTGAACAGGAAACCGCCGCGGAAGCCGTTACAACGCCCGCCGCCGCACAGACGGCAATGTCTGAGACGCAGCCGACCGCCGGTACACAAGACACCGGTAATACAGCCGTCACAAGGATCGCCGCGGAAGCCGTTACAACGCCCGCCACCGCACAGACGGCAATGTCCGAGACGCAGCCGACCGCCGGTACACAAAACACCGGTAATACAGCCGTCACGAGGGCTGCGACAGAAATTCCCGTGAGCGAAACGGCCGATGCACAGTCCGGGCAGGAAATAATCGAAATACCGGATACGCGGGCATCGTCTGAAGACCGTCCGGAAAGCATCACGATCCCCGTATGGAGCCAAAAGCCGATTCGGGAGGAGGGGGTTCCCGAGATCATGACCCCGCCGAATTCCACAAAATGCAGCTTCTCGGTCATGCATCAGGCAGAGGCGCTCAATCAGCAGACACGCGAACTGCTCGGCAGCTTTGATTTTGAAAAAAACGACTGCCTCGTCTGTCATCTGTATACAAACTGTGCCGCTGTAACCGCAACCGGTGCGGCGATGCAGAACAATACGCTTTCTGTTCAGATGAACTGTGTCGATGCAGCGAAGTATCAGCCGACCTACGAGATGCAGATTCTGCTCGGCATCCCGAAATCGCTCGCGGTCAGCCCGGCGCAATGCCGGACAGAACTGACGCATACAAGCGGCAATCCAAACGAAGCAGAGTCCATTCAGCCCCAACCCGAAAGCATTACGCTGCGCTTTTCGGAATAGAGAGGAGGAAACATTATGAAACGCAAACTGACAGCTATTTTCTGCGCTGCGGCGATGATTTGCAGCGGCTTATCCGCTATGGAAGCCTGTGCAGTCAGCGATCCGATATTGAATGTGCAGCAGGCAGACAGCGGCGATCCGACCGCACCGGCCGCGAGCCCTTACGGCGACCGCGCAGAATTCTATGCGCGCATTGCAGGCTGGGAAAATACAACCGTCGATCAATGCCTGGTCGCTTCGGATACGCAGTTTCTGACGCCGACAAAGGCCTATGAGATTTACAAAGTCCGCTACAGCCCCTATCGCATCACCTTCCGGAAGGGAACAAAGCCGGACTGGGACGCGATCTTCAGCAAATGGGTCGAAACGCTGCGGAAAGCCGGATATAAGGAATCCTCGCTGAAACATTTTAACTATGAACTGCTTGACATGCCTGATTCCGAAGAATTTGCAGATGTCTATGATTTCAGAACCTCGCAGGATGCATGGAAGGAATATTCGCTGCTCGATATCCTGAAAGAAGTCCCGGAGATCGAAAAGATCGAAGCACATTTCGGTTACAGAACAGACAGCCGCCCGAACCGTACTAGCGCTCATGCGATCGAGCTTGTGATTGATCCGAATGAAGAAAATGAACAGGCGGATATCCGTGAAATTCTTGACGGCATCCGCGAAATCAGCCCTGTACCGGACAGCAGCTGGTCTGTGATCTATCTGGAAGACGACAGCTACAGCGCTTATTTTGAGGCGATGAAAAAGCTGATTGCAGCAGCACCGGATTCGGGTGCATGTCTACGCTATACCAGCACATGCCTTGCAGACGCCAGCGAGGATGCAGTCTGGATGTTCCCGGAATACGATGTACTGTTTACCCGCGAAGCACCGGAGACCATGCCGGAATCCGCCCCGCTGCAGCAGTATTACAACCGCATTGCGGGCTGGGAAAATACAACACTTGACAACTGCATCATCCTCTCCGACCGCACGATGCTGACGCCGAAAAAGCCCTATCATATCGAAAAAACACGCTGCTCGCCCTACCGCTTCTATCTGAAGGAAGGCACAACGCTTGACAAGGATGAGTTGCTTGCAAAGTGGCGGCAGATGATGATTGACGCAGGCTATGCCGGTGAAAATCTGGATGAAATGCTCGAAATGGATATCGGCGGCA
Source organism: uncultured Ruminococcus sp. (assembly GCA_946537515.1). Taxonomy (GTDB): domain Bacteria; phylum Bacillota; class Clostridia; order Oscillospirales; family Ruminococcaceae; genus Firm-04. Next base: position 4,429 of record CAMNFV010000154.1, on the reverse strand, counting down.
TGGAATTTGAAGCATCCGAAGGCGGATATCTCGTCAAAAATGCAAGAGACGACTATGGCGGCGTCACGCTGGCCGACTGCCTCAAGCGCTTCCCGCAAGTCATGCGCATCGAAACAGAGTATTGCTACATGACCTATGACCGCGTCAATTACAGCAGCGATTACTGCTTCGCCTTCAGGAGCAGCCGCGAGATCAGCGCCGCAGATTTCCCGGGAATCAATCTCAGCAAGCTGGAGCTGGGGCCGGAGGAAATCCTTCCGATCCAATGCAGGCTGTGGCTGGCTACAAGTGATTATGCATCCTATTTCCAGGCGGCACAGATTCTGCAATCGCTGGATTTTGTCAGCGGCCTGAATCTGAACTTCTCCTCGACCGAGCTTGCCGACTTGCAGGAAGACACCCCGATGCGCCTCGGCTTTGAAACGATCTTTGCACGCTACGATCCCGAAACCAATCCGGAAATCAAGTCCGAGCGTGCCGCAGTCGAAGCCTACGGCGATATGAACGCGGACGGCACTGTGGATATCAGCGACGCTGTCCTGCTCGCCCGCTTTGCCGCAGAGGATCCCGATGCAAACATTGCGCGGACTGTCATCAATCATGCGGACCTTGACAGCGACGGCTATGTCAACAGCTCGGATGTCATCGTCATCCTGCGCTATATCGCAAAGCTGATCTGAATTCCCGCGCAGAGAAATCTTCTGACAAAATAAAATACACCGCGGAGCCATTGCAAGCTGCTTTGGCTCCGCGGTGTTTTCAGTATCAGTCAAACGTATATTCAGGATATTCCGCTTGTACCCATTCCTTTGCATGCACGACGCTCTCAGCATAGCTGAGGTTATCCTTGAGATAAAAGGCAAGTAAATCACTCTCCAAATCCCATTCCAGGCACGGATCATGGTCTTTATGAAGACTGCCGTATTCCAGCGATTTGAGGTTGTTATGCAGCACGGCAAATTCAGACTGCCCGCCGAGCAGCGGATTCGGAATGTCCATGCTGCTCATGACCTTCTGATTGTTGACAAATTCCGGTGAGCCGTGCGCCTTGACGCAATTCTCAGAATACGCCTTCATCGTTTCCGGATTGACAACAAAATCATAGATGAAATCATGCGCAATGGTCTTATTGTCGCAGTAGGGCGAGAGCAGCATCCAGTTGCCGCCCCAGAACCACGGGCAGGGACCCTCTGTGATATTGTATCTGCCGTAGGTCACGCCGTCATCCCATCCCTCGGCATTATATAGCATTGAGCCGTTTCCGAGACACCATGAGGAGAAGAAGTAGCCGAATGCAGTACCGTTCTGGCCGACTTCATACCATTCATCGCTCCACTGATCTGCCCGCGTGGTATAGCCGTTATCATAATACATCTTGATGAGGTCCGCGGTTGCTTTGAAATCATCCGAGAGCTTCACATGATTATCCTCGGAGCGCGTCACCGCAACCGAACCCATCCGGATCGCCTGCCAGAGATCGGCATAAGTCGCAACCATTGCAACGCCACTTTTCTCTTTCAGAGTCTTTGCAGTCTGGGTGAATGTATCCAGGTCGCAGACATATTTCTGCATTTCCGCCGGTGTTTTGACGCCGAGATATTTTTCTGCCATATCGCTGCGGTAGACATAGCCGCCCGGAGAGACCTGCCATGCAACGCCCTTGAGCACGCCGCTGCGGTCTTTTCCGACAGAAAGTGTATACGGATAGCAGCTCTCAAAATCCTGCTCGGTGAATCCGAGCGCAGAAAGCGGTGCGGAATATATGGGATCATCCTTGTATTGACGAATCAGATCCTCTGACATAACGTAAAGATCAATATCGGCACCGGTGTCGATCTGACGGGCAAGCCTCTGAGATGCCTCGAAGGCGGTGTCTCCGACCCGAACCAGCTTCACCTTGTCCTTATATTCCGGATGCATCGCCGTGAACTGTTCAATCATGACATCGACGTCATCGCCGGTCCAGCAGGCAATCGTCAGTATATCGCCGTCATCGGTGATGCCCGCCTTCTTCGCACCCGGCATCAGGTCATGCCAGCTTGTCGGCTGCTGTGCAACACTGTTTGCCGTATAGTAGAGCAGGATCAGCTGTGCATCCGCAGCAGTCAGCGCGCCGTCGCCGTTGACATCGGCACGTTCTGCTTCTTCCGGATAGACCGTATTGTATTTGCCTGCCACAAGATCGGCATAGGCGTTGAGTGCAAACTGCGCATCCTCAACTGAGACAACGCCGTCCTGCAGGGGATCGCCGCGCAGATAAGCGGAAACAGGCATTGCGGCAGAGGTCATGCCGGCGCAGAGGCTGAGTGCAGCAACAGCTGCTGAGATTCGTTTTTGCATTGTTTTCATAATGATGTCCTTTCTGTCAATACGAATGATGTTTGTTTGAAATTCAGAATTTCACGGTACGGGGCGGCGCGGTAAAGGAGCTGAAGGTTGCTTCCGCGGATTTGAAATACAGCACTTCTGTATTATCATCCTCTGCGGAATACATCGCCTGCAAATCCGGATACTGCTCCAGCATATGCTTCTTTGCCGCAAGCCGGTCATCGCGGATCAGCTCGCCCGCAACGCGCAGCCAGACGCCGTCCTTGAAGGCACAGATCTCCGCCTTCGGATTTGCCTGAAGCTGTCTGGATACAGCCTTCACCTTGCCCGTCTGGATGTAGAGTCTGCCCTCGAAGAGATCGACCGTTCCGAACGGACGCACCCGCGGCTGATCGCCCTCGACCGTAGCAAGGTAATAGGTTCCTGCGGCTTTCAGAAATTCGTAAACTTCCTGCATGTATAGTTCCTCCTTTTTTTATATTTCGCATTCTGTTCCGGGCAGAATGTGATAACCGATTTTCAGCGCATCAGACCGCAGTCGTCTGCGCGGAGAGCATTCGGGCGGATTTCTCTGCATATTCCGGCAATTCCGTCTTTCTTCCGCCTCCTGTCAATGGTTATACAGAGTTATTATATCACATTTTCTCCCGCTTTGCAAGACAAAACCGCAAAAAACGACAGGGTGATTGCTCAGATATTGAAGAAAATCTATGCACAATTCTTTCAAATTCAGTACAGTTCGTAAAATTTTGTGGAAAATGTCCCTTGAGAAAACAGAGATTTTGTGCTATAATAATAGTAGGAAAATAGCGTCTTATTTTGTTCGTATATGATTCAGGAAAAGAGGGGAAACTGTTTATGAAGCAAACCTATGAAGCCGGAATGCATGTCCGGTACGGCGGAACGGGCATCTGTCTGATTGACCGGATCGAAGAAGTGCCCTATCCGGGACCGCAGCCGATGCGGCTTTGCTATGTCCTCAAGCCGGTCCGCAATTCCGGCATGGAAGTCTCCGTGCCGCTGGATAACGAGACACTCTGCGCAAAGATGCAGCCGCTCCGGACACCGGCGGAGATCGACGCCATGCTGGAAGCTGCCGTACATGACGATCCGATGCAATGGAATGAGGACCGCAAGCAGCGCAGCGCCGAATTCCGGAAGGTGCTGGCCGGCGGCGATGCACCGACACTCCTGCGCATGATCCATTGCATTCTCCGGCAGCAGGCTCTTCTGAAAGCAGAGGGGAAGCATCTCTCCGCAATGGACGACAATGCACGCAAGGATGCAGCGCGGATGCTCGATGAAGAATTCGGTTTCTCCCTCGGCATGACGCCGGAAGCGGCGAGCGCCTATATCTATGATAAGCTGAACCGGGAGTAATTCCCGCGTATCTTCGTAAAAACAGAGCACCTTCGGCAGCGGACCGAAGGTGCTCTTTTGCTTCTCATTTTCTGCGATTATTTCTTTACAGGTGTCAGGACTGCCTTGCCGCCCATATACGGACGGAGAACCTCCGGGATCGTCACCGAACCGTCTGCCTGATAGTGATTCTCCAGCAGCGCGATCAGCATTCTCGGCGGCGCAACAACGGTATTGTTGAGCGTGTGGACAAGGTAAGTACCGTTTTCGCCCTTTGTGCGGATCTTCAGGCGGCGTGCCTGTGCATCACCGAGATTCGAGCAGGAGCAGACCTCAAAATACTTCTGCTGACGCGGGCTCCAGGCCTCGATATCGCAGGACTTGACCTTGAGGTTTGCGAGGTCACCGGAGCAGCATTCCAGCTGACGTACCGGGATATCCATGCTGCGGAACAGATCAACAGAAAGCTTCCACATCTTGTTGTACCAATCCATGCTGTCCTCCGGCTTGCAGAGAACGATCATCTCCTGCTTCTCGAACTGGTGGATACGGTAAACACCGCGCTCCTCCAGGCCGTGCGAGCCGATCTCCTTGCGGAAGCAGGGCGAATAGGATGTCAGCGTCAGCGGCAGGGAGCTCTCATCGACGATCTGGCCGACGAATCTGCCGATCATCGTGTGCTCGGATGTACCGATCAGGTAGAGATCCTCGCCCTCGATCTTGTACATCATCGCTTCCATTT
>CAMNFV010000153.1 GCA_946537515.1 uncultured Ruminococcus sp. | reverse complement strand
AAATCCTGCGCATCGTTTTCGATTATGGAGAAAGACCTCTACGAAATGCTCTCCGCGCATTTTCAGTCGATCGCCGGCAATATCGAGGAATATGTGCGCGATTTCCTGCGCATTTACCGCGAAAGTGACCGCGAAGCAAATGCGCAGAAACAGATCAACGAACTGCGGGCGCAGCTCACAAGAGAAAAAGCGAAACGCGAAAAGCTGCTTGACCTCTACACCGAGGGAGACATCTCCCGTGACGAATTCCGCGAGCGAAACGGCAATTCCAATGTGCTGATCGCGCAGCTTGAGGAGGACATTTTTCAGCTTGAAACAAAGGCATCGCAGACGGCGGACTATGCCGCCGAAATGCAAAAGATCGAGGAATATTTCAGGACGCTTTACCGTCCCGGTCACATCATGTCAAAAGACGAGGTCGATGAAATGGCGAAAACGATGATCGACCGCATTGATGTGGTGCCGGTCAACCGCACGGAGATGAAGCTGGAGATCAAACTGAAAACGAGCGCATCTGCTGATATTTCGTATATTCGCAGCGGTGAGCGCTACGCTCGTCGTTCCGGACACATCACCAAGAAAATGATCGACGCTTATAAGATGCAGTAACTGCATCTGATGCAGAGAAAGGCTTCGCTGTAAGGCGGAGCCTTTTTTCTTTCGGCAGGGTTGCTATTTGCAGACGGTTCTGTTATAATGAATACAGAATAAAGCCCTTCACATATTTCAAGGAGTATCGGTATGAAACGCACAACGATTTTTGCAGCCATTCTGATTCTGCTTTCTCTGGAATGCAGCATGACATCCTGCACCGGCAAACCGCAGCCCGAAGATTCACAGGCCATGACCGCTGCAACCGCGGATTCACAATCCCCGCCAGACACCGAAACGGCAGTCGCAGAGCTGACCGGGGAACCCCCGCAGTTTTCCGCAGCAGGCGGTTTTTATGACGATTCCTTTTCGCTGACGCTCTCCGCAGCAGGCGGCGCGGCAATCTATTATACGCTTGACGGCAGCGCCCCGACAACGGAAAGTCCGCGCTATTCCGGGCCGATTCCGATTACAGACCGCTCCGATGAGCCGAATACAATCAGTATGCACACCGGCATTGTGCCGGATGAAGCGCCGCTGCCGGCATCCGCGCCGAAATCTCCGGTTGACAAAGCAACCGTTGTGCGCGCAATGGCGATTGGAACCGACGGCAGCCGGAGTCCCGCTGTCTCACAGACTTATTTTGTCGGATTCGATGAAAAAGCATCCTATTATTAGGACTGGAAAATCATCTCGCTTATGACGGATGAATCCAATCTGTTTGACGATGCAAAGGGCATCTATGTACTCGGCAAAACGCATTCTGACTGGAAGAACGGAGACGACTTTGACGCATCTGTTCCGGATTACTTCATGCCCGCAAACTACCGCCAGAGCGGCCGCGACTGGGAACGTCCCGCATCCCTGGAAGTATTTGCAAACGGCAAACAGATCGCCGCACAGGATATCGGCATCCGGATCCACGGCGGCGCAACGCGCTCCTATCCGCAGAAAAGCCTGAATCTCTATGCCCGCTCGGAATACGGCGCATCAAAGCTGAACTGCGATCTCTTCTCCGGCGCTGTATGCAGCGAGGAAACCGGAGAACCGATCACGGAATTTGATACGGTCATGCTGCGCAACGGCGGCAACGATGCGATGTATACCCGCTTCCGCGACAAGCTGAATCAGAGGCTTTCCGCAGGGCGCGCCTTCCTGACGCAGGGCATGGAGCCGTGCATTGTATTCCTCAACGGTGAATACTGGGGGCATTATGAGATCACCGAAAAAATGGATGATGACTTCATTCAGGCACATTGCGAAATCCCGAAGGAACAGGTCTGCATCATCAAAAAAGACGCGCTCGATGAAGGCAGCGAAGAGACCTTTGCCGAATGGCAGCAGCTGCGCAAATGGATCAATGAGACTGATTTTTCCGATGCAGCAGCCTATGAACAGCTCTGCGCGAAAATTGATATGCAGAGCTTCATGGATTACATCAGCTGCGAGATCTATTTTGCCAATGTAGACTGGCATTATGCCAATACGGCGATATGGAAATCCGAAATGCAGGATGCCGCAAATCCTTATGCAGACGGAAAATGGCGGTTTCTGATGTTCGATACGGATTACAGCACCGGGATCTATGAAGAGGCGCTGCCGACATATGATTCCTTTGCAAGGGTATTCAGCAAGGATTGCTTTCTCGGCGACCTGCTGCACGGTGCGCTGGAAAATGCAGACTTCCGGCAGCAGTTTACCGATACCTTCACGGAGATCGCTGACAACAATTTCAACACGGAACGCGTGGACAAAGAAATCGACGCAATGGAAGCGCTCTATTCTGATGCAGCAATCGACACACTCGGACGTTTCTGGAATACGGTTTTCGGCGGGAAATCCGGAGAATATGCCTATCAGGATGCCGTCAGAGAGGTACGGGATTTCTATCAGAAGCGCCGCGAACCCGTCATGCAGCTGCTCGCGGAATATGCAGGGACGGATTCAGATTCCGCAGCATATCCCGAATAGAATCAACGCATCCGGATGCAAACTACAAGCCCTGTTAATTTTTTCACAATTCCGGGCGAAAGGACTTGAAATTTCACGGATTATGTGCTATAATATAGGTTGTCGGACAGCGTCCGTTTACTACGATCTGATAATCGCTGCGTGCGCAGAGGAAAATTTGCGCCGGAATCAGCGCTTCCGGATCAGCGGCACCGGATTCCCGGTAATCACGAATGGAAAGGAATGGTAACTCCTATGGCAAAAATGAACGTCATTTTTGACCGCTGTAAGGGTTGTGAACTGTGCACAACAGCATGTCCCAAACAGATTGTCGCGATTCAGCATGAAAAGCGCAACAAAGAGGGTGTGTTTACAGCGTACTGCACAGATGATGATGCGTGCATCGGCTGTGCGATGTGTGCGATGATGTGTCCGGATTGTGCCATCGTAATTGAATCTTAATCAGAAAGGATTGTTTTCATTGGAAAAGGTTTTAATGAAAGGCAACGAGGCACTCGCCGAAGCTGCAATTCGTGCTGGCTGTAAGTGCTTCTTTGGCTACCCGATCACCCCGCAGACTGAGCTTTCCGAGTATCTTTCCAAGCAGATGCCGAAGCGCGGCGGCGTATTTCTTCAGGCTGAATCTGAGGTCGCAGCAATCAACATGGTTCTCGGTGCAGGCGCTACCGGTACCCGTGTCATGACCTCCTCCTCCTCGCCCGGCGTTTCGCTGAAGTCCGAGGGTATCTCCTATATCGCAGGCTCCGATGTCCCATGTCTCATCGTCAATGTTGAGCGCGGCGGCCCGGGCCTCGGTTCCATTCAGCCCTCTCAGCAGGATTACTGGCAGGCAACAAAGGGTCTCGGTCACGGCGACTTCCGCCTCATCATCCTGGCTCCGAATTCCGTTCAGGAAGTTGTCAATCTCGTTGTCCGCGCATTTGATCTCGGTGAGAAGTACCGTGTTCCGGTTATGCTGCTCTCCGACGGTCTGCTCGGTCAGATGATGGAGCCGGTCGAGTTCCCGGAGATCTCCGCAAAAGGTGCGGATAATTCCGGCTGGGCTGCTGTCGGCACCAAAATGCAGCGTGAGCACCATATCGTCAATTCCCTCTACATCGAGGCAAATGACCTCGAAGAGCAGGTCAGAAAGCGTTATGAGCGCTATGCTGTCATCGAAGAAAATGAATCGGATGGCGAAAGCTATCTCTGCGATGATGCAGATATTGTCATCACCGCATTCGGCGCGACCTCCCGTATTGCAAAATCCGCAGTCAATAAGGCAAGAGCAGAGGGCATCAAGGCCGGTCTGTTCCGTCCGATCACGCTGTGGCCGTTCCCGAAGAAGCAGCTGCTCGATGCAACCAAGCAGGCGAAGGCTGTCCTCTCCGTTGAGATGAACATGGGCCAGATGATCGACGACGTCAAGCTCGCACTCGACTGCAAGATCCCGGTCTCCTTCTACGGCAGAACCGGCGGTGTGATCCCCTCCCCGAATGAGGTGCTGGCGGAGATCAGAAAGCTGAACGGAGGTATCAAGTAATGGCTGTGAAATTCCAGAGACCGCACGCATTGTGTGATGTGCGTCTGCATTACTGCGCAGGCTGTACGCACGGTATCATTCATCGCCTCGTCGCTGAGGTCATTGATGAAATGGGCATTGAGGGCGATACTGTCGGTGTCTGCCCGGTCGGATGCTCCGTATTTGCATATAACTACTTCGGATGTGATATGATCGAGGCGCCGCACGGCAGAGCGCCGGCCGTTGCAACCGGTGTCAAGCGCGCAAGACCCGATCTGAACGTCTTTACCTATCAGGGCGACGGCGACCTCGCTGCAATCGGTACGGCTGAAACCGTCCACGCTGCAACCAGAGGCGAAAACATCGTTGTCATCTTCGTCAACAACGGTACCTACGGTATGACCGGCGGCCAGATGGCACCGACTACCCTGCCGGGTCAGGTCACCACGACCTCTCCTTACGGCAGAGATCCGCGCAAGGCAGGTTACCCGATCCATGTCTGTGAAATGCTCTCCACGCTCGACGGTACAGCGCTCGCTGTCCGTACTGCTGTGGATACCGTCCCGCATATCCGCGAGACCAAGAAGATGATCCGCAAGGCATTTGAGAACCAGCAGAAGGGCAACGGCTTCTCGATCGTTGAGGTGCTCTCGACCTGTCCTTCCAACTGGGGCCTCACCCCGAAGGAATCCATCAAGCGTTTGCAGGAGGAGTGCATCCCCTACTATCCGCTCGGCGTCTACAAGGATGTCAATATGGAAGAAGCAAATGCTGATAAGCTCGCTATGGGAGGTGCCGCAAAATGACCTATGAAATTCTGCTCGCAGGCTTCGGCGGACAGGGCATCCTGTTTGCAGGTAAGCTGCTCGCATACTGTGCGCTCTTCGAGGGCAAGGAAATCTCCTGGCTGCCGAGCTACGGCCCGGAAATGCGCGGCGGTAAGTGCAACTGCTCCGTCTGCATCTCCGATGAACCGATCGGTTCGCCGCAGGTGCTTGAGCCGGATCTGCTCGTCGTTCTGAACGGTCCGTCCTTCGATGCATTTATGCCCAGCGTCAAGCCGGGCGGCAAGGCTTTCGTTGACAGCTCTATGGTCGATGCAAAGACCGACCGCACCGATATTGAGACATTCTATGTCCCGGCAACTCAGCTCGCAGACGATAACAACCTCGCAAAGGGTGCAAATATCGTCCTGCTCGGCAAGCTGCTCCACGAGACCGGTATCTTCTCCTTCGAAACTGTCCGTAAGGCACTCGAAAAGAATACCCCGGCAAAGCGTGCGCATACCATTGATAACAACATGCGCGCACTCCAGCTCGGCGCAGACTACAAGGGATAATAACCGCGTCAAAGGGACTTGTCCCTTTGGAATCTCATGTTTATGCATGAATAGAATGAAGCCGTCCCTGTTGGCATCAATGGGGCGGCTTCTCTTTTTTTATAAAGATAGAGCAGTTTATACGGTCAGTACATCAAATATCCGCGCTTTCCATTCAGATTCCCGACATCTTTTGCAATTCACCTTGTCCAGACAGGCCGTCATATGCTATGATAAGCGCGATGCAGGGTGCTCCATAACCTCTGCCATCATCCTTACAAAGCAATGCTGCGCGGTACGCTTTTTCGCTGCCGCGCAGCATTGTTTCTTTGTGTAAAATCAAGACTTATCCCGGTAAAATTCCGACAACTCTGCGTAGAATGATTGACTTTCAGCGCAGGTTGTGCTAGAATGAAGCCAAGGAAAGCAAAGGGGCTGTTCCGTCTGGAAAAAGGCGGAGCAGCCCTTTTTTGATGCAGAAGGGAGGATTCAGATGAAGCTGCAAATATTGGTCGCAGATTCCGGTGAACGCACCGGCAATCATTTAAATCGTCTCTTTTCCGTACTGGAGGATACAGAATTTGCAATCACACAGCACACAACAAACCTCAATGACGCGGTTCGTCTGGTGCTGAGCCGGAAATTCGATATTCTTCTCTGTATCAACCGCGCACCGGAGTTTATCGCGGCAAAGCTGCTGCGGCTGACCGGAGCGTCCGAGAACAGAATTCCCGCAATCATTCTGAGTGAACAGGATGATTCCCAACGGATGCGCGAATGTTTTTTGCTTGGTGCGATCGACTTTCTTGCAGAGCCGATCCCGCCGGAGGATCTCTTCGCAGCAGTATGCAGAGCGGCATCGCTGGTGCATGAGCAGCTGATCGAATCGGAATACCGTGCTGCGGCGGAGCAGACGCTCTCCGATCTGCCGCAGTCTGAAGAGCTTCTGCCGGTGGCGGACAAGCTGCGCGCATTCCTGATGAAAATGGAGCATCAGACGGCAACCGTCGAGCTCGCAGCGGATTATTTCGGCTTCAACCGCGATTACTTCGGCCGGTATTTCAAGAGCAAATTCGGCATGACATTCGGAGAATTCTATAAGCGGTTCCAGATCGGCTATGCGAAGCGTCTGCTGGAAAGCGGCCAGTTCAAGGTGCTGGAAGTGAGCCGTCTGCTCGGATTTTCAACGCCTGATTACTTCGCCCGCGTATTCAAAAAGCACACAGGCATCGCGCCCTCTGTCATGAAAAAATAGCGACCGCATCGAGCAGCTGATCGGGCGCAGCCGGCATCAGCAAAAGCCGGATTCCGGCATGTCTTGCACGGTCGAGATGCATTGCGTAGCAGTCGGGATTGAGCAGCAGAATGGTCTTTGCACCGGATTCCGCGGCGATTTGCATGATATCTGAAATACGCGATTTTGCGTAAATAACATATATTTCATCCGGCAGGGCATCCGCGATAGCAGACAGATCCGAGCGGTAAATTTCTGTATAGCCGGCCTGATAAAGAATGTCACGCAGCCGCATTCCGAGTGCTGCGGATTCCGAGATAATACGGATTTTTTTCATCTGAGATACTCCTCACGCTGAATTGTGTTTTGTATCTCATTATACGGATATTTCTGCCGTATCACAAGCGTTTTCCGGCAGGTTCGCGGAAAAATGCGGGCAGATGTCGGATATTTGCAGGGGAATGTTCGTTGACTTTTCCGCAAAAAATCCGGTATCATTATTATGCGTTAATTTGTCGGTTGATACCGATCAAAAATGCCAAACAGGAGGATGTTTTATGTCTTACATTGATGAGATCATTGAGCAGGTGATCGAGAAAAATCCCGATGAGCCGGAGTTCCATCAGGCTGTCCGTGAGGTGCTGGATTCCATCCGCGTGATCGTGGATGCAAACGAGGCGCAGTTCCGCCGCGATGCACTTCTGGAGCGTCTGGTCAATCCGGAACGTCAGATCAAATTTCGCGTGCCGTGGATCGACGATCAGGGCAATGCCCATGTCAACACCGGCTACCGCGTACAGTTCAATTCCGCAATCGGTCCGTATAAGGGCGGTCT
>CAMNFV010000152.1 GCA_946537515.1 uncultured Ruminococcus sp. | reverse complement strand
CATCCGCTTTTGCAGCGCTGCTGTATCATGGCAGATTATGTCGTAAGAAGCAGGATGCAGTTAAATGAGCGGTTCCGGCATTACGCGGATTTCGGCAAGTGCATTCAGTCTTGCCGAGATCGGCATCTATCAGGTTTTGTTTCAGGTGAGCGTCACGGCGGCAGGACAGCTCGTTCTGACGCTGATCAGCACACATAGGAAAAAGCATCTCCTGGAATGGGAGATGCTTTTTCTATCAATCTGTAATCTGAGAATCAGATACTTCAGACAGCGACTGAGCCGCTGTACTGTACGCAGCCGTCTTTGGTCTGAATGGTGATCTGAACAGTATCGGCGGCGAGTTCTGCCGGGAGATAGCAGGAGAAGCCGTTTGCCTGATGCGTATCCAGTTCAAGTGCTTCCTGCTCGCAGCAGAGAAATGCCTGATAAGTTTGTCCGCCGATTGTAACATATGCCGCATCAGCGTCCGCATAGGCCGGATCAAACAAACCGTAAATATGCAGGTATTGTCCCATGGTCTCCGCCTCAAGCCGGAATGCATCGGAATCCGGAGCCTGTGAGGCAGCCGGGAGCGATACAGCCGGTGCAGGCATCTGCGGCGCGTGAATCAGCAGATGATGCAGATTGCGTTCAACGAGCTCATAGACCACATAATCCGGATGCTCCGTTTCCAGCATATCCAACGGAAGCGAATTTGTACGCAGAAACGCGCATTCCGCAAAACGCTCACCGAGCAGCGGAATCAGCGCACGCCCGAAGGAATCGCGGAACATCAGCAGACTTCCGGAACCGCTTTCACAGGTCGTTCGGATTGTCATATCATCAATGCTGCGCATTCTGCCGACATAGCTGTAGGTCTGCGGAATCGCGTAAACAGCATTCTGATCGGGATTTTTCTCGGCAGGGGAGAGCATTGTCCAGAGGTCCCCGTCCCAGTCACAGGTTTCCGTCCGTTCTGCATCCGCAAATCCGAAATCATCGAGCCCGAGCGTCTGCATCAGCGTCTGATAGCCGAGCATGGCGCCGTCACCGTTCCAATGCGTATCGGTTTTGTGATAGAGCTGACGGCCGCCGTTAGCAGCGGCATTCCGCAGCGCACCGCGCAGGTCACAGACGGTGAAATCAGTCTGCGAAAGCGCCTGATAAAGCGCATCAAGATTGTTTTCATTGCCGGTTTGCAGATACCGTGCAGGCAGGTGTTCCGGATAGATGCTTGCCTTATTCGGCGCGGGCGCAAATACAAACTTCGCGCCGTGTGATTCCACATACTGCTGCATCATCTGCATGTTATAAACAATATGCCGGATTTCCGCATCATCGAGTGTCCGGACGCCGGTTGCATCCGGGATCGTCGGCGTAAAATAGAGCCAGTCATCCTTGCCGATGATGACATCTTTTTCGGTCGATACCTGAAAGACCTTTCCGGTCAGTTTGCTGTATGCTGTGACGAGCTGACTGCGGAGACCGAAGTTGTCGCTGAACCACGCGTCAAATTCAGCCGGAAAATTCACATTCAGCTTGTTCTCTTCCGTTCGGAATGAAGGCTTTTGCGCGAGCACACGGTTCTCGGCATTGACAACACCAGTTTCCTCCGCGGCATTTCCGCTGCGTGCTTCCCGGACCGCCAGCGTCACGGCCGGAACTGCCAGAATTCCGAATACAACAGCCGTATAAAGAATGCGGAGCGTATTTTTCATTTTATCATTCATAGCTGCCTCCACACATCAGAAACGGAAATAAATAAACGGATGATAGGTCGTTGCAGCGGCGTTCATCATGCAGAGCACCAGCAGGCAGACCGTCACGACGGAGAGTACCGCTTCCGCAGGGGCAGCAGCGGCTGATTTTGCCTTTTCTGCAATCCGCTTCGGGAGCGGGGTGCAGCCGATCAGCGCGAGAATGATGATCGTCACGGCAAGCGGCGTCAGGAGCTGCGTGCAGGCTGAAAGTGCTGTCATCGAGAGATTTTTGCCGCTGAACATGCAGAGATAAAACTGCAATGCCTGCCGGACCGTATCCGCACGGAAAATGACAAATGCACAGACGACCGCGAGAATCGTATACAGATGCAGATACCATGTTCTGCGCGGCGGTTCCTTTTTTCCGCGGCGGATGACGGATTCAATGTGCATCAGCGCACCGTTGATGATGCCCCAGAGGACAAATGTCCAGCTTGCACCGTGCCAGAGACCGGTGCAGAGAAAGACAATCCACTTATTGCGGACAGTCTTTGCGGGACCTTTGCGGTTGCCGCCGAGCGGAATATAGAGATATTCGCGGAACCAGGATGTCAGCGAAATATGCCAGCGCCGCCAGAATTCCGTAATGGACGCTGCACAGTAGGGATAATTGAAATTCTCCGGGAATTCAAATCCGAAGATTTTTCCCATGCCGATCGCCATATCGCTGTAACCGGAGAAGTCATAGTAAATTTGCAGCGTATAGCAGAAGGCGCCGAGCCATGCTGTCGGGAGCGCAAGCGTATCGGTCATGCCGAAGACGGTATCTGCGATCTGACCGACTGTATCCGCAATCAGCAGCTTCTTGGAGAGGCCGAAGATCATGCGCCGGATGCCGGCAGCGATCTGCTCCGGTGTGGAATGCCGCACAGAGAGCGCATCCTCAATTGTCTGATAGCGGACGATCGGGCCTGCGATCAGCTGCGGGAAGAATGCGATATAGAGCAGAAGCCGGAAATAATTGTGCTGCACTTTGGCGTCATCCCGCGAGACATCCATGATATAGGAGATCGCCTGGAATACAAAAAATGAAATGCCGACCGGAAGCCGCAGCGCCAGCATCGGTACCGAAAGACCGAGCAGACTGTTGACTGTTTCAATCAGAAAATCGGCGTACTTATAAACACAAAGTACGCCGAGATCTCCGATAATTCCGAGCGGCAGAAAGATTTTCCGGAAAATTCCGCCCTTTTTCAGCATGAGTGCGCTTCCCCAGCTCCAGAAGACGACACCGAGCATCAGAATACATGCAACCGGTTCGCCGAAGCTGTAAAAGATCAGGCTGGCAACCGTCAGGAGCACATTTCTGACCCGCAGCAGCTTCGCCGGGATCAGAAAGTACAGCAGGACGGTCAGCGGAAAGAACAAAAACAGAAAAATCGGACTGCTGAACGTCATAATTGATTTCCTTTTCTGTGATTTATTCAGCTGAATTCAGATAGATCTTTTTGACAACACCGTTCTCCATCTCAAATTCGAGCTCGCCTTCTGCGGTGTTATAGATATAACCCAGATCACCTGCTGCACCGTATGCGGCGGTTACTTCAGCCTCGGTGCTGCCGACATGAATGCCCTTTTTCGTCTGGATGCTGCTGCCGGTGATTTCGAGATCGTGGATCCACTCAACGCCGTTTTCGACAGCGGTGCGCAGGATGAAATCCGGATAGGTATAGACAATGTCCTTGCCGACGACAACGCAGCTGTCTGCTTCGACTCTGCTTGTCGGCTTATGTGCTGCGACGTAATCCGCACAGCTGCCGCCGATCTTCAGTACATCAAAGAGATTCTGCTCATTCTGCGGTGCATCTGTTGCAGGCGCTTCGGTCTGCTGTGCCGGTGCTTCGGTGGTCTGCTCCGCAGCAGTCGTGGTTGCTTCTTCCGCAGCGGTGGTTGTTTCATCAGCAGATTTGGTTGTGGTCTCATCTGCTGCACTTGTCTCTGTTTCCTTTGTCTCCTTGGTTTCCGCAGTTGTTGCGGTTTCCGTTCCGGTCGTTTCGGATTCGGTAACGGCCGTTGTCTCGGCTGTTGTCGTTGTGATTTCTGCTGTATCCTTCTCGATCGGATCCGATCCGCATGCGGTCAGCGCCGCAGCGCAGAGAAGGCTCAGAACAGCCGCTGTGATGTGATTTCTTTTCATTTGAATCATCTTCCTTTTTTTATATAAATATTTTATTGAACAGGGGTGTATTTGGCGCTGATCATCGCGCCCTTTTTATCATAGACCGCATCGACATAGCCGCGCTCCGTATAGCCCGGGCCGCCGGCGGCTCTGTCTTTTGCGCTTGCTTCCGCGATCGTGATATGGCAGCGGTTCATGCCGTAGGTCGGGTCATAGTTCCACCAGAATCCGTCGATCAGAACCTGTACCCAGTAATGATGCGAATTATGCCATGCATAAATGACGCGGCTTTTAAAGCCTGCGCGCTTGAATGTGAAGTCAAGTGCTGCCGCAAGATCATAGCAGACACCGTGCCGCTTTAAGGTCGGCGTGATCAGCGAATTCCAGCCTGCTGCCATGAGCTGATCAATCGTGCGTGCGGTTTCGGTGTTGGAGTAGGAGTGATTGCTGCAAAATACCTTATAGATGCCGTTGAGCGTTTTGTCAGACTTCTGGATGTAGGTATCCGCGGTGATCGCGGCCTGACTCCGTGCGGCACCGTTTGCATCAATGGTATAGCCGTCAACCTTTGTCGAAACTGCCATGGTGCCGTTGACATTGAAGTAGCTGCTCTGATTCGGAAGCTCCTGCCAGCCGGTCAGCGCGACACCGTTTGCATCGCCGTAATACTTGCTGCCGTTTGCAGCGGTATAGAGACCGGTCGCGATGCTGCCGTCCGCATTGAACAGATAGGTCTTGCCGTCAATGACAGTCGGGGCGGTTGCCTTGGTGCCGTCCGGCTTGATATATTGCTTGACGCCGTTTACGGTCTGCCAGCCGGTCGGCTTGCTGACAACTTCATTGATCAGCTTACCGTCCGTACCGAATTTCATACGCGTGACTGTGCCGTCCGCTTTGGTGACATCCTGTTCGCCGGTCTGCATCAGGCCACTGGCATTGAAATAGTAAGTGTCATTGCCGATTTTCTGCAAGCCGGTGACCATGATGCCGTTATCCTGAAAATAGCGTTTCCCGTCAGCAGCGGTCTGCCAGCCGGTCTGTGCGACACCGTTTGCATCACCGAAATATTTGCTGCCGTTTGCAGCGGTATAGAGGCCGGTCGCGAGGCTGCCGTCCGCATTGAACAGATAAGTTTTGCCGTCGATAACAGTCGGGGCGGTTGCCTTGGTGCCGTCCGGCTTAATATACTGCTTGACGCCGTTTACGGTCTGCCAGCCGGTCGGATTGCTGACGACTTCATTGATCAGCTTACCGTCGGCGCCGAATTTCATATGTGAGACTGTACCGTCCGCTTTGGTGACATCCTGTTCGCCGGTCTGCATCAGGCCGTCTGCATTGAAATAATAGGTATCGCCGCCGATCTTCTGCAAGCCGGTGACCATGACGCCGTTATCTTTAAAATAGCGTTTGCCGTCAGTATCGGTATGCCAGCCGGTGACCATGACGCCGTCTTCACCGAAGAGATAGGTCACGCCGTTCACCGGATAGTAACCGGTAAAGAGCTTGCCGTCAGCCAGCAGCTTATACTGTTTGCCGCCGATGATCTGCCAGCCGCTCAGCATTCCTTTTTCTTTATCAACATAGTAGCGCGCACCGGTATGATCGGTGATCCAGCCGAGCTGCCTGCCTTTTTCCGGATCGGAATAATACTGCTTTCCATCCTGATCGACCACCCAGCCCGCCAGGATCTCATGCGTCTTGGGGTCATAATACCGCGTGATGCTGTCGGCAGCGGTCTGCCAGCCGGTCAGAAGCACACCGTCCTCTGTAAAGAGATACGGCAGATCGTCGATCTTGATCTCACCGGCTGCTTTGGAATAATGCCATTTTCCGTCGGCATCCTGATTCCATTTTGCGCAGATACCGTAATCATCAAACTGGAATTCTTCGCCTTCATCGGTTTCCGCCTTGCCGGTCAGCTTGCCTTTTTTCGCAGAAACATAGTAGGTCTCGCCGCGCCAGTCCACCCAGCCGAAAACAGCCTTGCCTTCTTCATTAAAATAGTAGCGCTTCTCGTTTATGGTCTGCCAGCCGAGCTGGAGCGCACCGTTCGGCGCAAAAAGATATGTGACGTTATCAATCGTGACTTCTCCGACCGCTTTTTTGCCGTCGGCGCCATAGTAATACCGCTTTCCGTTTTCGGTCTGCCAGCCGGTTGTGGCTTCGATCTCATCCGCCGCTGCCGCAGGCATCGCAAAGAACGATGCGGCACTCACGCCCGCCGTCGCGAGCAGTACAGATACCAGTACTTTTTTCATGACTGAGAGCTCCCTTCTCATCATAATGCATCAAGGACGATTATATCATAGAATCCGCCATTTTTCAAGTGTATTTCTGATTTTTAGCAAATATTTCATATCATTCCGCAACAATGTAAGCAGCATTTGGTTACCGCTATGAAGAAAGACGGCAAATCAGCGCTGATATTACACCGGATTCTGCAATTTTCATCATTTTATCACATAAGGAACGCGAATGGAACGGTAAAAATCTGAAGTTGTCTGAATCGTGATAAGATATGTCAACTTGTATGCATAAAACATCATTCCATTTTTCGTTCCGTTGATTTATAATAAGAATGGGGGATCCGGGACAGAATCCCGGATCGTATGGAAATACGGAGGAAATAATATGAAAAAATTCGGGAAACTCGCGGCGCTGCTGCTCGCAGGGCTGCTGACGGTCACAGCGGTACCGTCAGCCGGCAGCGTCAAAAATGTGCAGCTGACGGTCGCGGCAGCAGAGCTTTCTGCCGCTGCAAATCCGATCATCAGCAGGGGCGTTCCGGCCTATTCCGGCGGCGGGACGGCCTCAAATGCAAATGATGCCGTTTACTATACGGCGTGGCAGACTTCCGCACCGGATTATCTGGCCTATGATCTTTCCGGTGTACCGGAATCACAGCGGCAGACTGTCATTGCGGTGTGGTATAATGACAGTACCTACGACAATATCGGTTCCTATGTGAGTAAGCAGGAGGAGCCGCTTGACTATGTCATCGAAATCAACAGCGCGGCCGGCGGCAGCTATCCCGCAGACGGCTGGAAAACGGCTGTGACGGTCTCCGGCAACGGCCTGAGCTCCCGGCAGCATCTCATTGAGATGAAGGGCGCAAACTGGATCCGGATGCGCGTGACAAAGGGCGAGGGCGGCAAGGTCAAGCTGAATATGGATATTCACGATGCCTCGCAGGGCGTGCAGGATTCCTGGATCTTCCTCGGGGATTCGATCACCGCGGGCGGCATGGTCAATCAATGGGGCACAAGCTTTGCGGCGCATGTCAATCAGCTCGATAAACGCTTTACACCGGTTGCGCAGAACGGCGGCATCGGCGGTATTTCCAGTCCGCACGGCAAGGCCGCGATCGACGGCTGGCTCAAGGACAGCCCCGTGAAATATGTCAGTATCGCATACGGCACGAACGATTGCTGGGGTAATCCGAATAACGCAGATGCGTACTATTCTAATACAAAATACATGATTGACGCGGTTCTGAAGCTCGGAAAAACACCGGTTCTTCCGAAGATTCCCGCCTCGACAAATAAAGATGTTCAGCCGAATGTCGGCATCTATAATAAGAAAGTGGAGCAGCTTTACAGCGAATACGGCGACAAGCT
>CAMNFV010000151.1 GCA_946537515.1 uncultured Ruminococcus sp. | reverse complement strand
TCGATCATCGAATCGGTATAGGCTGTTTTCAGCTCGGAAAGGCGGGAGAGCACCTTGTCAGACTTGTAATTCTCATTGCAGAGATCATAATATGCACGGACAAAACGGTTCCGGAAGTCTTCATTCTGAAGCAGGCCGAAGAACAGCTTGCCGATCCAGCCCTGACCCATTCTGAGCTTGTCAAAGGTGCTGGTGCTTGCGTTGCTCTGGCCGTAGAGTCCCTGACCGTATTCAGTATCAAAGAGGATGAAGCGCCACTGACCGTCCGCGTACTTCTTATCCGCGTCGATCGTTTCGGTCTTCCAGAGTGCATAGTTATTGTCACCGAAATCGGAGTTTCCGACCATCAGCTCGACTGCCATGTACTGTGCAAAGCTGTCGAGATCGAGCAGCTCGCGGAATTTATCATACGTTGCGGCATCGCTGTAATTTGCAGACTGTGCAAGCTGCTTGAGCGACTCGTAATCCTGCCAGCCCTGCTGCGAACCGTCCGAAAGCTCATCGGTTTTGATCATGCAGACGGATTCTTCCTTGACCTTATAATGATCTGCAATGTACTCCTTGCCGATCTTCTCGACGATATTGTAGGTGCCCCAGAATTCGCCGTCGATGAAGACGACGCATTCGGTCTGCGCCTGTGTGCCGAAATCCTTATCCGGAACCATTTCCTGATTCAGACGGTCGCGGATCTTGGTCTTGTCGTCGTTGCCGCCGTTGCGGAGCGTGATCTTATCAAAGGAATCAATGACCTGACCCTTGTGATTTGTCAGCTTGCCGTTGAAGAAATCATACTTCAGCTTCGGGGTGCCGTAATCGGTGCGGGCATAGAGATTGAAGCTCTTCTGGGGTGCGGAGCGCGTTGCAGCACCGTGCATACGGATGCCGACGCCTGCGCTGTAGGTCGCCTGTCCCTGCTCAAAGACGGTGATATGTGCCGGGCGCTCCCACTCCTTGCCGCTCTGGGTGTAGTTTGCGGGATGTGCCCAGGACTGCATCGGATTGCCCTGGGAAGTATCGTAGATCTTGCCCTTGACATAGATGCCGGTATCGTAATCGAAGAGATTATCCGGGTCGGTCACGAGGGAGATGACGCGCATCTTCTTCTCGATGTCGCCGCCGGAATAGCCGATGAAATACGTATTGGTTGCGATATCGCTCTTGTTGCCCTGTGCGTCCACGGAGATTGCACGGACGATCATCGCCTTGCGGACAGGCTCAGCCGGTGCTTTGTAGCCGTCTGCGATATCGGTTTTTGCTGCATAGACATCCGGCTCAGAGGATTTATCATAGATCTTGATCGAACCGGTGAATTTTTCGGAGCCGGTATCCGGATCGCTGCCGTCGGTCGTATAGTAAACCGTGCAGCCCTGATCTGCGGAGAGCGTCAGATCGAAGCCGGAATCATAGAAGCCGCTGCCCTTGGAGAACTGCGGTGCAGAAACGACCAGCTTCTGTGTGACATTGGTCGGATTTGCCTTGCCTGCGGAAAGCTCGGAAACGATCGCAAACTGGCTGCTGCCGTCCGGCACTCTTGCATATGCGGTATCGTCATTCATCGGCGGGAGCTCAATAGATTCGACCACATTGCCCGACTGATCCGAGAAAATGACGGTCTCGCCGCTCTTGGAAAGGCCGAATTCCGCGCCCTTCACGCTGCCGCCTGCCTTGACACCGCAGTAAACGACCAGATGGCCGTTTGCCGGGATCACGGTCCCGTCCGGAATCACATAAAGCCGCAGCTGTGCTGCATCATCGGAGAGCGCATAACCGCCGACTGCTGCCTCGCTGCTGCCGGTGTTATACAGTTCAATATAGTCATAGAACTGACCGTCCGGTGCAGCAAGCTTTGTATTCTTGGTGCAAATCTCATTCACGACAACCGCACCTGCTGCCAGCGCTGATACTGACGGCATTGCCGCTGCGCTTCCGGCAGCAAGCAGAAAGCTCATACATGCTGCGGAAATACGTCTGATTTTTTCCCGTTTCATAAACAGATCCTCCCTTAAAAATTTACCCCGTAATCTTTTTCCAAAGAACATATCTCTCATGCTAAAAGTATGACAGAATAACCTTAAACCAAGCTGAAACTTGACTTTAATATATTACATATTTCTATTTTGCACAAATAAAAGCGCCCGGCAACGGGCTCTGCCGGACGCTTTGCATCAAATTCTGGAAGCACGCTGCTTCTCCAGCAGCGCCTGAATCTTATCATGCGGATTGATCACCGTGGTAATGGAAACATCGTGGTTGATCGCTGCAATGAAGTATGCTGCGTACTTGGAAACATCGACTTCGTGGAACCACGGACGCTCCAGAAGCTGCGGCATCCGGTAGGTCAGATTGGTACCGAACACGGCGTCCAGCGTACCGTTTGCATATGCCTCGTCAAATTTCTCAAGGCCGTGGGTGAACAGGCCGTAGGTCGCATAGGCGATCGTGCGGGCTGCGCCGCGGGATTTCAGATTCTCTGCAAGATCAAGCATCGAGCCGCCGGATGCAATGATGTCATCCGCGACGAATACAGTCTTGCCGTCAACCGGATTGCCGAGATATTCATGCGCAACGATCGGGTTTTTGCCGTCTACGACGCGGGAATAATCTCTGCGCTTATAGAACATGCCGAGATTGACGCCGAGCATAGTCGCATAATACATATTTCTGCCGAGTGCGCCCTCATCCGGGGAGATGACCATGAACTTTTCCGGCGACATATCGAGATCCGGGAAGGTCCTGAGCATGGTCTTGAGCACCTGATAGGACGGGATCACGTTGTCAATGCCCATCAGCGGGACGGCATTGTTGACACGCGGATCGTGTGCGTCAAAGGTGATGATGTTGTCAACGCCCATCGCCTGGAGTTCCTGTAATGCGCAGGCACAGTCCAGCGATTCGCGGTAATTTCTGCGGTGCTGTCTGCCGCCGTAAAGCAGCGGCATGATGATATTGAGGCGGTGTGCCTTACCGGAGGCAGCCTGAATAATACGCTTCAGATCCTGATAGTGATCATCCGGCGACATGCAGTTGATGCGGTCGAACATCTTATAATTGATGCTGTAATTGCCGACGTCAATGACAATAAACAGATCCAGACCGCGGATCGTGGACTTGATCAGTCCCTTTCCGTCTCCGGAGGCGAAGCGCGGGCATTCGCACTCAATCAGGTAGCTTTCATCGGGGAAGCCGTTTTCATTCGCCCAGCCAACCAGATAGCTGTTGATCTTCTCAGCAAGCTGTTCTGCACCGGGCATCGCAATAATGCCAAGCGGCGCAACACTCTTCCGGTTGTGATAAAGTTCATCTGTGGCAGCGGCAGCACTCATAATCCGATACATCCTTTCCCATTTGCAGTTTTTGAGGCTTTCGTTTTGTTATCTCTTTCTGTTATTTACAGAAGCACTCGATATAGCGGTCGATATCCGCACGAATGATTTCCCTTGCCAAATTAGCATCACCAAACTCATCAACGGCGGTGGATTTCTTTTCCAGTTCCTTATAAACGGAGAAGAAATGCATCATCTCCTCGACGATATGCGGCGGCAGATCGGCAATATCCGTATAGGAATTATAATTCGGATCATCAAACGGAATCGCAATGATTTTATCGTCGCGGTGTCCCTGATCCAGCATACGAATGACGCCGATCGGATAGCAGCGAACCAGCGTCATCGGAAAGAGCGTCTCGGAGCAGAGCACGAGCACATCCAGCGGGTCGTTGTCATCCGCATAGGTACGCGGAATCAGACCGTAATTCGCGGGATAGTGCGTTGATGTGTGCAGAATCCGGTCCAGCTGAATCAGGCCGGTCTCCTTATCAAGCTCATATTTATTTTTACTTCCCTTCGGGATCTCTATGACGGCGATGAAATCATCGGGTGTGATGCGCTTGGGGTTAATTTTGTGCCAGATATTCATAAAATCAACCTTCCTCCCAAAATGAAATAATGCGCGTCTCTCTGTTTTTCAGTATAGCATAAATCGACCTGAAAGTCAATCTGCATTCAGATTTTTGTGATTTTGTATGAATTCTTTACCGCCTTTGCAGTTATCATTTGCTTCCGCGGCAGGTTGCGTCAGGGAAGCCGAACCGGACATACAGAGCGCCGGGGCAGCGGTCAAAGGCTGCTCCGGCGCATCAGATTATCAAGTATCTTCGTGATTTTTATGACATTCGCCGCGCATAGCGCAGCCCTGGCATCCGCCGCCGCATCCGCCTTTGCCGGATTTGTGATCCCGCACTACAGATGCTACCGCCCCGGCAATCACCGCCAGCACGATGAGTGCGATGAAGATTGTGCCCCAATGAACACGCAGCCATTCCAGCATCACGATCCGCTCCGTTTCTCATTCGGATCCTTCCGGATCAGCAGAACCGCCGCAGCTGCCAGGATCAGCAGCGAAAGCACCGTTCCGGCCGCGCCCGCAGCGGGATCATGCGTCAGCAGACTGCCGAGCTGATAGCAGACAAATGCCGTCAGATAGGCAAATCCGCACTGATATGCGATCGCGAAAAGCGTCCATTTTGCGCTCTTCATCTCCCGGCGGATCGCATCCATGGCCGCGATGCACGGCGCGCAGAGCAGATTGAACGCGAGGAACGAATATCCGGCCGCGGCGCTGAAAGCCGACCCGATTGCAGCATAGGCATTGCCCTCTGCGCCGTACAATACGCCCATTGTGCTGACGATATTCTCCTTCGCAATGAGTCCCGTCAGCGCGGCGACGGCTGCCTGCCATTTGCCCCAGCCGAGCGGAATGAAGATCCAGGCGATCGCCTTGCCCATGCCAGCCAGGACCGAGCGGTCGAACTGATCCGGTGCAAGCAGCGTGAACTGCCCGTTTACCGTCCCGAAACGTGAGAGGAACCAGATCACGACCGTCGAGAGCAGGATGACCGTACCGGCTTTCTTGATGAACGACCAGCCGCGTTCCCAGGTCGTATGCAGCAGATTTTTCAGCGTCGGCATGTGATAGGCCGGCAGCTCCATGACAAACGGCGAGGGATCCCCCGCAAAGAGCTTCGTTTTCTTCAGGATGATGCCCGAAATGACGATCGCCGCCATGCCGAGGAAATAGGCAGAGGTCGCAGCGAGCGCCGAGCCGCCGAAGAATGCTGCGGCGATCATCGAAATGATCGGAACCTTCGCGCCGCAGGGTATGAAGGTCGTCGTCATGATCGTCATGCGGCGGTCACGCTCATTTTCGATCGTGCGGCTCGCCATGATGCCCGGCACGCCGCAGCCCGTTCCGACGAGAATCGGAATAAACGATTTGCCGGAAAGGCCGAATTTGCGGAATAATCTGTCCATGACAAACGCAATGCGCGACATGTAGCCGCAGGATTCCAGAAATCCCAGCAGCAAAAACAGCACGAGCATCTGCGGGACAAATCCCAGCACCGCGCCGACACCGGCGACTATGCCGTCCAGAATCAGACTTTTCAGCCACTCCGCACAGCCGATGCGGTCAAGCAGATTCCCGATCACGACCGGTACACCCGGCACCCATTTGCCGAATTTCGCCGGATCAACTTCTGCACCGTAGGTCTCATAAAGCGTGATCGCGTGCCGGAATTCACCGATCGTTGCCGTTTTTTCGGATGTCACCAGCGTTTCCGCATCCTCAACCGTATAGGGAAATGTCACGCTGTCATCAGGATACTGTGCAGAGAGCGTCCGCATAGCCCGGACCGCTTCCGCCGCGTCATACGCCGCAGCTTCCGTATCCAGCGCCGCTTCCGCAGAAGCTGCGTCAAAGCCGTCCGCTTCCGCTTTCGCGAGCATCCCGCGGATGATCTCCGGCGTCTCGCCGTACAGTTCTTCAGCTTCTTCCGTCTGCTTCGTGCCGATGCCGAACAGATGAAAGCCGTCGCCGAAGAGGCCGTCATTCGCCCAGTCTGTCGCCTTTGCGCCGACGGTCACCATGGAGACATAATACACCAGAAACATGATCGCCGCAAACACCGGCAGGCCGAATATACGGCTCGTCACGACGCGGTCGATCTGATCGGAGACAGTCAGACCGTCCTCATTTTTCCGCTTATAGGAGACTTTGATGATATCGGCAATGCGGTTATAGCGCTCATTCGTGATGATCGCCTCGGCATCGTCGTCCATTTCCTTTTCCGCCGCGACGATATCCTTTTCGATATGCGCGAGCGTATCCTCGGAGAGTCCGAGCTGCTTGATCGCCTTTTCATCGCGCTCAAAGAGCTTGATCGCAAACCAGCGCTGCTCATCCTCGGGGAGATCATGCACCGCTGCCTCTTCGATATGCGCGATCGCGTGCTCCACGGCGCCGGAAAAGGAGTGCAGCGGCACCTTTCTGCCGGATTTTGCCGCTTCGATCGCCGCTTCCGCCGCTTCCATGATGCTGTCGCCCTTGAGCGCGGACATCTCCACGACCTGACATCCGAGTTCCTTCGCAAGCTGTGCAAAATTGATCTCATCGCCGTTCTTGCGGACAATATCCATCATATTGATCGCGACGACAACCGGAATACCGATCTCGATCAGCTGTGTCGTCAGGTAGAGATTGCGTTCCAGATTCGTTCCGTCCACGATATCAAGGATCGCATCGGGGCGCTCACCGATCAGATAATTCCGTGCAACAACTTCCTCCAGCGTATAGGGTGAAAGCGAATAGATACCCGGCAGGTCCGTCACAATGACACCGTCATGCTGCTTCAGCCTGCCCTCTTTTTTCTCAACTGTTACGCCCGGCCAGTTTCCGACATACTGATTGGAACCGGTCAGCGCATTGAACAGCGTTGTCTTGCCGCAATTCGGATTGCCGGCAAGCGCAATCCGCAGATCTGCCATAATTTCAGATCGTTCCTTTCCTGCTGATTCCGGCAGAACCGGAAAAAATCCGCAGCCGAAACTGCGGACCGCAATCTTATTCTACTTCAATCATCTCGGCATCCGCCTTGCGGAGCGTCAGCTCATAGCCGCGCACCTTGATCTCCATCGGATCGCCGAGCGGAGCCACCTTGCGCACATAGACGGATGTGCCCTTTGTCAGCCCCATATCCATGATTCTGCGCCGGATCGCGCCTTCGCCGTTCAGCTTCCGGACTGTCACCGTCGCACCGATCGGGGTATCCTTCAATGTTCTGACCGTACTCATTTTCATCCCTCCTGCCGCAGAATTTTCAAAGGTTAGGTTAGCCTAACCTTTTTCTGATTCTATTATACATGCTCCGTTTGGATTTGTCAAGCCGTCAACATGATATTTGACATATCGCTCTAATCTGATATGTCCGCACCGAAAGACTTTAGCTGTTTTGCCGGGCGGGCAGCGCCCGGTCGGCAGGGCCGACAGCCGTTGATCTAAAGGCGGGCAGCGCCCGCTGGTATTGATCTAAAGTTCTCCGGCGGGTCAACTGCGACATGAGCGTTGATTCTCTCAACTAACCTCTGCCTATTATAAATCATCGCGAAGCGATACCGCATCTCCTCACTCCTCACTCCTACCTCCTAACTCTTCCCCCTAACTCCTATCTTTTAAAATCGTCCGCGCAGCGGACACCGCAATTTCTCATTT
>CAMNFV010000150.1 GCA_946537515.1 uncultured Ruminococcus sp. | reverse complement strand
GCTTGCACAGTTTGCGATTCCGACTGTCCCGACCTCGCTGCCGCAGACTGCTCCGCCGCCTCCGGCTCCGATTGCTGCACCGACTCCGATGCCTGCTCCGGTCGCACAGAATGCAGATGATGTGCTTGCACAGTTTGCGATTCCGACTGTCCCGACCTCGCTGCCGCAGACTGCTCCGTCTGCTCCGGCGGTTTCTGAAACTCCGCTTGTCAGCGGCAGTTCTGTCAATCAGAACGATATTCTCGCCCAGTTTGCCCTCAAGCAGCCCGGCGCACATCCTTATCCGGCCGATGATGCAATTCCGGATCAGGCTGATCCGCTTGCCGATCTGCTCCTGATGCCGAAAGGTCAGGAACAGAATTCTTCACTTGAAGCGCTGGATGATATCGTCAATGTCCCGTCCGGTATTCCGAATGTTCCGAGCACGCCGACTGCAATGCAGCAGGCTGCAATTCCTTCGCTCAACGTTCCGCAGGCACCGCCTGCGCCGCCGGTTCCCGCTATGCCGGTTCCGCCGGTACAGCAGCCGTTTACTGCACCTGTTCTGCAGGCAGCTCAGCCGATTCCGCAGGCGCAGCAGCAGCAGTTTAATCCGTTTGCTGTTCCGTCTTCTCCGAAAAAGAATCAGCCTGCAACACCGACACCGCTGTTTGTCGGTTACAGCGCAGACGGACGGCAGCTCTTCCAGACCTATGATACACTCGGCAATCCGATTCCGATCAATGAGCCTGTTTACAGCGCTCCGCCTGAGCAGAAGGATCACAATATCGCTGCACAAGTCGCTGCAATGGCTTCCAATGCTGCACTTCACGGCAATGCTCCGATTATGGACATGGACGAAGTTCTTGCATCCATGGGCATTGCAGATCCTTCCAAGAAGAAGAAGGATGAAGGCAAAGCGATCAATTACACCGAATACAAGATTCCGGAGAAGAAAAAGAAGAAGCCTGCTGCTGCCAGACCTGCTTCCGCTGTTGCGGCTCCCGTTCCGGAAGGACCTGTTTCCGCAGCTGAAGCAAAGCGCAGAAAGAAAGTTGACAAGATCAACAAGGAATTTGAGAAGCAGCTTCGCTCTCGCGGCATTGATCCCAAGACCGGCGGTCTGATTCTTGATAACAGAAAATAAGCTACACTTTGAAAGCAGCGACATTTTTGCCGCTGCTTTCTTTCACGAAAGGAGTTCTATATGGAAACAGAAGAACAATCCGCAGTCATGGCAGAAAATGCATCGCCGGAACAGCCTGCCCCAGAAAGCACAGGCGAAGAAAACATCAAGCCCGCAAGGAAAGCGTTCTGTTTTTCTCAGCTAAACCTAGCAATCTTCTATTGCATTTATCTTGCGGTTGCATTTCTTGTTCTGCTTTTCATTCCGGATGAACATTCGGAAGCTGTCGATTACCTCGCACATTATATCCCGATGTATCTGGTCGCATTCCCGCTTTATCTGCTGATCTCCAAGCCGCTGGAAACCGCAAAGCCCGAAAAGCAAAAAATGTCATTCATACAACTTCTGAAAGCATTTTGCGTATGCGAATTTGTCGGCGTGGCCGGAAACTTTATCGGCATCTTTGTCAATATTATTCTCTCGGTCCTTATGAAACAGCAAACCGCATCCACGATGCTTGTAGACGGAATCTTCGGTGACAATGCGCTGCTGTTCCTGTTTCTCGCTGTGATCTGTGCACCGATTGTCGAGGAAATGCTCTTCCGTAAGGTGCTCATTGACCGCATCCGGAAATACGGCAACAGAATCGCAATCCTGATCTCCGGCATTATGTTCGGCCTGTTCCACGGCAATTTCACGCAAGTTTTTTATGCTGCATTTCTGGGTATGCTCTTTGCATTTATTTATATCCGAACGGGAAAAATTCAGTATACAATCGGGCTGCATATGACTGTCAATTTCTGGGGAACCGCAATGCCTTATATTGCCATGCGGAATAAAGACTTCAATGAGATCATTGAAGCACTTTCATCCATGGATGTCTCAAAAATCATTGGACTTGTCTCTGACCTGAAATATCTGCTTATGGTTTCGGCCGGAACCTATACCTTTGCATTAGCCGGTCTGATTATTTTCATCCTGCACCGCCGTGATCTGAAGGTTGATCCGGCCATTGCGCCGCTTCCCAAGGGCAAGCGTTTTGTCACCGCCTGCTGTAATATCGGATGCCTTGCACTTCTGGCAGTCTGTGCGGTTCGCTTCCTGCAGCAGCTCGGCATTATGTAAAAAAGAAATCCGTGAAATTTCAGCATTTGCTTTGATTTCACGGATTTTTCATATTCAGTTTATCAGCTTATTTTCCATAGCTTTCAGCAAGCTTCTTGAATGCCGGCAGACTGCGCTCGATCATTTCTGTCGTGACACAGTATGCAATGCGGACATATCCCTCGCAGCCGAAGGAATCCGACGGCACAAGCAGAAGCTCATAATCACGCGCCTTCTTGCAGAATGCATTTGCATCCGGTTCCAGCGCCTGTACCCAGAGATAGAATGCGCCGTCCGGATAGATGCAGCGATAACCATACTCGGTCAGTGCTTTATAGAGCAGATCACGGTTCTTCCGGTAAATCGAAAGATCGCCGGTCTTGCCGAGATTTTCCGCGACAACACGCTGTGCAAGGCTCGGTGCGCAGACAAATCCGAGCGCTCTTCCCGCGCCGCAGACTGCTGCATATACATTGCGATTATCTGCCATTTTCGGAGATACGACAATGTAGCCGATACGCTCGCCCGGCAGCGACAGCGATTTGCTGTAGGAATAGCAGACAAATGTATTATCATAGAGATTCGGCAGATACGGCACAACAGTCGTATCGTCATATACCAGCTCACGGTAAGGCTCATCTGCAAGGAGATAGATCGGGTGGCCGTATTCCTTCTCCTTTGCGCGGAGCAGATCGCAGAACACCTTGAGATTCTCTTCGGTATAGACAACACCGGTCGGATTGTTCGGTGTATTGATGATAACCGCTTTGGTCTCCGGTGAGATGAGCTCCGCAAATGCCTTGAGATTCATCTGGAAATTCTCAAGATCTGCCGGTACCTGAACGAGCTTTGCGGACGCAGACTCGACAAATACGCGATATTCCGGGAAGAACGGTGCAAAGGTCATGCAGGTATCGCCCGGGCAAAGAATTGCATGCAGCGTAACGGTCAGAGATGCAGCTGCACCGCAGGTCATGTAAATATCCTGTGCTGCAATGCCGGTGCCGAAACGCTTGTTGATATCTGCCGCAATCGCAGCGCGTGTCGGTTCTGCACCGACTGCGGATGTATAGCCGTGCAGCAGGACGGAATCCGTCTCGTCCATCAGTCTGCGCATGGTATCATGTACGGACTCCGGCGCCGGAACACTCGGATTACCGAGGCTGAAATCAAACACATTTTCTCTGCCGATCTCGGCTGCACGGCGATTGCCGTACTCAAAGGTTTCACGAATAACTGACGGCGCCTTGCCGAGTGCCAGCATCGTTTCCTGATAGGGCTGAAATGCCATATGAATTCCTCTTTTCTCTTGGGATTTAAAACAATCCGGATTTCGGATTGTACTATATTATATCATACCAAAAAATACGTATTTTGTCAACCGGAAGAATTATTCACGTTTTTCGAGCAGGCTGACACGAAGCACGAGATAGTCAATTTTTTCGCCCTGATACTGGCCATGCTCCTGTTCAAGTTTGCCTTCAACAGTTACTTTGTCATAATCGCTGAAGCCGCTGAAGTCTGACCAGTCAAGTTCTACGCCGATCCCGTGATCACTGCCGGGTTGCTGTGCATAGATCGAATACAATACATTTCCGTCATCATCCTTAGAGGGATAGAGCGTGCCGACCATGTGATAGGTTTTATTCAGATACTGATCAGGATTTTCATACATATCCGTGATCGTGTCATACAGCACGGCTGTTTTGATATACTGCATTTCCGAAGATGATTCTTCTTTTTTTTTGCCGCACGCGCAGAGAAGCATTCCGCAGAGCGCAGCAGCAAGGATTCGTTTCTTCATATTCATCACCTGTTGTTTATCCTAATCTTATTTTGAAAGAACTTTTGCGAAAAACCGCAAAGAACGGCTAGCGGTTCCGGAGCAAATATGTTATAATATTCGTATACATATTACCAAAACGGAAAAGGGAGGTCATTCCGCTTGGCGAAATCAAAACGCACCGGCATTCTGATACGCTGCATCAAGATCGTATTTCTCGTGTGTCTGATTCTTGCGCTCGGCTACGGGCTGCTGCTGACGATCATCGGCACAAGCACAAAGCGCGAAATCGAAAATGCGCGCATAAAGGATACGGCAATCACGGTTCAGATCACGGAGCTGCGGCATTCGTCCAATCTCTCGCGCTCAATTATCGTTGTACTGAAACCGGAAACCGTAAGCCCGGATACACCGGAACTGCTCGGCAGAACCATAGCAACCACATCCAATGAAAAACTATCCGTCGGCGATCAGTTGACGATGTACTATGATCCGCAGAACCCGCAGGATCGCGTCATTGACTTTCAGACAGCAGAACCAACACAGAAAGCGGGGCTGATCCTGACAGGTGCTGTCTTTGCGGTATTGCTGCTTCTGCTGGCAGCCCGGCTGATTCGCCGCAAACATCACCGCCAGCCGACAGCGATTGCATAAACCGGATTTCGTCTTACTCAGTATAGCATATTTTCCGAAGAAATGCAAGATGACACATCGAAAATCTGCATAGACTTCTCAGCACCATATCCGGCAAACGGATACGGTGCTGTTATTTTTCAAAATCATCCGACATTTTGATGCATTCGATTGTATTCTATATGAAAGGGGGCGGTCACATGGCAGCTGATCAGCAAGGTCTTGATATCGCGGCAATCTATGAGCGGCACAGCAAAACGGTATACCGTGTCTGTTTTGCGTTTATGAAAAATCATGCAGATACAGAAGATGCCGTCCAGGAGACATTTTTCCGTCTGATACGAAAACAACCGACTTTTGAAACGCCGGAGCATGAAAAAGCGTGGCTCATCCGAACAGCATCCAATATCTGCAAGAATGAGCTGAAGCACTGGCGGCGTAAACAAACAGCGCTTGACGATCAGGCCGACATCCCTGCGCCGGGAGCTACAGATTACGGCGAAATCATGGACGCAATCATGGCGCTGCCGGAGCGATATAAGACTGTCATTTACCTCTATTATTATGAAGGCTATCAAACAGCGGAAATCGCGAAAATGCTCAAAAAACCACACTCTACAATTCGGAATCATCTGCGTGAGGCGCGGCTGATTCTCAAAGAAAGGCTTGGTGATCTGACATGAAGCAAATGCAAATCGTTCAGGCATGGGACAGCATTCTGCCCGATGCGGTTGCCGAGAAACGAATTCAGGATGCGATCCTTTCCTATGCCGATCAGAAGCCAAAACATGCAATCCGTCCGCGTAGATTCCTGATTCCTGCCGCAGTATTTCTGATGCTGTTTGCAGCAATCGGCTTCCGTCTGCACAATCCGAAAAAGCTTGCCGTGACACTTGATAACGGCATGAACGTGGTGTATGATGCGAATATCGCTACGGCGGGAAACGCAATGTATGCGTATGATTATGAAATTCAGACACGGGAACTGACTGCTGAAGAATTGCAGCAGCTGCTCCCCTGCTCTGTGCAGCCCGATTCCTGCCATGCGGTTTTTCGCGCTGAAACAGGCGAATTTGAGCGTGCGGAAACAAAAATCGGCGAGGTGCATGTGCATCTTGCGAGAGAGGGGCTGCCCGTTACCGATGACATCGTCACCGGCGAAACAGCGAATGCGGAAATCTACGGCGTACCCGTGACATTCGGCTTCTTTCTGACAAAACCGAACAGCCGCGGTATCCGGACGGCGGTGCTGTATGCGTCCTATCTGCGCGAGGGATTGCAGGTCTATCTTGAAACCGGCGGCGATGAAGCAAACCAGGAACAGCTCGGTACTGATCTCGGCAATCTGGTCTGCGAACTGCTTGCACATGACGCACCGAACCTCTCCGAAATCCGCTTATCATCAATCATACAATAACAAAAAACCGGACACACCCGAACTTCCGGGCGTGTCCGGTTTTTATTGAACCTTATTTTCAATCAGCCAATCGCTTTCAGAATTTCCGCAGTCATTTCAGTACAGGAGCAGGCAGACGCTTCGCTGTCCCCGATGATATCCGCGGTACGGAATCCGGCTGCAAGCACCGCATCTACGGCATCCTCAATGCATTGCGCTTCTGCGGAAAATCCGAATGCATAGCGCAGCATCATTGCCGCAGAAAGGATCGTCGCGATCGGATTTGCTTTATTCTGTCCGGAGATATCCGGCGCGGAACCGTGAATCGGCTCATACATACCGCGTGTCGTATCGCCGAGTGACGCGGAAGCCAGCATCCCGATTGAGCCGGTCAGCTGCGACGCCTCATCCGAGAGAATATCCCCGAACATATTGGACGTTACGATAACATCAAACTGCTGCGGATCACGCACCAGCTGCATTGCAGCATTGTCCACGAACAAATCCTGATACGCAACCTCCGGATATTCCTCCGCGAGCCGGTGCATCGTCTTGCGCCAGAGGCGCGATGTTTCAAGCACATTCGCCTTGTCCACACTTGCGAGGCGCTTGCTGCGCTTCATTGCAATCTCAAATGCTGCCCTGCCGATCCGCTCAATCTCTGTGACGCTGTATGCCTCGGTATCGTAGGCTTCTTCCCCATATTTTCCGGTTCGATAGCCGCGCTCACCGAAGTAGATGCCGCCCGTCAGCTCGCGGACAATCATAATATCAAAGCCGGCAGCGACCAGATCCGCACGCAGCGGAGATGCCCCTCGCAGAGCCGGAAACAGCTTCGCAGGCCGCAGATTCGTATAGAGCCCGAGTGCTGCACGAATTCCGAGCAGCGCTCTCTCCGGACGCTGTTCGCCGGAAAGATGATCCCATTTCGGGCCGCCGACTGCGCCGAGCATGACGCTGTCGCTTGCAAGGCAGCCGTCAATCGTTTCCTGCGGCAGCGGAATTCCCAGCGCATCAATCGCGGCGCCGCCGATCAGATAGGGCGTAAATTGAAAATCATGCCCGAATTTTGCGCCGATACATTCCATTACGGAAACCGCGCTGTCGATAATTTCCGGGCCGATCCCGTCACCCTTCAATAATGCAATCTTGTACTGCATCATTTTCCCTCCTGATTTATTTCACAGAACGCCGTCTTTCACGGCCTGCATCAGGCCTCCGTGCGTAATAATCGTCTGAATAAACGGCGGGAACGGCTCTGTCCGGAATTCCTGCCCGGTCGTCAGGTCGCGGATGATACCGGCATCCAGATCCGCTTCGACCAGGTCTCCTGCCGCGATTGCTTCCGCAGCCGCCGGACATTCTACAATCGCAAGCCCGATATTGATAGCATTCCGATAGAAAATACGAGCAAAGCTTTTGGCAATCACAAGCGAGATCCCGCTCGCCTGAATTGCAATCGGCGCATGTTCTCTGGATGAGCCGCAGCCAAAATTCAGGCCCGCCGCCAGAATATCTCCGGGCTGCACC
>CAMNFV010000149.1 GCA_946537515.1 uncultured Ruminococcus sp. | reverse complement strand
CCGCCGACAACTGTTTCGACAATATTCAGGATCTGTAACAATATCTGAAAAAGGGCTTCCTGCCGATTGAAAGGGACTATTTCAGGAACTATCTGGAAGCGTTTATTCAGAAATGCAAATAGATCAGGATCGCATCGGGCCAGTTTTCTTATTTCTATTGACTTCATACGGAAAAAAGGGTATAATATAGGAACGTGACCGCTCAATCGTGATGTCAGGAGCGGTTTTCTTCTGTATTCGTAAAAATCAAATGATTGAAGAAATGTTCGATTTCATTGACGGAGGTATGATCTATGAAAAAAACAATGATCGCGATTGCACTTCTTGCTTCGATGCTCATGCTGGCATCCTGTGATACCCCGGGCAACAGCCCCGCTGCATCCGCGCCGGATTCCGCTGCGGAACAGACGACCGAAACCGCCGAATCCACAGACACCGCTGAAACGACCACAGAATCTGCGGCCGAGACAGTCACCGAACTGACTGCAGCAGAGACCGAATCGGAAACCGAATCCACGACGACCGAAATGCGCGGCGCGCCGGATCTCGATCTCACATCCATTGCAGGCGTCTGGTATATTGACGGCGATCCGACAGCTGCTTCTATCAGGATTTCCGCGGACGGCACGTTCAAATCCTACTATGCATCCGGAAATCTGGAGAACGAGGGCACGATCCGCCGTGAGGGAGAAGAGGTCGAAGGCACTACAAACTACTGGT
The DNA here is from genome assembly GCA_946537515.1 of uncultured Ruminococcus sp. GTDB lineage: Bacteria > Bacillota > Clostridia > Oscillospirales > Ruminococcaceae > Firm-04. The sequence goes on along the minus strand of CAMNFV010000149.1, from coordinate 7,066 downwards.
ACAATCTTTATGACAAAAACGGCGAATATATCATGGGCTTCCTCGATACCGGCAGCACGACTGATCTCTATGTCGGCAACGGCGCGACGCCGCACTTCCGGAAATTCGGCGAAGGCGGCCTTGCAGATGACGGACGCGGCCCGGGTGAGGAATTCGTCGGGAAATGGAACTGTGACCGTGCTTATCTGACGATCACCCAGATTTCCGATACAGAATTTCATGCGCTGGTTAAATGGGGTTCCAGCGCATCCTCGCATGTGGAATGGGATTACCCGCTGACTTATCAGGGCGGCAAGCTCGTTTGCAGCGGCAAAGCAAGCAAGACCTATGTTGAATATGCATCTGCTGATGCAGAACCGGATAAAACCGTGGAATATACCGACGGCAGCGGCGAATTTGTCATGCAGGGTGCAGATGTTGTCTGGAATGATCTGACCGAGCACAGCGGCGATGATATGGTGTTCCGGATTGTGACGGAGGAATAACAGACCACATTTATGCGGGAGCCGGACGGCTCCCGTTCCATTACAATCAATCCTGTGAAATGAGAGGCAGAAAGCATGTATTTCAAAATGCTGAAACACGATCTGAAACGCAAAAAGGGACTGAATATCATCCTCTTTCTGTTTATGACATTCGCGTCATTGCTGGTATTCGTCGGCGCCGTACAGATCATTTCCAATCTGACGCACCGCAAAACCGCAGAAACGCTCTGCCGCACATCGGATGTCCTTCTGGTGCCGGGGCAGAGTGAACTGACACTCGAAGCGCAGGAGCAGGCGCTGGACAGGCTGCTTAAAACAAATGAAAATGTCGTGGACTGGAGCACCGAAAAGATGCTCCGCATCGGTTCAGGTGCAATGGATTATCCGGATCATGATGAAGAAGAATATCCGGTATACAATTACAAATACCAGATCCTCTGTGCTATGCCGAAAGAGCATGATCTGGTCTATGATCTTGCGGATCAGCCGTTCTATGTGCCGAACGGGAGCATTGCCATACCGGTCAATGTCAGCAATCTGACGGGTACCGGAATCGGTGACACCATTCGGTATACATCGCCTTACGGCAACACCTATGAGCTGACCGTCAGCAACATTTTCAAGGACAATTCCCTGCCGTTTACCATACGTTTTATTGTTTCGGATGCGGATTATGAGGTGCTTGCCGCCGATGCGGTCAGGAGCCCTGCAATGTTCTGTATCCGGATGCAGAACAGCTCCTATGATGAGATTGACGGCCTGATCCGCAGCATCGAGGATGAGGTCAACGCATATGTGCTCGCGGATGCCTCTTCCGTCAGCGATGATGATGTCATGCTGAAGATCATCTCCGTATTCATTATCATCATCAGCGTGTTCCTTATTCTCATCATCCTGATGACGATCCGCTTCACGATGATCGCGGAGCTGAAAGAGGAAGAAAAAGAGATCGGCATGATGAAAGCGCTCGGCGTGGATTCGCTGTCATTCCGGTGGATGTTCGCGGCACGGTATACTGCATTTGCGATCATCGGCGGCATCATCGGCATCGCGGCAGGCATTCCGCTTTCCGGCATGGTCATCAGCTCGTTCGGCCCGAACGCGATTCTGCCGGGGCGCGGGGTGATGTATCTGATCGGATTTCTCTGCGTTGCCGGCATCATCGCGGTGATGATTCTCTTCTCGATGCTGGTCATGCGCCGCATCAGGAAAATCTCCGTCATTGAGGCGCTGCACGGCGAAAACCATGGTGAACGCTTCTCCGGCAATGTCCCGATCTTCCTGCATAAGCGGAAGAAAATGGGCGTGCCGATGTTCCTTGCGCTGAGTGATCTGCTCGGGCGGCTCAAGCGTTATCTGTTCCTCATCATCGCGTATACGCTCGGCACGGTGATCATGCTGCTGCCGTATAATGCGCGCAACAGCGTCATTACACCGTCATATGCAAGAGTCTGGCTCTTTCATACTTATGATTTCCGGATTCGCCCGACTGATGCGCAATGGGATGAGTTTGACAAGATCGAAGAAAAGACCGGCAAGGATTTCTATACGATCCTGAATGAGCAAATGGCGGATGCGGGCATTCCTGCACATATCGACACGATCCACCAAGGCGGCGGCAGCGTCATGATCAATGACTACCGCAAGTCATTCGATGTCTATTGGAAAGAGGGCTGTGCGGAGAAGATCACCTATCAGAAGGGCGGCCGTGTCCCGGTCAATGAAAATGAAGCTGCAATGAGCGCCTTTACCGCCAATCAGTACGGCATTGTGCCCGGTATGAAAGTCAAGGCGATTCTCAATGAGCAGAATGCCGAAAAGACTTATTACGAGGAGCATGAGCGCGAATTGACAATCACGGCGCTCTATGACCAGATGGAGGCCGGCATTCCGTCGATCATCCTCTGGGACGGCTACGAGGACGGTTACATCTATACGGAAAGAGAGATCGGCTATGTGATCGACGCGCCGGAAAGCGAAAAGCCTGCCGTCATCGGACAGATGCGTGATCTCTACGGCGCGGAACAGGTTCTGGATGCACAGGAAAGCATCGAGCGCGACCTCAGCGATTTTGACGGCCTGTTCAAGACGCTCAAGCTTGTGGTCGGTATAGCGGTATTCTTCATTCTCTCGCTGATTACCTATCTCTATGAGAATGTCTTTCTCTCGGAAGAGGTACCGGAAATTGCGCTGCTCAAGAGCACGGGATTCCGGGACAGCGCGATCCGCTGCTGGCATCTGCTGCGGATGCTCTGTGTCACGCTGATCTCCGTTGTCCTCGGTGAGATCATCTTCTGGACAGCCGGTACACCGTTCTTCCGGTTCTTTATGCGGCAATATCAGGTCACGGGCATCCGGTTCCTGTTTGAATTTCCGGTGAGTTTTCTTGTGATTCCGGCAGCCGTGATCCTCACGGTTCTGCTCGTCACGAGACTGACGCTCACAAAGATCCGCCGCATCGACATTCGCAGAATCAACGAAGAATAAGGGGAGGCATAAAATGGAAACTTTGATTTCAGTCAAAAATCTTTGCAAAACATACAAAACCAGCAAACAGGAAAATACCGTCCTGAACGGCGTCAGCTTTGATATGCAGCCGGGCGAATTCATCTCTGTCATGGGGCCTTCCGGCAGCGGAAAATCCACCTTGCTTTATACTGTCAGCGGTATGGATACGGTCACATCCGGCTCGGTATCGTTCCGCGGCAGAGAACTCTCCGCTATGCAGCAGAAGGAGCTTGCGCAGATTCGTCTGAAGGAAATGGGATTCATCTTCCAGCAGATGTATATGATGAAAAAGCTCTGCATCTTCGATAATATCGTGCTGCCGGCCTATCAGGCGGGTGCTGCGCGGGCAGAGGCTAACAGCCGTGCAGAAGCGCTGATGCAGCGGCTCGGCATTTCGGAGACCGCAAAGCATGAGATCACAGAGGTCTCCGGCGGTGAATTGCAGCGCGCCTGCCTGTGCAGAGCGCTCATCAATGAGCCGCAGATTCTCTTTGCAGATGAACCGACCGGCGCGCTCAATTCCAAGGCGGCTGCGGATGTCATGCGCGAGCTTGTCAATATCTGGCGCGCAGGTACCGGCATTCTCATGGTGACGCACAGCGTCCGAGTCGCAGCGATGAGTGAACGTGTGCTCTACCTCGTAGACGGAACGGTACAGGGCGAAATGCAGCTCGGCAAGCTTTCAGAGGACGGCGACACCGCCGAACGGGAGCAGCGCCTCAGCGCATGGCTCATGGAGCGCGGCTGGTGAGGTGATGCGTATGAAAAAATATTGTATTTTCGTCGCTGCTGCCATGCTGCTGCTCACCGGCTGCGGCAGTCAGCGCACCGGATACGAGCATTTCACCGCTCCGGAACAGGGTGCGAGTACACTGAAACCCGTTTCGGATATTTATGCAGAGCGGCACTATGAGGGCGTCCCGCCGACTTCAGAGAAAACGCTCGAAACCGTCACAACCGGCGGCGGTGCCTGCGTGATTGAATGCAAAAACAGCTATTATGACATCACCCTGGATTATGATAAGGGCAGCCCGGACAAAATCGGCGCTGCGTATGCCGAGGCAATCAAGAAAGTGCGTCCGGATTATGACGAAATGACAGAGCCTTATCTTTATGAGAATATCAAGGCGGCGTTTCCGAATCTTTCCGGCGATTACACCGCCGTACAGATGCGCACAGATGCGATCTTCGGGACGCTGCGCGAATCCTATCAGCAGGAACTCCGCGGATTTGCAAAAGCGATTGCAGGTGATACAGAAGGCTTCGCCGAGGACGGCATTCTCTCCGCAGAGGAAGCGATCCTGATGCAGCTGATTCCGGATGTCCTGCGCGGAACAGCGTGCAGCGGCATTACGGCATCCGGCAGCGCGACGGCTTCCGGCGAACGCATTACCTGCCGCGTACTGGAATGGCAGCTCGGCAGCGAAAATCAGATCTGTGCCGCACATGCGCTGCTGCATATGAAGCACGGAGATGAGAGCTTCACATCTGTCAATATGCTCGGCTTCCTGACGATCCTCACCGCGGTCAATGACGAGGGCGTGATGATGAGCATTCTCGATGTCGGCAGCAAGAATGAAGTTCCGTATACCACCGAGGATAAGTGCAGCTATACCTACGATATCCGCTATGCGCTCGAACACTATGGCAAAGCGCGTGAGGCGGCAGAATATCTCCGCAAAAATGCAGCGCACTATCCCTATTGCGTGAATGTTCTCTGCACCGATGCAAAGGACGCCTGTGTCGCAGAACTCTGCGTCACGCCGAAAGAGGGTACCCCGCTGCTCCGCGATGAAAATACGCCCCTGCATGACGGTCTGAAATGGGATGATCCGGCATATATCTGCGTGGTTAATTCCTTTGCCGCAAAGGGCAATGCCGATCTGCTGACATATAATTCCGGCAATCTCATCCGCTGGAATCGCTATCATGATCTGTTCAGCGGTCAGCGCGGCCTGACGGTCGGCGGCTTCAAGGAGCGCATGACAGCAGAGCAGACCGACAATGAACTCGTGCGGATCCGCAGCGACAGCGTTGTGCATATGGTCATCGCGGATTATGAGACACACAGTCTTCAGGCGATTCTCACCGGAACAGACGGCGTTGCAGATGATCCGGATTTCATTGACCTCGGCAGCTGGGAATAATCAGCGATCGCAAAAGACGGCCGATTCTCACATCCCGCCTGAAGACAGGATACATATTTCATATGAATCAGCCTCCATGATACTTCATATACAGTTGACACAGTTTCTGTTTCTGATTCTGCGGATGAAACAACGACCATTCAGACAGTATCAACAAAGCACTCGACCACGAGGGCTGTAATTACAAATGAGCTCAAAGTGTAAAAATCTGCAAATTGTAGGTTCACAGACAAAAGAAAAGCTCTCGGCAAATGGAGTAAGTTCACTCCATTTTGCCGAGGGCTGTGTTGGTTTTATACCTCAGTTCCGTCCTTGAAAACGACGATGATGTTATCCTTTGAATCCACCCTCACATAATCCGCAAGCGCATTCCGGAGAAGCTCATCAAACTCTGTGAGCAATCCCGGCTGCTTACGCAGCTTATTGTAAAAGTAGTTTGTTTCGTGCTAGCGGGATCTCGCTGTGGAGCATTCCGCTACAACACGTTTGTACTCTGCCTGTGCTTCGGTCATTTCCTTGTTCAGGCGATCGTATGTGCTGTCGAAGTCCTCTGCCGTAGGGCTGTGTGGGCATGACGAAGGAGTGGCTGCTGAATGACAATACTGCTTCTGCGGAAACTGTGGTTGAAATGATGTTTGAATCTATGCCGGATAATATGAAAGAGATCATCAGCACGGCATCATAAAAATCCCCGGCATGATTGGTTTAAACAATTATGCCGGGGATTTGGTTTCGCTATGATGCAAAAGAGCAGATTGAACGCCTCAGAGCCATTTCTTCTTTTTGAAAAAGATAAGGCTCACAACCACGATTGCGATACTGATTGCAATGATGACAGGATAGGAGGCTTTGTATTCCAGCTCGGGCATGTATTTGAAGTTCATGCCGTACCAGCCGGCAATCAGCGTCAGCGGCATAAAGATTGAGGAGATGATCGTGAGCAGCGCCATGATCCGGTTCTGCCTGACATCCAGCTGCGACTGATAAAGATCGCGGATCTGGATCGAAAAATCGCGCAGAGAGGTTGTCAGGTCATGCAGCCGTGAGACACGCTGTGTAAACAGATGAAAATAACGCGTGTTCTCCTTTTTGAAGAAATTGTTTTCGTTTTCTTCGAGCTCCTGACTGAGATCGAGAAGCTGTTCATAGTGAATGCGCATGTCACGGAGATCGCTGCGGATGCGGCTGATCCGCTGGGACGGATCCGTGATCTCGCCCTCCATAATGCCGGATTCAATGGAATCGAGTTCTTTGTCGAATTTCTCCAGAATGATCTGATCCTTTGATACGATCTGCTCCAGAAAATCGTAGATAAACCGTTCCAGACTCGGCATGGCCCAGCGTTTCGAGCCCGTGATATTGCTGATTATTTTCATTACATAACCGCTGTCATCAATGAATACGATGCCTTTTTCATCGAGCGCGAATGCAAATTTCGTATTCGGTTCGGAGATATGATTTCTGTCCGGCACACAGAAGCTGCCCGTCAGGGAATCGTAGTTGACTTCTGCTTTTGTGGAGTGAATCGAAGACAGGTCGATGTCCATTTCGATGCCCATATCAAACTGCTCCTTGCAGGCAAGCCATTCGTCTGAAGTCAGCACCGCGACATAGCGGCTGTTTTTCTTGGTGAAATTCAGCTTTTCTGCTTTCTCCAATGTGTTCCGGATATAATAATACATTGGTCTGCTCCTTGTACTTTTATTTTACTATTTATTATAGCACATTATTTCGCAAAAAGCAAGATGAGAATGTTTCGGCATATATAGAAAAATCGCTGCCGGAGAGCTTTAGATCAATGGAGGCCGGCACTGCCGGCTTATAGCATATTACGGCGTAAATTTCAATGGGAATTAGGAAAAAGGAGAAAGTAGAACGAGAAAATTAGAAATGAGAAATTAGAAATGAGAAATTGCGGTGTCCGCT
>CAMNFV010000148.1 GCA_946537515.1 uncultured Ruminococcus sp. | reverse complement strand
CGGCGGACTTTAGATCAAGGGAGCCGCGCACGGCGCGGTGATGCGGCGAAAAGCAAGATGAGAATGCAGCATTTCCTGTTGCTTGCAGACCAGTCGGCAGATGATAGATTCATACCTGCGGGGCTGTCCGCTGATCGCAACACAAGCTTTTGCAAACTGTCAAAGGAGATTCAGATGAAATATCGTATGATTCCGGCTGTGCTGCTCTGTTCGCTTCTGCTGACCGGCTGCCTGCCGGATGCGCTTCTGGATTATTGGGAGGATACGCAGGAAACAGAGAGCCGCGAAGCAGATGAGACATCACCGCCTGCCGTGACCCGCAGCGCTGAGGAGGTCAATTCGATCGTTGATGATCTGCTCGATCAGATCGGGGATCACAGCAGCCGCGATATCGCTGTGCAGATGCCTTTCGATGAGATACCTTTCGGTGATGCGGTGAATCAGGCGAATGATGAAGCCAACACCGGAGATTATTCATGGGGATGGACAACCGGTGTCCACGCGGAATTTGCGATTCTTGATTGTATTCAGCGGCAGACGTTCAGCCAGCCAGATCCGGACAGCGAAGAACCGATCTGTCTGCCGGCAAACAGCCGTGAGGCGCTTGGCATGACGTTTCCGGACCAGCCTGTCCGGGAAATTGCAAGAGGCGGCTTCAGCTTTTCGAATTTTGCGCACCGGATCGTGCTGCCGGAGACAATCACCTATTTCGGAAATGCGGCATTCAAAGCATCATCGGTTACGGCGTTTTCACACCGCGCAGAGGAAATCACAATGGAGGAAGAATGCTTTTCGCAGTGCAAGCAGCTCAAAACCGTGAATTTCTATGATAATCCTGTGCGATTAGGAGATTATTGCTTTAGCGACAGCGCGATCACGGAGCTGACCGGCGAGCAATGCGATCTCACTACGGGACGCTATTGCTTTATGAATCTGCCGGAGCTGGAACGTGTTGCATTTGAGGGAGATATCCGGCTCGGAGATTACAGCTTCCAGCACGGCACGCATCCCTGCACCGTCACATTTTCCGGCGGCAATATTGATCTCGGCCGCTATGCCTTTTCGGATTCCGGCATCGAAACGCTGGAAATCGGCGAATGTCAGCACGCTGCAATCGGAGAGAGTGCATTCGGCAAGTGTGAAAATCTGACCGCGGTCACGCTGGAAGAGGGCGTTGCCGAAATCGGCAGTTATGTGTTTATGGACTGCCCGCAGCTCGCGGCGGTCAGACTGCCGGAAAGCCTGAAGCAGATCGGTGCTGATGTGTTTGTGAATTGCAGCAGCGATCTCGTGATCGAAGTGCCGGCGGGCTCATATGCCGAGACTTACTGCAAGGAACATGAACTGAATTATCAAACCGCAGACTGAGAAAGGGGGCTCCTTATGAAAGAGCTGAAGCAAATTACCTTGAAATTTACGCAGAACGGCAGCGAATTCTGCCTGATGACAGACGGCGGCGCGGCACAGACCGACCATGTCCGCCTCGCCGCAGAATGGGACGGCAGCCGGATCAGCGTGCAGGTCACAACGGATACGGAAATTGTGCTGGAGGAGCTTTCTGCGGTCTTTTCGCATGATTTTGACGAATCAGAGCGCATCTTCCTCAACGGCTGGCAGTCCTGGACGGACAGCATTGAGCACAGTATTCACGGCAAAATGCGCGGACTGGACCATGTGCCGCGCAACATCCTCGAAAAATATGCGCTGACGCAGTACGGCGACTATAACTTCACGCCGTATCCGAATACGGTCGGACATTTGCACGGCTGGACCTATGGCTATTTCCGCTGCGGGGAGCAGTTTACGCTGATCGGCTCGCTGAATGAGCGCGACGGCTTTACCCGCATCGAAACAGACACACCGGAAGCGGCTGTGAAGCTCTGCAAGGATTGTGCAGGGCTGCATCTGCACGACAGCTTCCGCATGGACGCGATCGTGCTGAACGGCACCGAAGCGCAGGTCTTTGACGGCTATTTTGCGGCGCTGGAGCTGCCCGAAATCAAGGCAAAGCCGATCTTCGGTTATACAAGCTGGTATCGTCGCTATGCGGATATCAGCGAGCAGAAACTCATTGACGATCTGCTCGGGCTGCATTCGCTTGATTACAGAGCTGATGTGTTCCAGGTCGATGACGGCTGGGCAACGGCGGTCGGTGACTGGTTCTCGGTCGATAAGGAAAAATTCCCGAACGGTATGGACAATGTTGCGGATGCGATCCGGAAGGCGAAGCAGCGCCCGGGAATCTGGCTGGCGCCCTTTGTCTGCGAGGAGAAATCGGAGATCTTCCGCGATCATAAGGACTGGCTTGTGACCGACCGCGAAGGCAATTTTGTCAAGGGCGGCTCCAACTGGAGCGGCTTCTATGCGCTGGATATCTATCATCCGGGGGTACGTGCCTATCTGCGGCAGGTCTTTGATACGGTGATTCATGGCTGGGGCTATGCGCTCCTGAAGCTGGATTTCCTCTATGCAGCATGTATTCAGCCGCGTCCGGATAAAACACGCGGCCGGATCATGGCAGATGCAATGGACTTTCTGCGCAGCATCACGCAGGACGCGGAGATTCTCGGCTGCGGTGTGCCGCTCGGCAGCGCATTCGGCAAGGTCGATTACTGCCGCATCGGCTGTGATGTGTCGCTCGACTGGGATGACAAGCCCTATATGCGCGTCATGCACCGCGAACGCATCAGCACAAAGCATTCGCTGCTGAATTCGGTGTTCCGGCGTCAGCTTGACGGCAGGGCATTCCTGAATGATCCGGATGTATTCTTCCTGCGCAGAGACCGCGTCGGGATGCCCGCTTCGCAGAGACAATGTCTCGCGGAGATCAATGCGCTGACGGGCAGCGTCCTGTTTACATCGGATGACTGCGCGGAGTATAACGACAATCAGCAGATGATGCTGCGGCGGCTGATGCTGCTGCGTGAGGCAGAGGTCACGGCCGCAGAGCTGGAAAACGATCAGCTGACGCTGCGGTTCCGCCGCGGCGAAAAGGAATACACAAAGCAGTATCCGCTCTGATTGCAGGAAATGCGGGAGTGATTGATTGGTATGTGGATTGCGATTTTTGCAGCGGTTGCGCTGGCCGGGATCATCAGCGTGATCTTTCTGGTGACGCGCTTTCACCGGTTCCGGGTGCTGGAGCAGCTCGGAGAGAAACATAAGCTGCTTTCCTGGCTGGCGGCGCTGTTGCCGGTCGGGGCGCTGATGTGCACCTATTTCGTCAATATGTTTACGATGTTCGTCGTGCTGATTCATCTCATGGTGATCTGGATTATCTGCGATCTGATCGCGCTTATCATCCGGAAGCTGCGGCATAAACCGCGCACGCGCAATTATGCGGGCGGTGCGGCGCTGCTTCTGACCGCGGCGGTGCTTGGCATGGGCTGGTATTTTGCACATCATGTCTATGAGACCGATTATCAGCTCACGACGCAGAAATCGCTCGGCGGGGAGCCGCTGCGGATCGCCATGCTCGCGGATTCTCATTTGAGCATCACGCTGAGCGGCGGGGAGTTTGCAGAGCAGATACAGCGGATTGAGGCTCAGAAACCGGATGTGCTGTTCATCGTCGGGGATTTTGTGGATGATGATACGAAAAAGGAGGACATGCTGCGCGCATGTGAAGCACTCGGCGAAATGCAGCTGAAATACGGCATTTACTATGTCTACGGTAATCACGACGAGGGCTATTATCAGTATCGCAGCTTCTCGGCGGACGATCTGCGTGCTGCGCTGACGGAGAATCATGTGAAGATTCTTGCGGATGAGACAGCGGTGATTGACGACCGGTTTGCGGTGATCGGGCGGCTGGATTTCTATGCGCCGGAGCGGCTTTCTGCGGATGCACTTGCGGCGTCTGCGGCGGACGGGCTCTATCAGATCGTGCTGGATCATCAGCCGACGGATTATGATGCAGAGGCGGCGGCCGGCTTTGATCTGGTACTCTCCGGTCATACGCACGGCGGCCATATCTTCCCGGCGGGACAGATCGGGCTGCTCATCAGCGACAATGACGCGATCTACGGCCATGAAACACGCCGGAATACAGATTTTATCGTCACATCGGGCATCTCCGGCTGGGCGATTCCGTTCAAGACCGGCACGATCTCGGAATACTGTATCATCGACGTATCTCCTGCGAAATCATGATATCAGACAAAACAAAGCCGCTCAATTCAGCGTAACTGCCAAAATTGAGCGGCTTATCGCATATGATATCCGATCTGGAAAATGAAGCGTTAATAGCCCCGGATGATACGGTCCCAGGACCAGGAACGTCCCGAAATTGTATTTTCAACGTAATAGCGAAGAATATATTGTGCATCGCTGACATCGGCTGAACCGTTTCCGTCGATATCGGCAACGGCAAGCTGGGGTTGTGTCAGGCCGGAGGAGAAGCCGGAAATCGTCCGGACATAGGCATTGAGGACGATCTGCGCATCCTCAGCGGAGATTGCGGAATCGCCGTTGAGATCGCCCTTTGCCTGCGCCGGAGCAGCTTCCGGATAGCGCGTCATGGCGTAGGCGGTCTGGCCGTTCCGGATTGTGGACATGGGGATTTCGCGGCGCCAATGAACCTTACCGTTAAAATTGCCCTCGGCAACGGTGACGCTGTCGGCATTGACATAGAGCACGATAACGGAATGGCCGTCGTTGTTGACGCGGAGAATATCGCCGACGCGAATCTTGCTGTAATCGTAATATTTCCGGGCGGGCAGCGAGCCGAATGCCGCATCGCTGAGCATGAATGCAAAGCCTGCGCAGCCGTATCCGCCGCTGAAAATGCCGCCTTTCCATTGGTAGAAATTACTGTTACTGAAGGGCGTCCCTTCCGGATATTGCTTTTCCATCGCGAGCATTGCCGCCCGGACGCTCTCTTCAGAAAGATCAGCAGCTGCTGCACTTTGTGACGGCAGCAGAATCAGCAGCATTAGAATCGAAATGCAGAATGAAGCCAGCCGTTTCATAAAAGATTCCTCCTTCAAGCCGGATGCATCTATCCTTAGTTTACACTTTTCCGCCTGAAAAGTCAATGGATATTGTTGTCATCTCTGTTTTGCTGCATTTTCGGCGCTCCGCTTTGTGCAATCCGACGAATTTCGCGGGAAGGGATTGACTCTGACGCTGCGTGATACTGTATACTGAAATCACGCAAAGGAGGGAACACCATGAGAACCGTAAAGGAAGTCAGCGAGCTGACCGGCATCAGCGTCCGCACGCTGCAATATTACGATCAGATCGGGCTGCTGCCGCCTGCTGTCCGGACGCAGGCAGGCTACCGGCTGTATGACGATACAGCGCTGGAGCGTTTGCAGCAGATCCTGCTCTATCGGGAGCTGGGCTTTCCGCTGGCGGATATCAAACGGATCCTCGATGCGCCGGATTATGACCGGAATACGGCACTCCGGCAGCAGATCAAGATGCTGGAAATGAAAAAGGAGCATCTGGAAAACCTGATTCTCTTCGCACGCGGAATTGAATTAATAGGAGTGAAATATATGGATTTTACAGCATTTGACACAGCAAAGCTCGATGCCTACGCAAAGCAGGCAAAGGAAACCTGGGGCAATACGCCGGAATATCAGCAGATGCAGGAGAAAGATGCGAAGCGCACCCCCGCGGATCAGGAACGGCTCGCCGCAGATATGATGCGGCTGTTCACGGAATTCGGCGGGATGCGGCAGCTGGCGCCCGATGATCCGCAGGTACAGCGGCAGGTGCAGCGGCTCCGGGATTTCATCACCGAAAACTGCTACGACTGCACCGTGAAAATTCTGGCGGGACTCGGCAAATGGTATGCCGGCGGCGGAGAGATCACGGAGAATATCGACCGTGCCGGCGGAGCTGGAACTGCGAAGCTTGCATCGGAAGCAATCGCTGTTTATTGCAGTTGTATGAAGAAGGACGAAATGTAATAAAAGCGCGCAGCTGCGTCGCATTTGACATATGGTCAAAGCGGTGCGGCTGCGATTTTTTTCAACATTCGGTACAAATATCGTTGAAGAAATGATAATCGGACAATAAAATTATAATTGCACAGTACAAATATTTTACGAGCAGTATAAATGAAAGTGAAAATGATGAAAAAGCACGAAAAAACATACTAATCAAGAGCATTTCCTATTGACAACCGCTTGATTTTTCAGTATAATAATTACTATATAATTGCTGTATCATTATAGATTAGCCGGAAGAGAATGACCGGTTTGCGTCAGGAAGTGAAGCAAAATGGATCGGAAGGAATTTCAGCATCTCAGCAAGAGCGAATTGATCGGAATCATCTGCGAGCTGATGAAGGAACAGGAATCTGCTTCGCTGCATGACCTGACATTAAAAGACGTAGAAGCAGTCCGGAGCGGACTTGACATGAAAGCGAACCGTAAGAAAATTGCGGTTCGTATTGCTTCTGTGCTGATTGTCATTGCGGCGATCGCGGTGCTGATCTCGACGCTGTTTCTGCCGGTGATTCAGGTGACCGGGCAGAGCATGGAGCCGACACTCTTTGAAAATGATGTGTTGCTGCTGGTGCAGAGCAAGCATTTTGACCGCGGCGATGTCTGCTGCTTTTCCTGGCAGAATAAGCTGCTGCTCAAGCGCGTGATCGGCCTGCCTGGCGATGTCGTCCGGATGGATAAGGACGGCAATGTGTTCGTCAATGATCAGCTTCAGGATGAGCCGTATCTTTCTGCGAAAAAACTTGGAGAATGCGATATCAAGTTCCCGTATTATGTGCCGGAAGGACAGTATTTTGTCCTCGGCGATCACCGGGAATCTTCTGTAGACAGCCGAAGCTCCGTCATCGGCTGTGTGGAACAGGATCAGATGGTCGGGCGAGAGGTGTTCAGACTCTGGCCGCCGCGGGTCCGTCGGGCGGAATAAGGATTAGAATTGGAAAAGAGAGGAACCGAATGAAAGAACGAGTCGAATTGCTGGTTCGGGAGTTCAGGGATGCGCGCAGACACCGGTTACGGTTTGAAGCAGCGGTCACTGCAATGTCCGTTCTGGTGACGGGAGGCGTTTTCTGGCAGCTGCGCCGGGTCGGTACCGCAATCTCGGAGGAGGGCGCCCCGCCGGGGGTATCTGTCGTCGAGACGGATGCCGATCCGCCGGATCAAAAGGCTGAGACCGCTGAGACAGCGGAAGATCCGGCGGATTGGGAAGCGCTGCTCCCGAAATTTACCGATGAATCACCGCAGCAGCGGATTGCGGCAATCGCCGTATCACAGCTCGGCTATACCGAGGGTGCGGGCGAGGTGCTGCTCTCCGATGACGGCACCAGCCGGACCGGATATACGCGCTACGGTGCATGGTACGGAAACCCGTACGGCGAATGGAACACCATGTTCACCTATTTCTGCATGTATTATGCGGGAATCGAAAAGGACCGGATCCCATATGGCTCCGGCTGCTGGGCGTGGTATGAAACACTCAGCGAAAACGGTATGCTGACACCGTGCGGCAATGAAACCGAGGGAGATATCATCTTCTTCGATTCGGATGCCGACGGCGAACCGGATCGAACCGGAATTGTCTCCGGCACTGAGGAGACAGAGGACGGCGTACAGATCCATGTCATTGAAGGAAACTGCGAGGGCGCCGTTGCAGAGCAGCAATATCTGCGCGGCGGCTCCGATATGGTCGGCGTGCTCTCTGTTGACTCCTATCTGACGGAGCCGCTGACACCGTCAGAGCCGGAGATCGTCCTGATCAGCTACAGCGCTGATTCGGAATCCGGCATCCATGTCGATGCACAGGCCGCGGAAGGCGTGTTCCCGGAAGGGACGG
>CAMNFV010000147.1 GCA_946537515.1 uncultured Ruminococcus sp. | reverse complement strand
GAGGAGCTTATGATTCAGAATCACCCGTCAGCTTATAAAGAAGCAGTCCGATGATAAGCAGAAGTATACCGCATCCGGCAAGGACTGCATTCAGAACGCCGCTGGTTTCCAGATACAGCCCGCCGAGCAGAAGAAATACACTTGTCATCATCAGCAGCAAGCCGAGGATCTTTTTTGCAGAATTACCCATTTGCCGCCTCCAATCGCGCGAAGATGCCGTTTTTCTCCCGGAGCGCCTGTGCCGTTCCGCGCTCTGCGATCTGTCCGTCTTTCAGGACCAGAATCTGATCGGCGTCCGTGACCGTATACAGTCTGTGGGCGATCACGAGCGTCGTTTTGCCTTTGCAGAGAGCGCTCATCGCCTCCTGAATGCTGCGCTCATTGTCGGCGTCAATGCTTGCCGTCGCTTCATCCAGAATGATAATCGGCGCATCCTTCAGAATACATCTTGCGATTGAAATCCGCTGCGCCTCACCGCCGGAAAGCGTTGCACCGCCCTCACCGATCAGCGTGTCAAATCCGTATGGCATCTGCATGATAAAATCATAGCAGCGCGCTTTTCTGGCTGCCTCATAAACCTCCTCCGGCGCTGCATCCGGCCGTCCCATTGCAATATTATTGTAAACCGTATCCTGAAATAGATACACATGCTGAAAGACCATGCTGATCCGGCTCATCAGATCGGAAAGCGGCACTTTCCGGATATCCGCACCGTGCAGCAGAATTTCACCCGATTTCACATCCCAGAAACGCGCCAGCAAATTGGCGATTGTCGATTTTCCGCCGCCGGATTCACCGACCAGCGCCGTCATTTCGCCCTGCTTTGCCATGAACGAAATATCGTGCAGAACCTCCTTTTCTCCATAGCCGAATGATACATTCCGGAACTCGATTTCCGCTTCGCTGTGTGCCGGGATCTGCATCGTGCCCGTATCCGGCAGCTCATCCTCTGCAAACAGCGCATCAATCCGGTCAAGACAAGCCTTCATGATCGTCAGGCGCGTACTCTGCTGATAGAGATGCCGGATTGCCGTGAATACACTGAAAAGGAACAGCATCATGCCGAGCACATGCTCCCGGTCAATCGCACCGGTTTGCAGCAGCCATACAGATACAGCCAGAAGAGCCGCCATGCCGAGGCCGTACAGAATAAGCTGTGCCGTTTCATATGGCACAATATGCTTTTCAAAGTCGAGATTGGCTGTGCGGGTTTTGCGGAATGCCTGCCGCAGATCGGCGGCGCTTTCACCGGTCATGGAATAGCTGCGGATGACCGGCAGCCCCTCGGTATATTCGAGAACTGCACTTGTCAGATCTTCCGCTGTATCCTGTCTGGATGCCGCATCATCAAGCGAAAGCCGCACCCGCGGCTGTGCGAGCAAAACCGCAAGGATCTCTGTCACCAGCACAATGATTCCGAGATACGGATGAAACCAGAACAGGAATGCCGTAGTGATGCAGGCGGAGAACAAATCGCTGACGACATCCGCCACAATCGTCATCGCCTGCTCCTCGATAAAAACCATATCCTGAGATAATACAGAACTGATCTTGCCGAGATTTCCCTCTGTAAAATAGCCCATAGGGAGCCGGCGGAGATGTTTGCCGAGCGCGATGCGTTTTTCTGCAAAAATACGGTAGCCTGTGCCGGATTGCAGTCTGTCAGACAGATTCGTCAGAAGCGCCTGAAGCAGGAATACACCGAACAGCACAGCCGCGCTGACCGCACAGCTGCGAACCGTCAGCGCATTGTGCAGACAGGCTGTCAGCAGAACATACGCCGTCATCAGCGGCACATTCATACAGAGCGATTTCAGAAATACAACCGGATACGCAAGCCGAATGCGCCTTGCATTGCTGCCGGAAAATCTGAGAATCCGATGCACCATACCGATCATGCCGTCACCTCCTGTTTCAGCTTCCAATCCTGTGTCTGCGCGGAGATATCCCATAATCTGCGGTAATCTTCACTCGTCTGATACAGCGCATCATGCGTGCCCTGTGCCGCGATCTGTCCGTCGCGCAGAACCAGAATCCGGTCTGCATCCTGCACGGAACGCAGCTTGTGCGCAATGATGATGACCGTCTTTCCCTGTGTGATCCGCGAGATCGCGCGCCGCATTTTCTGCTCATTTTCAGCATCGACAAAGGCCGTTGCTTCGTCGAGCACAATGATCGGCGCATCCTTGAGAATGGCTCTCGCAAAGGCGATCCGCTGCTTCTGACCGCCGGAAAGCATACTGCCTGCAAGTCCGGCCGGTGTATCATAGCCCTGCGGCAGGGAACGGATGAAATCATCACATTCCGCGAGCTTTGCCGCCGCCATGACATCTTCATCTGCCGCATCTTTCCGTCCGATGCGGATGTTCTCCATGATGCTTTTATTGAACAGAAACGCATCCTGCGAAACATAGGCGATCTGTGCATTCAGGGCATCCTGCGTCAGATCGCAGATATTCTGACCGCCGATCGAAATTCTGCCGGAATTCAGATCATAGTAATGTACGAGCAGCTTTGCAAGCGTTGATTTTCCGCTTCCGCTGTGTCCGATGAGCGCAAAGGTTGTGCCCTGCGGAACTTCAAACGAAACGCCTTTGATGACCTCCGTATCCCGATATGAAAAATGCACATCTTCAAAGCGAATGCTGTGATCCGTGCCGGAAAAAGCCGCATCTCCGGCCTTCAGCGGCGGCGTATCCAGCGCACGTTCCAGCGATTGCAGCTTATAGCTCACCTGCGGAATCGCACCGACAAAGCTCATGCAATGCAGCAGCAGCGGACCGATGCCGAAGGACAGAATCAACGCCAGCAGATACCGCGTGACATCAAGCTGACCAAGCAGAATCAGCAGTCCGCCGAACGGCAGCGTATACAGCACGATATGGGAAAATACACTCCCGTACAGCGCCATCCACGGCCAGCTGACACGGTACCAGTCCAGCGCAAAATCGCGGTATTCCCGGACCGCCTTTTCAAATTTTGCATCGGAATCATTCTGCCGGTTGAACACGCGCACGACTTCCATTCCGCCGACATATTCGACAATTTCATTGTTCATTCGTCTGGCAGATGCGAAATAGCTGCCCATTCTGTCCATGCCGACTTTGTACATCTGCTTTGAGATGCTGAGTCCGATCAGTACCATCAGGACAGTCAGAACGGCAAGCTGCCAGTCCGCTGCGATCAGCAGCAGGAGCGCCGCAGCCGGAACAAATAAATTCGCCAGTCCCTCCGGAATCATATGCGCAAGGAGCATCTCAATGGATTCGATATCCTCCGTAAACAGCTTTTTGATTTCGCCGGACGGGCGCTCCGTGATGCTGCCGAGCGGCTGCGCTTCAAGCTTCTCCTGCAGCCGGCAGCGTATGTTTTCGAGTGTGCCGAATGCCGCATGATGCGATACCTTCAGCCCCTGCATATACAGCACCGCGTACAATATTTCACACAGCAAAATCCCGCCGATCAGCGGCATGGAATTTTGCAGCGTAACGCTCTCACCGGTCAGCAGCCTGTTCGCAAGAATTGACACGATTCCATACGGAGTCACGCTTGCCGCTGCGCCGAGGATCATCAGAAATGCCGCAAAACACACCGTTTTTCTGTGGTCGCCTGCATATTGCAGAATCTTTCCGACCTGCGATGTATGGTCGCGCTTTTTACTTGTGCTGTCTTCGCTTTTCGCAAGAAAATAGGATCTCACGCGCTCCGCTCCGGCCAGGTCAATCGGATAAAATGCAGAGACTCTGCCGTTTGCAAGATGCAGTACATGGGTACAGCAGCGCAGGATCAGTTCCGGATCATGCGTGATGATCACCGAGAGCCGGACGCGCTGCTGCGTATCATGCAAAAGCGCCGCAAAGCGTTCCATACCCCGGCAATCGAGCCCGCTGGTCGGTTCGTCATAGAACAGGATCTCTTTGCCGGCGCAAAGGGCAGCGGCGATTGCCGTGCGCTGCTTTTGTCCGCCGGAAAGCGAGGCAGGATGCCGATCCGTATAATCACCGAGCCCCAGCGCGGAAAGCGTTGATTTTGCGTCATGTTCGGTAACATCCGCGTTCAGCATGACCTCTTCCAGCACGCTGTCCGAAAAGAGCTGCCGGTTCACATCCTGCATGACAAGATAGCTCTGCTTCTGCCGCTGCTTTGCATCAAGATAAGCTTCCCCGAAGGAAACACTTCCGTCACAGGGCAGCAGGCCGCAGAGTGCTTCCGCGAGCGTACTTTTTCCGCAGCCGTTATCACCGATCACCGCAATAATCCCATGCTCCGGAAGCCGGATACGGTCGATATCCAGAATACGTGCATTCTGCCGTGAACAGGAAAGATCAAGGACCTCCAACGCAGGTTTCTTCTGCTGATTCAGCGGCTGCGGCGCGCAGGGAATCTGACTGATCGAAGTACAGCGCAGACCGAGCCCGGACAGTGCTTCCGCGGACAGCTGCATGATTTCTTCACATGTAAATTCACGCTCGATCCTGCCGTCATTCAGATAAATAAAGCGGTCGGCAATGTCCGTTAAAAAATGCAGACGGTGCTCAGAGATGACGATCGTTTTGCCCGCCTGCTTCATTTTGCAGAGGGTATCATGCAGGCGGTGAACCGCTTTCTGATCGAGATTGGAAGACGGTTCGTCCATGACGAAAATATCCGGCTCTGTTGCATAAACGGAGCCGCAGGCAATCTGCTGCTTTTCGCCGCCGGACAGCTCAAAAATATTGCGGTTCATCAGCGCCGAAAGTTTCAGATCATCCTTCGTCTTTTCCAGGCGGCGGGCGATTTCCGCAGGCGGCATTCCGAGATTTTCACAGCCGAATGTCAGCTCACCCGTTGTGTCAATATTGAAGAACTGACTCTTCGGATTCTGGAACACGCTGCCGACTTTTTTCGCCGTTTCAGACAGCTCCGATTGTGAGACATTCACGCCGTCAATGAGCACCTCACCGAGGAGTTCACCCTCATAAAAATGCGGGATCAAGCCGTTGATGAGCCGTGTCACTGTCGTCTTTCCGCAGCCGCTTTCTCCGCACAGGACAACGATTTCCCCGTCATGGATCGTCAGATTCAGCGCGTCAACGCCGTCACCGGTGCCGTTCTCGCCGCCGTAATGGAAATCGACGTTTTTGAGTTCGATCATGCCGCACCTCCCGTGATTTTTCGATATACAAAATAGCCTGCAATCCCGAGAAATACGAGCATCACAAGATCATCATGAACCCGCAGCTTCACCGTTTCACAGGAAGTGCGCTTCTTCTCGCTGTCCATGCCGCGCGCAAGGGCAGCGGCGGCTAACTCCTCCATCACAGAGATCGTGGAAAAGAGCAGCGGGATCAGGATATATTCCACGGTTTTCATCGGTGCGCGCAGGATTGCGGCCGGTTCCATGGAAATGCCGCGGAAGGCCATTGCTTTGCGGATGCCCTGCCATTCCTCCTGTACCGTCGGGATAAACCGGAACATGACAGCCAGCGGGATAATCAGCGCATTCGGCAGATGCATCGCCTGAAATGCAGCAAGGAACTGATTGATGCGCGTCGTCTTCGTAATGAGCATCAGCGAGATCAGCACCGGAAAGAAAAACAGAAAGACCGTAATCAGCGTCGAAAAGATCATGACGACAACCGGTGCACCGGTTCCGGCGCGCTCCATTGCAAATTTCAGATAGGTCAGAAATGCAAATGCTGCGAACAATTTGACCGCCTGCATTCGCTTGCCGCACAGAAAATAGATCGCGCAGAGAAAAACGCTGTAAATCAGAAGCGGCATCAGGTCAAAACAGTTCACACTCACGATCAGGCTTGTGACAAACAGCATGAATTTTGTCCGGGGATCAAAATGCAGCAGAGCCTTTGATTCGTCGTCGTAAACATCGAAGCCCAATTACACGACCCCCGCCTTTTCAAAATGCTTGCGGATGAGCCTGCTTGCGACCAGCGAACCGAGAATGCCGCCGATGATCGCAAAGCCGAGAACCGCGAACCAGATCCAGTCTGTCGCAAGCGCTGCAATGCCGTCTGCATATTTATCGCCGTAATACTCGCGGGAGCGCTGGATGAAAGCATCCTTTGCAGTCGCAAGTGCCAGATACGGGCAGGCCATGTTCAGATTAAAAATCACAAAAGAAAGCAGGTACATGAATTTCGACTTATACTTTCCGAGCAGCATCACGACCTCGGCGATCAGCGCGGATGCAATGACACCGCAGATGCTCCAGATGCCGCCGTTTGCAGTCATCAGGGCAAACAAAATGCCGAGGATCAGGGCTGCGCCGAATTTGCGCACCTTCAGAACGCACAGCAGATAGACCGTGCCGCAGACCAGTCCGACTGCGATCGGCGCGATGATATAGAGGATCGGAACCATGCCGAAGCTCATGACGATGACCATCATCAGGACGATGTAGAGTGCGCCGAATGCACCGGCATAAATAAGTTCTTTGGTGCGCATCTTTTTGGACGCAGGCTTGGCGGCGGTCTGTTCGGGTTTCAGTTCTTTTTTGCTCATAGGGATTCTCCTTTTTGATAATATATAGGTTAGCTTTAGCTAACTTCCGACAGAAAGAAAAGCCGGTCAGTCCGGCAGACATTCCGGCAATCCAAGCGCGCTGCGCCAGTTAAAAAGCTTTTCAATCGTGATGCAATGCTGTTTGATTTCATCTGCTGCCATATTATGAATATACGGCTCATAAAAAAGCGACCAGTAAGCTGTCAGCAGACTGTGCAGCTCTGCACGGGAGATCGGTTCAGTCGCAAGCCCGCGCCGCTGCGCTTCCAGCAGATACGGATAATCCGCATCCGTCATGCGATCCGCAAAATCATGGCGGAAATTGCAGTATTTCGTCCCGTCGGAACAGGTCAGCAGCAGCCGGAACGGCTCCCGCACGGAATCGAACAGCGCAAAGAATCCCGCGATCTCCGGCACGCCGGAATACCACGGTTTGAGCAGCGCACGGTCGCTGAGCGTGCTGACATCCGCCGCAGCGGACGCCGCGATCTGTTCGAGCAGATCGACTGCTTCCTGCACAACCGCTTCAAGCAAGGCTTCCTTGCTGCGATAGCGGATATACAATGCGCCTGTTGTCACGCCGGCGTTCTGGCAGATTTCTTGTAAGGATGCACCGGAAAAGCCCTTTTGCAGGAATTGCGCCTGCGCACTTTTCAGCAGTACGGGGTCAATCGAGTGATTTCTGTTCGCCATTTGTAACCTCTTTGATTGATAATGCGATAATCAATAACGAGATTATTATAGCATACAGGATGCGGTTTGTCAAGCATTTTTCCAAATGGTCATCACGTTTCAGCAATGCCGACCCGGTTGACTTTTCCGCATTATTATGGTAATATGAAAGCAGGAAGCAGCCGCTTTGTCCCTATCATCACAACACAAAACATGCCGCTTATCAAAGGAGGAGACTGCAAATGCCGTTTTCAGTTTTGAGCATTTTCGTGACATTATTTTTTATTGCGTTCGCTGTTTTATTCGTCTGCATTCTTGTCAAAAATATAACAGAGTGGATCAACAATAACAATTCCCCGGTTCTGGAGCGTGAGGCAGTTGTCGCGGATTTATACAAGCGCGATGACACTTCAATGATGCCGACGGGTTCCGACGGCGCGATGATGATGAGTTCCGATACGTTGTATTACGTAAAATTTGAAATCGAGGACGGCTCCGTAATGGAGTTCAAAATCAACCGCTCACTCTGGAACAGCCTGCGTACCGGTATGCGCGGCACGCTGATCTCACAGGGAACGCGCTTCAAGGAGTTTCATCCCGTTTGAATTGATCTAAAGGCG
>CAMNFV010000146.1 GCA_946537515.1 uncultured Ruminococcus sp. | reverse complement strand
GATCGCCCTCTCAAAGAAGGCGGCAGCTGTCCTCGGCAATCAGTTTGATGTTGAGATCATCGAGAAGCATCACAATCAGAAGATTGACGCGCCCTCCGGCACGGCTCTGATGCTCGCAAATGCGCTCTGTGCGGAATATGATCCGCCGAAGCACACCGTCTATGACCGCCACAGCGTCCGCAAAAAGCGCGAGATCACCGAGATCGGTATGCACTCGATCCGCGGCGGCACAATCGTCGGTGAGCATGAGGTTCTGTTTGCAGGGCCGGATGAATGCATCTCGCTCAAGCATACGGCATCCTCAAAGCGCGTCTTTGCAGAAGGTTCTGTCAATGCTGCGCTGTTTCTCATCGGCAAGGCCCCGATGCTCTACGATATGACGCATATGCTGGATGAAGCATGATACATAAAAAACACAGCCCCGAACCAATCAGCACGATTGATTCGGGGCATTTTCTGTATGCTGTTAATTATTGGAGTGCCGTACCGGTTTCGCGGAGCGCTTCCTGCATGGATTCCACCGCGATTTTGATATTGCCGATCTCGTCAATGGGCTCTGCAAACGCAGCCGCCCCCTGCATGGAGAGATACGAGCCGTAATATTCCAGCAGCTGCGTACCGCGGTCGAGTATCCGCTTGATCTGCGCGCTGCCGTATTCCCGGTAGACAGCATTCCCGATCCGGTCATACTGGAAAAAGCTGACCGCATGGAGAAACTGCGCCATCAGGCCGTAAAACACTTGCTCCATCTGGTCAAAGAGCGAATCGGCACGCAGCGTTTTATCCAGCTTTCCGCGCATTGCCTGCCGCTCATGGAAAATCTCGATCTCCTGCACGGCGCTGTGCAGCCAGCCCTTGACCGTTTCGCCGAAATTGCCGAGCGAAAATGTCCGCGCCGTATCGGAGATGAATGTATACTCTTTCGTGAGGATATAGCGCCGGAAATCCGTATCCATGCCGTTGTTTTTCAGCAGGTCAACCGTCAGGGCATAGTTCACCTTAGTATGGCTGCGCAGATGCTTCCGCTCCCAATGCTGAATCTGGCGGAGCGTTTTTTCTCCCCTGCCGTTTTTGCCCATAGATACGCCTCCTTTGCCGAGATGTCAGATTGCCTTATGAATCTCCGCGATTGCCTGACGGACAAGCTGCTCAAACTGCGGAGCTGCCTTATCGCCCGCCTCTTTGACCTCCTCATGCGTCAGCGGATGCGGCGAGATCCCGGCCGCCAGATTGCTGATGCACGAAACACCGCAGATCTCCATGCCGCAATGCCGCGCCGCAATCGCTTCGATCGCCGTGCTCATGCCGACTGCATCCGCGCCGAGCAGCCGGAACATCCGGATTTCTGCCGGGGATTCATATGCAGGGCCTGCCGTCTGTACATAGACGCCCTCTTTCAGCGGAATCTCTGCATTGACTGCGATCTTCCGGATGATCTGATTGAGGCGCTTGCTGTAGATTTCGCTCATATCCGGGAAGCGGACACCGAGCTCATCGAGATTCTGACCGCGCAGCGGCGACGGTACAAAGCTCGAAATCTGATCGGTGATCAGCATGAATTCGCCCGCGTGCATCCCCGGCTGAATGCCGCCTGCCGCGTTGGTCAGGAAGAGCACCTTTGCGCCGAGCATTTTCAGCAGACGAACCGGCAGAACGGCCTCCTGCGGCGTATAGCCCTCGTACATATGCACTCTGCCCTGCATCACCGCGACGGGCACACCGTCACAATATCCGAATACAAACCGTCCCGCATGGCCTGCGACCGTTGAGACCGGGAAATTCGGGATGTCGGCATATGCAAGTGTCTCCTTGACATCAATTTTATTGGCAAATCCGCCGAGTCCCGAACCAAGAATCAGCGCGATCTCCGGCTGAAAACTGATGCGCTTCTTTACAAAATCGAAGCAGGCTGCAAGCTGTTCCTGTACTGTCATCGCAGCGTTCCCTCCTTATCATCACCTGTCTGAATGACCGGCTCCGGATTCTCGACCGGTACATCCGGCTGTTCAATATATTCTGCTTCCGGATTCTCAAAAACCGAGACCTCCGGATTCTCGAACGTCCCCTCCGGGTTCTCCGGAACCGCATGAAGCTGCTCCGGGACTGCTTCCGGCTTTTCAAACACCATGTTATGCTGCTGCAGCCCGTTCTCCACCTGCTGCACGCTCTCCGTCAGCTTGCGCTGGAGCCGGTCGCCGTGATAGCCGATCAGATTGATGCTGCGCTCCATGGTATTCTGCAGCGCATCGGCCGTTTCATTGAGCTTTGCAATGACTGCGTCATTCGTCGTATCCGGCGAAAGATACGCACCGATCTGCCGCTCCATTGCGCTGATCTGGCTGCCCATTGTTTCAAGGCTTTCGGTCATCAGCTTGAGCTGCGCCGTCTGCATATTTGCAAGTGTGTCGGATGTTTCGTTCAGTTTCTTCACCATGTATGCGGAATAGCGTTCGACTTTTCCGTCCAGCGCGTCCAGCTTCTGATCCATTTTGGTCAGAAAATCCGCAAGTGCATTTGCTGCTTCACTCATGAAAAAGACCTCCTTTTCGTCAGATGAAATGCGCCTCCGGTTTCAGTCTGCGTCGGCGCCGTACAAATATACGCGCTGCTCCTCGGTCAGCGTGTCGATCTCGATGTCCATGCTCCTGAGCTTTCTGCACGCGACCGCCTCATCGACCTCACGCGGCACGTTATTGAGCACGCTCGTGACATTCTCCCGGTTCCGGATCAGCCACTCTGCGCTCAGCGCCTGAATCGCAAAGCTCATATCCATGATCTCCGCCGGATGACCGTCACCGGCTGCGAGATTGACCAGTCTGCCCTCTGCGATGACATAGATCGTCACGCCGTTCGGCAGCGTATAGCCCATGATATTATTGCGTGCCTCGAATGTATTGACAGCGAGTTTGCGCAGTCCGGCCATATCGACTTCCACATCAAAATGGCCTGCATTGCAGAGAATCGCGCCCTCATGCATATTAAGAAAGCTCTTCTCGGTGATAACGTGATTGCAGCCGGTGACCGTGACAAAGAAATCGCCTGTCTTTGCGGCCTCTTCCATTTTCATGACGGTAAAGCCGTCCATGACAGCTTCAATCGCCTTGACCGGATCGACCTCGGTGACGATGACCTTTGCGCCGAGTCCTTTGGCACGCATTGCTGCGCCCTTGCCGCACCAGCCATAGCCTGCAATGACAACGGTCTTGCCGGCGACAATCAGGTTTGTGGTACGGTTGATGCCGTCCCAGACCGACTGGCCGGTGCCGTAGCGGTTATCGAAAAGATGCTTGCAGTCTGCATCATTGACAAGCATCATCGGGAATTTCAGTTCTTTCGCCTTTGCCATGGCCTTGAGGCGCAGAATACCGGTCGTGGTCTCCTCGCAGCCGCCGATGACATTTTCCAGATACTGCGGATATTCCTTGTGAATCAGTGTGACGAGATCGCCGCCGTCATCAATGATAAAATGCGGCTGTGCCTCAATGACCTTCCGCGTATGTGCCTCATATTCCTCGGGCGTCGTGCCGTGCCATGCAAAGACGTTCAGGCCGCCGTGGACAAGCGCTGCCGCAACATCATCCTGCGTGGAAAGCGGATTTGAGCCTGTGATATACATTTCTGCGCCGCCCGCTGCCATGACGCGGCAGAGATAGGCAGTTTTCGCTTCCAGGTGAATCGAGAGCGCAATGCGCTTGCCCGCAAAGGGCTTTGTTCTGGCAAAGTCCTCTTCGATGCTCCGCAGAAGCGGCATATTGCTCTTGACCCATTGGATTTTCTGTTCGCCGCTCTCCCAGAGCGACAGATCACGGATTTCGCTGTTCATAGTGATTCTGCTCCTTTTCGTGGTTTGCAGGTTGGTTGCGGAGAACCTGCTTTCACTCCGTTCGTCGTGTTACAATGCCGTATTGATTACAGCGATGCGATGAGATCCGCATCTGTATATTGCTTTGATTTGAGGATCGTATGCTGTCCGGGGAACAGTTCTTTGCAGATTCTCAGTTCCAGCGCCTGACGCTGTTCCAGATGTGCGATGAGACCTTCCTCGCCGCTGACACCGTGTGCCTTCGCATAGGGCGAATCATCGAAGAATCCGCACAGCATGGAAAACCAGACCTCATTCCCGTTTTCATCCGTCCGTTCCTTCCGCACGGCACGCAGCGTTTCCCTGACATCCTCTGTTTCCAGATAAATGATACGGAACGATTTTCCTGCCAGCGCCCGGCAGATCTGCCGGTACAGCCCGATAATTTCATCATCGGATGCATTCCGGAACAGCAGCAGATCCGTAATGATATTCTGAAACAGCGCGCATTCAAAGATCATATTGTCACCGTTCCAGCGTGCAAACCGGCGCAGGATCACCGACTGAAATTCTTCCTGCGACAATCTGCCGTTGTAGATCTCGTACTGCTCCAGATCCCGGTAAAAGCTCTCATTCGCCGTTTGGATTTTCGTATAGCAGATGATCTTCCTGTCATCCTCTGAAACTGTATTTGCATGGATTTGTGAGAGCAGCTCGGGATATTTCGCCTTCACCGCAAGATATTGCCGTTCATTCGTATAGGCACACCAGGCAAGCTCTATCGGAGAATAATCCCCTTCCCGGAAAATCCTGCTGCCGCTGCACAGCCCGGAAAGCCGCTGCACAAGCGTACTTTTGCCGCTTCCCTGAAGGCCTTCTGCAAAATAATTCAAACCGATCACTCCTCTCATCCATGTACACCTCATATTTTACCATAAATCGCAATAAAAAGCAATGTCTCACAGAAAAAAATCCGTCCGGCACAGCAGCATTCACCCGATTTCAAGAGAATTCCGGCTCTTTTCCGGCTTCCGCTTCCATTTTTTCAGAACTACTTGACGAATCTACGTTTTTGTAGTAAAATATATAAGGATAATAAGCGCGATTTCTCCGGCTTGCCGCAAATCACGCAAACCGGTGACTGTCTGCTCCGGCAGGCAGATATTTTGTTCCGATACGGAAAAGAGGTACATGTTTATGAATGCTGCGCAAACTGAACAGTCGTCGCTGTTTGCTTCCAGAAATCTGACGATGCTCGTCGATTTTTATGAGCTGACCATGGCAAACGGATTTCTCGAAAACGGGCTCGGCGATGTCACGGCCTGCTTTGACCTGTTCTTCCGCAAGGTGCCTGACAACGGCGGCTACGCGATTATGGCCGGTCTTGAGCAGGCAATCGAATATCTGAAGAATCTGCATTTTACCGATTCTGATATTTCCTATCTGCGCGAGAAGCATATTTTCTCCGAAGCATTTCTGGATTATCTTGCGAATTTTGAATTTACATGTGATGTCTGGGCAATTCCGGAAGGCACGCCGATCTTTCCGCATGAGCCGCTGCTGACCGTCCGCGGCCCTGCCATGCAGGCGCAGTTCATCGAAACGATGCTGCTGCTGACGATCAATCATCAGTCGCTCATCGCAACAAAGGCAAACCGCATCGTCCGTGCAGCCGACGGCAGACCGGTCATGGAATTCGGCTCCCGCAGAGCACAGGGCAGCGACGGCGCACTCTACGGCGCAAGAGCCGCCTATATCGCAGGCGCCGCCGGAACCGCATGTGCGATCTGCGACAGAGAATTCGGCGTCCCGGCGCTCGGTACCATGGCGCACAGCTGGGTTCAGCTCTTCCCGACGGAGCTCGACGCATTCCGCGCCTATGCAAAGGTCTATCCGGATGCCTGTACGCTGCTCGTCGATACCTTCCATGTCCTGAAATCCGGTGTTCCGAATGCGATCACAGTATTCAAGGAGCTGAAGGCAGCAGGCCATACGCCGCAGGGCATCCGCATCGACAGCGGCGATATCGCCTATCTCTCGAAAAAAGCGCGCATCATGCTCGATGAAGCAGGGCTGCCGGAAGTGAAGATCGTCGCGTCCAATTCGCTCGATGAATATATCATCCGCGATCTGCTCGTACAGGGCGCACAGATCGACAGCTTCGGCGTCGGTGAGCGGCTTGTCACATCCCGGTCTGAACCGGTCTTCGGCGGCGTCTATAAGCTTGCGGCAGCAGGCTCCAAGGAAGCGCCGGACGTACTGACACCCCGCATCAAACTCTCTGAAAACGCTTCCAAGATCACGAATCCCGGCTTCAAAACGCCCTGGAGACTCTTTGACAGGGAAACCGGTATGGCGATTGCGGACGTCATCACGCTCGCAGATGAAACGATCGACGATACCCAGCCCTATGTCATCTTTGATCCTGAATTCACCTATAAGCGCAAGACACTGACCAATTTCCGTGCGGTGAAGCTGCATGTCCCGGTCTTTGAAAAGGGCAGATGCGTCTACGAATCCCCCGCGATCGAAACCATTCGTGCCTACTGTAAGGAACAGCTCGATGCAATCTGGGATGAGGTCAAGCGCTTTGAAAATCCGCACGCATATTATGTTGATCTCTCTGAGCCGCTCTGGAAGCTCAAGCGCGAAATGCTCGACCGCTACTTCGCGGAATAATCACCGATGAAAGGAACACACGGATGAATCTACCGATCTACCGCATCCATATGGGACCGGCACGCTGCGCCGCAGACCTGACAGACGGCAGCGAACGCGGCGAATATGTACCGCAGGACTATATTCTGAATGTTCTCGGCAGACCGATGCGCTCCGTCAATCTGATGTACTGCTACTATCCGCTTGACGAGACCTTTCCGCTGCGCGCACGGGATGCGTTCGCAGGCAAGGAAATGAAAAATCAATGGGACACGCCCTATGAGGATTATTTTCCCTATACCGGCGGCCTGAACGGCAGCCGCGACGGCGAAGTGTTCCGGCAGATGCAGGATATCCGCCGCCACGGTCAGGATGTCACGCTGACGCTCGTCATTGATCCGAATGTCCCGGATGAACATCTCGTCGCGATTGCAGAGGACTTAAAGCCCTACGGCAGAGTGCTCCTGCGGATCAATCACGAGGCGACCGGCGACTGGTTTGCGTTCAATAAGCGCGCAGGATATGCCGAGATCGCACAGTTCTTTGTCCGCGCATGTGAGATCATGCGCGAACACGCACCGAATGTCCAGACGATCACCTGCATCGGCGGCATCGAGGATCCCGACTCTGAGACAATGGTCAAGGAAGAGGAATTCGCCTGTACCGTCCCCGCAGCCGATATCTGGTCGGTCGATAAATATATGTCGCTGCATTGGGGCTGGCCCTATGATATCGCAGAAAAGGGCGGCACCTCGCACAACCGTCACAGCTATAAGGACGTCTATGATCTCACAAAGCGCTCCTTCCGCCGGTTTACAGAACTTAACGGCGGTGAGACAAAGCCCATGGTCATGAGCGAATTCAATGCTGACGGCGATGTCACCGGCCCTTACGATCAATGCGATATGGTGGACGGCTTCTTCCGGATGATCAAAGAGGATCCGGAAAACTGGCTCACCGGCATCAACTTTTACCAGTTCCGCGACAGAGGCAGACTCGGCCTCGAAACCGAAGACCCCAATCACCCCGGGAACGGCATTGCACAGCCTGTTATGCGGACATTTCAGCGCTGGATTCATGATCCGCTCTTTCTGCCGGAAATCATGGAATGCGGCGAGACTGCACTCCCGGTGACGCTCCGCTGGGGCAGCGCCGATGATGCAGAGGGACTTGCAGTCCGGCTGAAGCTGGATGCAGATCCGCATTTCTGTGAGCTCTATTTTGAGGACGATCAGAACTATATGATCGAATGCAACGGCAAGTGGTTCTATAAATCACCGGAGACAAAATTTGTCGATCTGATGCCGGCATTCTTTGAGCATCGCCTCACAGGTCCGACGGAAATGACGCTGAAATTCTTTGCGCCGCCTGCAACCGGTCTCAATGATCTGGAATGCCCGGACGGTCTGATGAACAGCTATACGACGATCACCGCGCTGCCGAAAATCCGGATCGCCTATGCACCTGTGGAGCCTGCCCGTGAGTAAGATTTTATACGTAACAGACCTTGACGGTACGC
>CAMNFV010000145.1 GCA_946537515.1 uncultured Ruminococcus sp. | reverse complement strand
ACTGAAACAGCTTCGCGATCGCATCCGCACAGGCTTCCGGCGTCATGATCTCCGGATCGAGATCGAAACCCGCCTGCCGCAGCAGATCACAGAGCTCCGTCGGCTGCGGAACATCAAGCCCGATCTCGCGCATCTCCTGCACATGCGAAAAAACCTTCTCCGGCTTCGCGTCCATGCGCACCTCGCCGTGATCGACGACGATCACGCGGTCGCATTGCGCCGCCTCGTCCATTTCATGCGTAATCAGGATCACCGTGATGCCGTAATCGCGGTTGAGCAGCCTGATCGTCCGCATGACTTCCTTTCTGCCCTGCGGATCGAGCATCGCTGTCGGTTCATCCAGCACGATGCAGTCCGGCCGCATCGCGATGATGCCCGCAATCGCAACACGCTGCTTCTGGCCGCCCGAAAGCTGGTGCGGCGCATGATTCCTATATTCATACATGCCGACCGCCTGCAGCGCCTGATCGACACGCACACGCATCTCATCACTCGGTACGCCGAGGTTTTCAAGCCCGAACGCTACATCCTCTTCCACAATCGTCGCGACGATCTGGTTATCGGGATTCTGGAATACCATGCCGACATGCTGCCGGATGTCCAGAAGCTTTTCTTCGTCCTTTGTGTCCATCCCGGCAACCGTGACCTTGCCTTCGGTCGGCAGCAGTACTGCATTCAAAAGCTTTGCAAGCGTCGATTTGCCCGAGCCGTTATGCCCCAGCACCGCGACAAGCTCGCCGTGTTCAAATTCCAGCGAAATGCCCTTGAGCACCTCGACCGGCTTCGCATTTTCCTCCGCTGCGGGGTATGAAAAATGCGCATCTTCTATGGTTATCAGTTTTTCCACCGGCTATGCCGACCTCCATTCGCGGCGCGCAGTCCGCCTTCTGTATCCGTATTCGGGCTTTGAACGTTTCATCGTGTGCCCCCGTGGTATGTTATTTTGCTACATCTGTATCAATAATCATTTTCTTGCATGCATCACAAAAATTTGCTGCAACAGAAAAGGAAGCTGCGCCGTAATTTGCCGCGGTCAGCTTTCCGTTTCCCATCAGCTTATCAAAGAGCGATGTTTCTTTGTCATCGCTTTTCCATGTAATCTGCGATCTGTCATTTCCGGATAACACTCCGGTCTGCATTTCATTTCCGCAATACGGACACTTCATTTCGGATTCCTTTCTGAATCCCTGCGGATTCACATGAATTTTTCCAGCCGGTAAAGCAGGCCGTCTTCCGGTTCTGTCACACCGTTTTTATAGTCATAGCCGAGATGCCGGTAGAAATTGACCGCGGTCAGCGAGGCCGGAATCTCAATGCGGCTTGCGCGCTTTGCAAATTCGTCCGCTTCCAGCGTTTCGATCAGCAGACGCCCGAGTCCTCTGCCCTGATAATCCGGCAGGACGAAGATCGTCAGCAGGATGCTCTCGGTCTCGCTGCCCCAGAAGGGCGCAATCGTTCCCGTTCCGACGATTTTCTCACCGTCGCAGATCACATACATATGCCCCTCTTTTGCGCGCTGCATCAGCACTTCGGCATTATGTGTCTGCTTGAGATGCGCGATGTATTCCGGCGGATAGTCCGCGCTGTTGCTGATCCCGACTGTCTCCGCGACGACCTGCGCCGCTGCCTCTGCATCGGCTTCGGTAAATCTTCTGATTGTCATATGATTGCTCCTGATTCTCCAATAAACGCATATCACGGCGCAGCCCTTGCAGCGTTCACAATCAGGCACTTACCCGCGTTACACAGACGAGTATGCGCTGATGCTTTTTCTTGCGCTTACTTCGGTGTCAGTCGGCTGTCAGCCCCTCCGACCCCAATGGGCGCAGCCCTTGCAGCGTTCACAATCAGGCACTTGTCTGCGTATCACAGACGAGTATGCGCTTATGTTTTTTCTGACGCTTACTTCGCTGTCAATCGGCGGCGGGCACTGCCCGCCAGATAGCGGTCGCACCGCACGGGAGCGCTGCCTTTGCAAGCTCGACCGGCAGACCGATCTCATCTGCCTGCACGCTGCCGCCGAATTTCGGCACAAGCAGACTGTTCAGCAGATAGCCCATGACCGACGGCGAAAGTCCCGTCGTATAGCTGTTGAGCAGGAAGAACAGCGGCTCCGGCGAGAGCACATCGAGACATGCCTCTACCAGCGGATAAATGCAGTTCTCCAGCTTCCAGATCTCGCCGCCCGGACCGCGCCCGTAGCTCGGCGGATCCATGATGATCGCATCATAGGTCTTGCCGCGGCGCGCCTCTCTGCGAATGAATTTCTCGCAGTCATCCACAATCCAGCGGATCGGCTTTTCGGTCAGCCCCGATGCTGCGGCATTCTCACGCGCCCATTGCACCATGCCCTTTGCCGCATCCACATGACAGACCTCGGCACCGGCTGCTGCACACGCAAGCGTTGCACCGCCCGTATATGCAAACAGATTCAGCACGCGAATGGGTCGCCCTGCATTGCGGATCGTCTCCTGCATCCAGTCCCAGTTGACTGCCTGCTCCGGGAATAATCCTGTATGCTTGAAGCCCGTCGGACGCACAATAAACGTCAGATCACGATAGCGAATCTGCCAGCTCTCCGGCGGTTTTTTGCGGTATTCCCATTGGCCGCCGCCGGATTTGGAGCGGTGATAATGCCCGTCCGCGTGATTCCAGAGATCGGTCAGCGGCGCTGTCTGCCAGATGACCTGCGGATCGGGTCGGATCAGCGTGATATTGCCCCAGCGCTCCAGACGCTCGCCGGATTTTGTATCAATCAGGCGGTAATCCGCCCAGTTTTTTGCTACTCTCATATTGATTCCTTTGTGTCCGGGTTACGGACGAGTTATAATCAGTTTATAGATCCACTTGCCGATATTCAAGAGCAGATAGCCTGCGCCCAGCAGCCCGAACAGGATTCCTTCCAGCCGGCTTTTCCGCCAGGAAAGTGCACCCATCATCAGCAATATCACGCTGAGGCTGACGATAAATATCGGCATTCCCCACGGATTCGGGCTAAGAAAGATCAGCCGCAAGGAAAATGCAGCTGCTGTTGCGGCGGCTGACAGCACAATGAAACAAACACGCTCATAAGTCACGATATGCCGCCATGTGCTGAGGAGCGCGAGCGTGAAAAATAACAGAATCAGCAGATAAAACGCCCAATGAAACATGAACAGCGGGTTACAGCGGCACAAAATGCCTGCCGCCGCTCCGGCCGCAATCGCAAGGATCAGACAGATTCGTTCAAACCGGTTCCGTTTTGCCCAGCCGGAAATTTGTTTTTTATCTTCCATAGCAGCACTTCCTTGTCACTTCAGATTTGTCTCAATCGTCTAAGGGAGAATCAGCATTCAGATACTTCAGAACTGCAAGCTCGCGCTGAACCCATGTCGTCTGCGCATCCGCAGCTTTGTTCCGCGCAGCCGCTTCGGCCAGCGTCAGCCAGCACGCCGTATAGCCTTCTTCCCGCTCATAGTCATCCAGTTTCTGCGGATGCACCGCGTCACCGACTTCACAGCAATAATAATATGAATCCATGCAAAGCAGATCGCCGTATATGCCCTTCCGGCGCTCATGCACGAGCAGACATGCCCGCAGCGTATCCCGCTGCACATCATAGCCCGTTTCCTCGCGCATCTCACGGATCAGCGTATCTGCGTGGGTTTCATCCGGCTCCATGCCGCCGCCCGGAAATTTGCAGTCGCCGTATTTCCGGCTGTACACAAAGAGATATTTGTCGCCGCGCCGCACGATCCCGCGAACGGCAATCCGACGAAATACCTTCGCATCAGCCGGATAATCATGCAGATCGACGGTCAGTTCCCTCACGGTATCCACCACTCCGGCGTGATCTCGCCGAGCGTGATCGTTTTGCCGGTTTCCATATTCATCATGATCTCAATATTCTGATAAGTATGCGGCATGAGCTGCACCATAAGCTCGCGGCAGGCACCGCAGGGTGCGCCGCTGCTGCCGTCAGGGGAAATCGCAAGCACCTTGTCGATCTCCTGCTTCCCTGCGGTCAGCATCGCAAAAATCGCGCTGCGCTCCGCACAGATGCCGAGCGTCGAACAGGTATCCACGCAGATGCCGGTATAAATTTTTCCGGATTTTGACAGCACCGCCGCCGCAACCTCTCCGCAGGTCACATAATCCGAGACCTTGCGTGCCTTCTTGACGGCCTTCGCTGCATCATACATCTTCTGCCAGATCGCATCCATTTCATTTACTCCTATTTTGTTCGTGCCTTGATCGCTTCTTCGATTGCAAATGCGTAATTATTGATGCGGCGGAAGTCTCTGCCCTCCAGCATGATGCGGATTGAGGCATCGTCGCGGCGCTCACGGACCAGGATTCTGCCCTCTGTACCGAGCTCTGCCTCACAGGCTGAGATGAAGCCCGTGATCTCCGGATCATTCTTCCAGATCTCACGCCAATACTGCGGGATCCGGACGGATACCGCAACCTGCGGATCATATTCCATGACGTTGGAAAGCGTTCCGAGCGGCTTGCCGGTCCGCTGCATGACCTGCAGCAGCCGCGCAGCCGTCATCAGGCCGTCCGGCGCAGGGATATCCGAGAAATAAAGATAGCCGGAGCCGTCGCCGCCGAGCGCAAGTCCGAGATTGCGCATCTTGTCCAGCACAAACTGTGGGGCAGGCTGCGTGATCTGCACCGGGATGTTCCGCGATTTGGCATAGCGCAGAAATCCGAGATTCGACATGACCGTTGCCGCGACGCCGCGCTGCATGACATTCGGTCTGCCGGCGGGCGCATCCTTCTGCAAAGCAAGCTGCTCCTCACAGAGAATCGCAAGCATCCGGTCGCCGTCCAGCAGCTCGCCGCCTTCATCGACCGCAAGGCATCTGCCGCCGTTGCCGTCAAATGCAAAGCCCGCGCTGCAATTATAATCCTTGACAAACTGGATCAGCGGCGACATCGCCTGCACGCCGCAGTCCCGGTTGATATTCATACCGTCGGGGTGATCGTTCAGCAGCAGCACTTCCGCGCCGAGATGCCGGAACAGCGGCTCTGCCAGATCGCTGACCGCACCGTTTGCACAATCCAGCGCGATCCGGAGCGGTTTGCTCTGCTTGAGGTCAGTCGGCGTGCTGAGTCTTGCCGCCATGAGCCGCAGATACCGCCGCGGCGCATCATCCTGCCGCGAAATGATACCGCAATTCTGATGCGATTTCAGCGGCATGGCCGAATTTGCAGGCATCAAAGCAGAAATCGCATCAAGCTGCTCCGAGGACATCGGCAGACCGCTCTTTGCAAAAAGCCGTACACAGACCGATTCATACGGCAGATTGCCGCCGGAGAGCGCAATACCCGCCTCTGCATCCTCTGCCGAGAGCATCAGCGCAAGCCCCGATGAGGGCAGCACGCCGAGCGTATGCGCAATGCCGCCGCCTGCACAGATCCCTGCACAAAGCGCCGCTTCCAGCGCATCTGCCGCACGACGCGGATCATGGGAAATATAAAACACCGGCGGATGATTGCTCGTCCGGCCGATCGCCTGCGCCGCCGCTCTGCCAAGCCGCAGCATCAGCTCGCATGTGATCTCCGTGATCGCCACGCCGCGCAGTCCCTCCTGCCGCAGAAATCTGCTCATAACCTCTCACCTCTCTGTATAGATCGTTTCTCGTGTTATTCTTGATCAGTCGCGGCGCATCGTCTTTTTGACATCTTCAAAGACAATATGCACCAGCATGATCATCGCCGCCAGAATCAGTACCTCGACAATGAATCTGACAGGCTTATTTGTAATCAGAGTCTCCGTTCCGATCTTTTCGATCAGCACAAGCCCAATCAGATTTCCGATGATAAAATGCAAAAAGTCCTGCAATAACTGCTTCCATGATATAGGCTTCTTCAGTGCTTCCTTCATGCCCTCGCGAATGAGTTTTTTATTATAGTATGCACGTTCTGCTTCTGCTTTTGATTTCGGCATTGTAATACTCCGTTTCTTGTTGCATCAGATGCGGCGCACCGGAATCCGGATGACTGTTTTCAGCTTCTCCGGGGCGGTCCGGCGCGGATCGCTCAAATAAATTTCGTGGTGCAGCCGTGATGCGGTATGATCCGCCGCACAGCTATGTTCTGCAATGAATTGCTGCATTTGTTGTATGGTTTCCGGCTCGCTGTCATAGCTGCCGTGATGCATGACCTGTACGCAAAGTCCTTCGACATAGGTGAAGAATTCGACATCCGTACAGGATAGTTTCTTTTTCCGCTCCGCTGCTGTCACAGCCCACAGCACATCCGCTTCGGTGATGAAATCCGGCAGACGGATCATCGAGATCCATTCCAGATCCTGCTTCCGGCTGTAATCAAGACTGCCGTCCTCTGTGCCGGATTGCTGCCAGAGACCTTCCAGCGGCGGGACCACATACTCATAAAATCCCGCGATCTCCTTGCCTGCCCTTTGGCTCATCCGCAGCGTATAGGCGACGGCATAGAGCTTCGCGAGCGCCTGCTGATAGGCACCCTCCGCTGCATTCGGATCGCCCTTGCCATGTACCGCCAGAAAATGCATCTGCGGAATTTCGATCAACTCCGGCTTTCGCGGCGGCAAATAATACGCTTTGTATTCTTTTTTGAAGTCAAACGCCATCGCGGACTCCTTTCCCGTCAGCCGTCGAGATCGACTGCCTGCAAGCGCAGGAACTCATCATCGAGATACTCAAAGCTGATGACATGCAGCTTGTCAAACAGATGCTCGGAATACACGACCTGATGCAGACCAAGCGCAATCTGCGGTCTGCCGAGCTTCGCGATCACCTGATCCGGATCGCTGAAGCCCCAGATATCGCGGATCAGATCATCAATGAGAAATGACGCAACCTTGCGGATATTCTTGTGATACGCTCTGGCAGCCTGCGCCGCATCGGCTTCCGCAGATGCATCCGGCTTTTCATCCCAGCGGAACAGGATCCCGTCCAGTTCCAGCATATACGCATCATAAGTTTCATTGAAGGCTATCATTTTGAACCTACGCTCCCTCGTTGTTTTCCGATTCCTGTTCTATAATATATCCGAAGATCATCTTCCGGTTGTGAAGATAATCCTCCAGTTTCACATGCAGCACATGGCCGCAGCGATTATACGCATTGTAAACGCAGAGCACATCCCTGCCCTTTTGCAGCACGACCGTATGCACCGAGGAGCGGAACCGCTTCTTCACCCAGTAGACATAGACGACCGTTTTTCCGTCATGCAGCGCCGCTTCGACCTTCTGCACCGAACGCACACGCGCTGCACGGAGCCCGTAATGCTTCAGGCAATGGCCGAGCGACAGAAAATTCGTGCCCCAGAATCCCAGCAGCACGCGGAATCGCTCCATATACCGCGCAATCTCCAGAAACGGTGCCGGACGGTGATGCAGCAGCAGCGCATTGTAGACCGCGATGACCTCGCAGCCGCTGCGGCTCATATTGGAAAGGCCGAATTTCATACCTGATACCGCCCCCAGACCCTGACCGTTGATCAGGCCTTCCGGCAGCGGTATCTCCCGATTGAATCTGTAATTCTGTTTTGGCAAGAGGCTCATATCTATCCCCCGTTTGCGGTCTCCGTCAGCCGCCGAGCATATCCGTCAGCGAATACTGCTGTCCGGCGGTATTCTCATCCGTCGGATAACCAAGATGCTGATAGGCAAGCTGCGTCGCAACTCTGCCGCGCGGTGTCCTTGCCAGCATACCGAGCTGCATCAGATACGGCTCGCAGACATCTTCCAGCGTCACCGCTTCCTCTCCGATCGCGGAAGCCAGCGTTTCCAGGCCGACCGGTCCGCCATGATAGCCGCGGATCATCATATCCAGCAGCCTGTGGTCGAGCTTATCGAGCCCGAGCTCGTCGATCTCAAGGCGCTCCAGCGCCTCACGGGTGGTCTTTGCGTCAATCACGCCCGTTCCGAGCACATCGGCAAAATCGCGAACTCTCCGCAGCAGCCGGTTTGCGATTCGCGGCGTTCCGCGGGAACGTCTTGCAAGCTCCATTGCGCCGTCTGTCTCGCAGGGAATATCCAGCAGCATCGCGCTTCTGCGGATGATATCGCAGAGCTGCTCCGGCGTAT
>CAMNFV010000144.1 GCA_946537515.1 uncultured Ruminococcus sp. | reverse complement strand
ACTTAAAATCTCTCGGTGGATACACCGTACCGGTTCAAGTCCGGTCAGCAGCATCCGCGCAGCAGAATCTGTGTTCCGGCCGTTCCGGAGCACAGCAGATTCGCTGCAAAGAAACACAAACCGTATTTATATTTGCCCGACTGAATTGGAGAAAGGAAAACTGACATGAGTGATGTGCAAAAGAACGGTGTAGACTCTGAACTCGAAAAGCTCTACGACGAAATCGAAAAGAACCGCGCTGCGGAAAGCAAGAAAACAAGACCTGAACGGCAGGCAAAAGAACTGATGAACGGCATCGAGGATTCTGCTCGTTCCGGCAAGGACGGAAATGAACTGCTGCGTTTCTTCGGCGGTTTGCTGCTCTTCGGCGCAGGCATGTTCATGATCTTCCAGAACCTGATCGTAACGAGCTCCTGGGGCACCGGCTCGATCTTCCGGATCGGCGGCTTCAATATTCCGAACGGCACAATCATGATCCCGTTGCTGCTCGGCATCGCGCTGCTGTTTCTCTGTGACCGCAAGCTCTGGGGCTGGCTCTTCATCGCAGTCGGCTTTGTGATTATCATTGCCGCGATTCTGATGAGTGTCAGCATCGCATGGCGTACATCGAACGGCTGGGTATTCTTTACAATGTTTGCGCTGACCATTGCCGGCGGCGCAATGATGCTGCGGGAGCTGTTCCGTTCCAAGTAAAGACCGAGTAAGGAAAAAGCTGCCGCTTATCTGCGGCAGCTTTTCTTTGTAAGCTTTGAAATTATTTCTGCTTTTTGGCATCCGCAACACGGCGGATCACATTGCCGTCCTTGTCCACAATGACGGTATGCTCCAGCGTACCGACGAGATTGCGGCGGAATGCTTCACGGTACTCTCTGCGGAGCACCTCACGCTCAGCGATCTCTGCATCATTGAGCCCGACGGTCTTGGCCTTATGTGCCAGCTCGTTGATGCGGTCGAGCAATCCCTGATCCAAACGGATCACATCCTTTCCCAGTATTTCATGCTTCATTATACCACATCCGTTTTAAAAACGCAATGGCATATGATAAAAATTGCGCAGAGCGCAGGGAGAACAATATGACAGCACTCATCACAGGCGCGTCACGCGGCATCGGTGCGGCAACGGCCAGACGGCTCGCCGCAGACGGTTATACCGTCATCGTGCATTATCATCACGCAAAGGCGCAGGCCGAAGAAATTGCCGCAGAAACCGGCGGGTTTGCAATTTGTGCCGATCTCGGGGATTTTGGACAGATCGACGATATGATTGACGAGATCATCTCGCGATTCGGCAGGATTGATGTCCTTGTCAACAATGCCGGCATCGCGCTGACAGGGCTTTATCAGGATATTTCCGATACAGATGCCCTGCGGCTGTTTCTGGTCAATCTCGGCGGCACAATGCACACAGCGAAAAAAGTTCTGCCGCATATGCTGCATCAGCACAGCGGCTGCATCATCAATACTGCATCGGTCTGGGGCGAATGCGGCGCGGCCTGCGAGGTGCACTATTCCGCTGCAAAGGCTGCGGTCATCGGATTTACAAAGGCGCTCGCAAAGGAAGTCGGCTTATCCGGCATCCGTGTCAACTGCGTTTCGCCCGGCGTCATTGATACCGATATGAACCGGATGCACGATGCGGAAACCATGCAGGCGCTTGCCGATGAAACGCCGCTCGGCTGCATCGGAAAACCGGAGGACGTTGCGGATGCGGTTGCATTTCTGGTATCCGATCAGGCAAGATTCATCACCGGACAGATTCTGCCGGTCAACGGAGGCTTTAATATATGAACGAGCAGGAAATTCAGCGCTTTACCGAACAAATCAAATTTCTTGTCGAAATGGACAAGATGAAAAATATCTACCGCCGGACGCGCGTACTGCATGAGGACCGCTCGGAAAATGATGCGGAACATGCCTGGCATCTCGCGATGCTTGCGCTCGTGCTCTCGGAATATGCAAATGAACCGGTCGATCTGAAGACCGTGCTCGCAACGGTGCTGATCCATGATGTTGTCGAGATTGATGCCGGGGATACCTACGCCTACGATACCGAGGGCTATTCCACCAAAGAAGCCCGTGAAAAAAAGGCCGCCGACCGGCTCTTCGGAATGCTGCCGGAGGATCAGGGAACGTATCTGCGCCGCCTCTGGGATGAATTTGAGGCGCAGTCCACGCCGGAAGCACGCTTTGCGAATTCGCTCGACCGCGTCCAGCCGCTGCTGCTCAATTACTGCAAGCACGGCGAAACATGGGTGCAGAACGGCATCCGGCGCGAACAGGTTGAGGCGCGCAATCAGCCGACCTATGACGGCTCAAAGGTACTCGGCGATCTGGCGATGGAGCTGATCCGCCGCGCAGCAGAGGAAGGTCTGCTGAAATAATCAGGGAACAGGCCCTGCAAAGAGGTGAACAGGATGAAACAGCTGACCGTCGGCATTATGGCGCATGTCGATGCCGGAAAAACAACACTTGCAGAAGCGCTGCTCTTCCGCACCGGCGAAATCCGGAAGCGCGGCAGAGTCGATCACGGCGATTCATGGCTCGATACGAATGACATCGAGCGCAGCCGCGGCATTACGGTCTTTGCGCATCAGGCATCGCTGACGCTCGGAGATACCGTCTATACGCTGCTCGATACGCCCGGACACGTTGATTTTTCCGCAGAGACCGAGCGCACAATGCAGGTGCTCGATTACGCGATTCTCGTCATCAGCGGCACGGACGGCGTACAGAGTCATACGCGGACGCTCTGGCGGCTGCTGGAACAATACGGCGTGCCGGTTATCCTGTTCGTCAATAAAATGGATCTTTCCGACCGCACGGAAACCGCGCTGTTGCAGGAATTACAGGGCAGATTGTCGCCGGGCTGCATCCAGTTTGATACGGCATATGAGACAGTCTGCGAACATGCGGCGGCCTGTACGGAAGACCTGATGAATGTCTATTTTGATACAGATACGCTGCCGCAGGAGATGCTGCGGGATGCGATCGCAGCAAGGCAGATTTTCCCGGTCTGTTTCGGCGCGGCACGCGACCTGAAAGGTGTCGAATCGCTGCTTGAAATTCTGACCGCATACACGCAGGAACCGCAGCGGACGCCGGAATTCGGCGCGCATGTGTTCAAGATTTCCGCCGATGCAAAGGGCAATCGCCTGACCTATCTGAAATTGCGCGGCGGCATCCTGCACAACCGCGATGAGATCCGCTATACCGGTGCCGACCGCAATGAATATACGGAAAAAATCACGGGCATCCGGTTTTATTCCGGCGCAAAATATGTGCCGGGCGATGAAGCGGAACCCGGCGCTGTCTGCGCAGTCACCGGCCTGACGGCTGCATATGCGGGCTGCGGTCTCGGCTGCTGCGAGGACACCCGCGAGGCCATGCTGACGCCGGTCATGCGGTATCGTGTCCTGCTGCCGGAGCAGATTCTCCCGCAGGAAGCGATGCAGCATCTGCAAACGCTGGAAGCAGAGGATCCGCAGCTGCATGTCGAATGGGATGCGCGCAGCCGCACGATCTATGTGCAGCTGATGGGCGCGGTGCAGCTGGAGGTACTGACCAATCAGATCGCGGCACGCTTCGGCTATGATGTTTCATTCGACAGCGGCGCCGTCACCTACCGGGAAACGATCGCGGAGGCGGTCGAAGGCGTCGGGCATTACGAGCCGCTGCGCCATTATGCGGAGGTGCATCTGCTGCTGGAGCCGCTGCCGCAGGGAAGCGGTCTGCAATGCGGAACGCGCTGTTCCGAGGATATGCTTGACCGCAACTGGCAGCGCCTGATCCTGACGCATCTGCTTGAAAAAACGCATATCGGTGTCCTGACCGGCAGCCCGGTTACGGATATGAAGATCACGCTGGTCAGCGGCAAGGCACATCTGAAGCATACCGAAGGCGGTGACTTCCGCCAGGCGACCTATCGCGCAGTCCGGCAGGGACTTCGCTCCGCAGAGAGCATCCTGCTGGAACCGTATTATGATTTCACGCTGGAGATCCCCGCGGAATGCGTCGGCCGCGCAATGACCGACATCCAGCAGCGCGCCGGACAGTTTGATCCGCCGGAAATTCTCGGGGAAACTGCCGTTCTGACCGGCAGCGCACCGGTCGCCGCGCTCAATGATTACGCCGCGGAGGTACTCAGCTACACCAAAGGCCGCGGCGCACTTTCGCTGACGGTTTCCGGCTATCGTCCTTGTCATAATCCGGAAGAAGTCATCGCGCAGATCGGCTACGATCCGGACAGCGACCTCGATAACAGCGCAGATTCGGTCTTTTGCTCACACGGCGCGGGCTATCTTGTGAATTGGGAAGAGGTCCCGCTCTATATGCATCTGCCGGCGGTACTGCCGCACCGATATGATTTCCCCGAAGAGGAGATCCGGCCGGATTATACGCCGCGCGTCAGCAATCTGCCGGATGCAAGCGATGAGGAGCTCATGGCAATCTATGAGCGCACCTACGGCAAGATCAACCGCGAGCAGACCAAAACCATGCGCCGCAATAAGACCGCCGAGCTCACCGAGGGCAATATCAAAGTCAAGGCACCGCCCGAGAAGGAATACCTGCTCGTGGACGGCTACAATATTATTTTTGCATGGGATTCGCTGAAATCGCTCGCAAAGGACAGTCTGGAACATGCACGCGACAGATTGCTGAATCTGCTGCAAAATTATCAGGGATACCGGAAATGCGAGGTCATCCTCGTGTTTGATGCATACAAGATCAAAGGGCACGGCACCGAGATCGAACAGCACGGCGGCGTCAGCGTCGTCTATACAAAAGAAGCGGAGACCGCAGATTCCTATATCGAGCGCGTTTCCAAGCAGCTGATCCGTGAAAACCGTGTCCGCGTGGCGACCTCGGATGCGCTGGAACAGCTCATCATCTTAGGCAACGGCGCCATGCGCATTTCAGCAAGAGAATTTGAAGCGGAGATCCGCGCCGCAGAACAGGAGATCCGCGATCTGATCGGAGGGTAAGCAGATGGCTGAATTACCGGAAGGCATGGAATTACAGCGTGTATATTATCA
This sequence comes from uncultured Ruminococcus sp., assembly GCA_946537515.1. GTDB lineage: Bacteria > Bacillota > Clostridia > Oscillospirales > Ruminococcaceae > Firm-04. The sequence goes on along the minus strand of CAMNFV010000144.1, from coordinate 3,034 downwards.
CGCAGAACGGACGCAATGCATGACCTATTTCCGGATCACGGGCAACTTTGATCCGGATGATATCACAAAATATCTGCGCCTTGCGCCGGAAAGCGTCCAGCATATCGGGGATGTCCGCAGCAACGGCGTGCCGTATGATTACGCGACATGGCGCTTCGGCACCGTCAAAAGCCACCGGCTCGATACCGCCAATCAGATGATGCAGACGATCGACCCGCTGCTGACAAAGGCGGATCTGCTGCGAAAAATCAAGCTGACCTACGATGCAAAGCTGACGCTGATCGTCGTACCGCTCGTGCGGTATGATGAACCGACGCCGATGCTTGCGCCGTCCCCGGCCGTCATGCGCTTCTGCATGGAGACCGGCACCGAGATCGACATTGATCTCTATGTCGCATGTCCGGACGATATGACCGGCGACGACAAATCATCAGAATCATAATCACATAGGAGAATTCAAATTGTTAGATATCGCATTGCTCGGCACGGGCGGAACCATGCCGATGAAAAACCGCTGGCTGACGAGCTGCCTCATCCGCAATGAGGGACACGGCGTCCTGATCGACTGCGGCGAGGGCACACAGATCGCGCTGAAATGCGCCGGCCGCTCCGTGCAGAAGCTTGATCTGCTGCTGTTTACACATTATCATGCAGACCATATCAGCGGACTGCCGGGGCTGCTGCTTTCCATGGGACTGGAAGGCCGCACCGAGCCGCTGATGCTCTGCGGACCGCGCGGTTTGCAGCGAACAGTTGAGGGGCTGCGCGTGATTGCGCCGGAGCTCCCCTTTGAGCTGGAATACACCGAGCTGACAGAGCCCGTGGAAACGCTGCATTTTGCAGGACTGGAAATCACGGCATTTGCCGTTTCGCATACGCTCCCCTGCTACGGCTTCCGGATGCATCTGCCGCGTGCCGGAAAATTTGATCCGGAGCGTGCAAAGGCAGCAGGCATTCCGATGCGCGCATGGGGACTGCTCCAGAAGCAGGAATCCGTTGAGCTGGACGGCGTGACGTATTATCAGTCGCAGGTACTCGGTGCGCCGCGCCGCGGCCTGACCGCCGTTTACTGCACCGATACGCGCCCTGTTCCGAATATCCTGAAATATGCCGATGACGCAGATCTGCTGATCTTAGAGGGCATGTACGGCGAGCCGGAAAAGCTTGATAAAGCGCTTGAAACCAAGCATATGTTGTTCACCGAAGCGGCGGAGATCGCAAAGGATGCCGGTGCGCATCAGCTCTGGCTGACACATTTTTCGCCGTCGCTGCCGAATCCCGCAGATTATCTGCCGCTGGCGCAGGCGATCTTCCCGGAGACAATCTGTCCTGCGGACGGGCAGGCCGTTGATTTGCAGTATACCGATTGAACAAAATATCATTCTGTAATTTGTTCAGATCGCTGATTATATAAGAAATGATCCCCTCTGTGAACGTAATCAGAATAGGCGGCGGACTGCTTGTCTGCTGTATTTTGCAGCGAAAAGAGGGAGCGGGTTCATGATCCCGTTCCCTCTCATGCAGTACGATTCAGACAGTCTGTGAATTCACGCGGCTGTTACGTATGATCGTCCTCATTTTTCTTCTGATCGGATTTCTTATCCGAAGGCTTTTTTGCGCCGCCGGATGCAAAGATTTCAGCTGCGATCATACCTGCAAAGCAGAGAACGCAGAAGATAATCAGCAGTATTTTTTCCATATGATATTCCTCCAATATTTATCGTTTTATGAAAATGATAAACCGGAGGATGCGCCCTTATAACCGTCCTGATCGTGAATGTATTTGATGATATATCTGCGCCGCGCATCTCATTGCATGTTACAAACAGCGGCAGAAGGGAAAGCGCGATCAACAGGGATAGTATATGCTGCTGCATAGAATTCTGCTTCACGATCTGCCCCACTTTTTTCGCAATTTTACTTAAATTTTATTATAGCACAACGCGCGAGGATTGTCAATCTGCGCTGTGCCGGAACAGAAAGGAAGGCCATGACAAATCTTCATATCACACCGCCTGCACCGGTCAGGGAAGCGCTTGATACGCTCTGCGGTGCAGGCTTTGAAGCTTATATCGTCGGCGGCTGTGTGCGCGATGCACTCCGGGGCGCCGAACCACATGACTGGGACTGCACGACCAATGCGAAGCCGGAGCAGATATGCGCGTGTTTTCGTGATTTTCATGTCATCGAAACCGGTTTGCAGCACGGGACTGTTACCGTCGTCATCGACCACATGCCGATTGAGATCACGACCTACCGCATCGACGGCGTCTATGCCGATCACCGGCGTCCGGATACCGTCACGTTTACAGATTCATTGACGGAAGATCTCGCCCGCCGTGATTTCACGGTCAATGCAATGGCGTATCATCCGGAACGCGGCCTGATCGACCCCTATCACGGCGCAGACGATTTACAGGCAAAGATCATCCGCTGTGTCGGCCGCCCGCAAGATCGCTTTGATGAAGACGGCCTGCGCATTCTCCGTGCAATGCGGTTTGCGGCGGTGCTGGATTTTGCGATCGAACCGGACACCGCAAATGCCGTACATACGCAGAAAACGCTTCTGCATCACATCTCCGCGGAGCGCATCGACACCGAGCTGACAAAGCTGCTCTGCGGCATCGGGGCAGAGCGCGTCCTGACGGATTTTGCGGATGTCCTCTTCACGGTTCTGCCGGAGCTTGAACCGATGCACGGCTTCGATCAGCGCAACCCGCACCATGATTACGATGTCTACATCCACACGCTGAAAGCCGTTGCGGCCTGTCCGCCGGAGCCTGTACTGCGCTGGGCGGCGCTGCTCCATGACAGCGGCAAGCCCCATACCTTCACAGAAGATGCACGCGGCGGCCATTTCTACGGTCATGCCGCGGTTTCCGTGGAGATCGCAGCCCGTGCGCTGAAAGCGATGAAATGCGACCGGAAGCGCTATGACCGTGTCCTGCTGCTGATCGAACATCACGACACCGTCATGAACGGCACAGAGAAACAGCTCAAACGTATCGTCCGGCGGATCGGTGCAGAGGCGGCG
>CAMNFV010000143.1 GCA_946537515.1 uncultured Ruminococcus sp. | reverse complement strand
GGATGAGAGAGAAGTTAGGAGGGAGGAGTGAGAAGTTAATGTATCGCTTCGCGATAATTTTTTAAAAGGAAGAAAAGCGTAGTGAGGAGTTAATGGATGAGAGAGAAGTTAGGAGGGAGGAGTGAGAAGTTAATGTATCGCTTCGCGATGATTTTTTTAAAAGGAAGAAAAGCGTAGTGAGGAGTTGTGGTATCGCGTGCGATTTTTATAGAATAGCTGAATGAGAGAATCAAAGCTTCCCTTGCAGTTAACCTTCCGGCGGGCTTTGGATCAATGGATGCCGCTTGTTTGCCGGCGGCAAACTGCGCAGTTTCGCTTTGCGAAACATGCGGCCCTGCCGACCGGGGGCAAAGTGACCAAACAATCCGGCTGTACCACAAAAAAATCGACGCATTTGTGAATTTTAAAAAAATCCAGAAAAACACTTGCAATCAGGCATATACTTATGATATAATATCTAGTTGAAGTGAGGTGTTTGCATTATGCCAAAAAGAAACGATATCAACAAAGTTATGATCATCGGCTCCGGCCCGATCATCATCGGACAGGCCTGCGAATTCGACTATTCCGGTACGCAGGCATGTAAGGCACTGCGCAAGCTCGGTTATGAGATCGTGCTTGTCAACTCCAACCCTGCAACGATCATGACTGACCCGGACGTTGCAGACGTCACCTACATTGAACCGCTCAATGTAGCCCGTCTGACCGAGATCATCAAGAAAGAGCGCCCGGATGCTCTTCTGCCGAACCTCGGCGGTCAGTCCGGTCTGAACCTCTGCTCCGAGCTGGATAAAGCCGGCGTTCTCAAGGAGTACGACGTCAAGGTCATCGGCGTACAGGTTGATGCAATCGAGCGCGGTGAAGACAGAATCGAATTCAAGGAAACCATGGAGTCCATCGGTGTCGAAATGGCACGCAGCGAGGTCGCATACTCCGTGGAAGAGGCTGTTGCGATCGCAGACAAGCTCGGCTATCCGGTTGTTCTGCGTCCTGCATACACCATGGGCGGTGCCGGCGGCGGCATGGTCTATAATGTGGAAGAACTGAAAGTCGTCTGCGCAAGAGGTCTTCAGGCATCTCTGGTCGGTCAGGTGCTCGTTGAGGAGTGCGTCACCGGCTGGGAAGAGCTCGAGCTCGAAGTTGTCCGCGATGCAAAGGGCAACATGATCACGGTCTGCTTCATCGAGAATATCGACCCGATGGGCGTTCATACCGGTGATTCCTTCTGCTCCGCTCCGATGCTGACCATTTCCGAGGACGTTCAGAAGCGTCTTCAGGAGCAGGCTTACCGCATCGTTGACAAGGTTCAGGTCATCGGCGGCTGCAACTGCCAGTTCGCACATGATCCGGTCTCTGACAGAATCATCGTCATCGAGATCAACCCGCGTACATCCCGTTCCTCTGCGCTGGCTTCCAAGGCGACCGGCTTCCCGATCGCACTCGTTTCTGCAATGCTCGCAACGGGCATGACGCTCGATGAGATGGAATGCGGCAAATACGGCACACTCGACAAATACGTTCCTTCCGGCGACTATGTCGTCATCAAATTCGCACGCTGGGCATTTGAAAAGTTCAAGGGCGCCGAGGATAAGCTCGGTACGCAGATGCGTGCAGTCGGTGAAGTCATGAGCATCGGCAAGACCTATAAAGAGGCTTTCCAGAAGGCGATCCGCTCCCTGGAAACCGGCAGATACGGCCTTGGCTTTGCAAAGGATTTCAATGAAAAATCCAAGGATGAGCTGCTCTCCATGCTGGTCTATCCGACAAGCAACCGCCAGTTCATCATGTATGAAGCACTCAGAAAGGGTGCAACCGTCGATGAGCTCTACAACCTGACCAGAATCAAGAAGTGGTTCATTGAGCAGATGCTCGAGCTTGTCGAGGAAGAGAATACCCTGCTCGAAAATAAGGGCAAGGTTCCGGCAGACGGCGTTCTGCGTCAGGCAAAGCTCGACGGCTTCTCTGACCGCTACCTCAGCCAGATCCTCGAAGTTCCGGAAGCGGATATCCGCAATGCACGCTATGCAGCAGGCATCCGTGAGGGCTGGGAAGGCGTTCACGTCTCCGGTACCGAAAACAGCGCATATTACTTCTCTTCCTATCATATCGAAAAGGATGAGAGCCCCTGCAACGACGACCGTCCGAAGATCATGATCCTCGGCGGCGGTCCGAACAGAATCGGCCAGGGCATCGAATTCGACTACTGCTGTGTCCACGCAGCCCTCGCGCTGAAGGATCTCGGCTTTGAGACGATCATCGTCAACTGCAACCCTGAAACCGTTTCGACTGACTACGACACCTCTGATAAACTCTACTTCGAGCCGCTGACGCTGGAAGATGTTCTCCAGATCTATGAGAAGGAGAAGCCGGTCGGCGTCATCGCACAGTTCGGCGGTCAGACTCCGCTGAATCTCGCCGCAGACCTCAAGAAGAACGGCGTCCGCATCCTCGGTACTTCTCCGGAAACGATCGACCTCGCTGAGGACAGAGATCATTTCCGCGCTATGATGGATAAGCTCGGCATCCCGATGCCGGAATCCGGCATGGCTGTCACCGTCGATGATGCACTTGAGATCGCAAACCGCATCGGTTATCCGGTTATGGTTCGTCCGTCCTACGTCCTCGGCGGCCGCGGTATGGAAGTTGTCCACGATGACAAAATGATGCGCGTCTATATGGCAGCAGCAGTCGGCGTCACACCGGACAGACCGATCCTCATCGACAGATTCCTGCATCACGCAACCGAGTGTGAGGCAGACGCAATCTCTGACGGCAAGGAGTGCTTCGTTCCGGCTGTCATGGAGCACATCGAGCTCGCAGGTATCCACTCCGGCGACTCTGCGTGCGTACTCCCCTCGCTCAACCTCAGCGAGAAGCATGTTGCAACGATCAAGGAATACACCAAGCGCATCGCCGTTGAAATGGGCGTTGAGGGTCTGATGAACATGCAGTATGCGATCGAGGACGACACCGTTTATGTCCTCGAAGCAAATCCGCGTGCATCAAGAACCGTTCCGCTGGTTTCCAAGGTCTGCGCGATCAATATGGTTCGCATCGCAACGCAGATCATGACCTCCGATCTGACCGGCAAGCCGTCTCCGGTTCCGGCGCTGCATGATAAGAAGATCCCGCATCACGGCGTCAAGGAGGCTGTCTTCCCGTTCAATATGTTCCCGGAAGTTGACCCGGTTCTCGGACCGGAAATGCGCTCCACCGGTGAAGTTCTCGGTATTTCCCCGAACTTCGGTGAGGCTTACTTCAAGGCACAGGAAGCAACCCAGACCAAGCTGCCGACCGGCGGCACCGTCCTGCTTTCCGTCTGCGATATGGATAAGCCGGAGCTGCTCCCGATTGCAAAGAAATTCAACGATCTCGGATTCAAGATTCTCGCAACCGGCAGAACCTATGATATGATCGCAGAGGCCGGCATCCCGGCAGAGAAGATCAAGAAGCTCTATGAGGGCAGACCGAACATCACCGATGCGATGACGAACGGCAAGATTGATCTGATCATCAATACCCCGGCAGGCGCTGATTCGCTGCACGACGACAGCTATATCCGTAAGGCAGCAATTAAGTACCGCATTCCGTATATCACCACGATGGCAGCAGCTTCCGCAACCGCAGAGGGCATCGCTGCAATCAAGAGTCAGGGCGGCTCGCTGAGCGTCAAGTCCCTGCAGGAATTCCACAAAGAAATTACTGAGTAAACCAAACCATACCGAAAGGGAGCAGCGCATTTCCGCACTGCTCCCTCTCCGGATTCTATATTGATTCATAAGGAGGCCATTATGGAGCAGGAATACAGAGAAAAAATGTCACAACAGCATTATGATGCTGAGCAACAGAGACTTTCCTACCTGAAGGGTACCCGCCGTACCGAGGTTGCAGATGCCCTTGCAGAAGCAAGAAGCCACGGTGACCTTTCCGAAAACGCGGAGTACGATGAGGCACGTAACGAGCAGGCGCGTCTGGAAGATGAGATCAAGAAGCTCGAATATACCCTCGAACATGCAGAGATCATCTCCACGCTCTCTTCCGATACCGTCAGCACCGGATGCGGCGTCATCCTGAGCAGAGCTGAATTCAACGGTCAGCCGCAGAAGATCGAAACGCTTCAGATCGTCGGCCGTTCCGAGGCAGATTACGATAAGCACAAGATCTCCGATGACTCCCCGATCGGCAAGGCTGTCCTCGGCAAGCGCGTCGGCGATACCTTTATCGTGGAAGCACCGGTCGGCATCATGACCTTTACCGTTCTCGAGATCTCCAGCACGGGCGTCTTTGAGAAGCATCCGGAGGGCTGAGCATGAGCGAACAGAATCTCAACGAGCAGAATGTTCAGCAGACCGCTGAGGATATCGACGCGCTGCGTCAGGTGCGTCTTGACAAGCTCGCAGAAATGCAGCAGAACGGCGACGATCCGTTTGTCATTACCAAGTTTGATGTCAGCGCAAGCACCGCAGAATGCCGCGCAATGTATGAAGCAGCAGAGGCAGAGCTTCCGGCTGATCTCGATGAGGAAGCAAAGAAGGCTGCCTATGAGCAGATCAATGAGAAGTTTGAAGTCACCGTTGCAGGCCGCATCATGAGCTGGCGCAAAATGGGCAAGGCAAATTTCCTCGATCTGCGCGATAAGACCGGCAGAATCCAGGTCTATGTCCGTATGAACGACATCGGCGAGGAGGAATTCGCAAAGTTCCGCAAGTACGGCGATATCGGTGATATCATGGGCATCACCGGCAAGCTGTTCCGCACCAGAACCGGCGAGCTCTCCGTCCACGCAACAAAGGTTACGATGCTCTCCAAGTCGCTCAAGCCGCTGCCGGAGAAGTTCCACGGCCTGACCGACCGCGATACCAGATACCGTCAGCGCTACACTGACCTCATTATGAATGAGGACGTGCGCGATACCTTCATCAAGCGCAGCAAGATCATCGCTGCAATCCGCAGCTGGCTCGATGCACAGGGCTTCATCGAGGTTGAGACCCCGATGCTCGTTTCCAATGCAGGCGGCGCCGCTGCAAGACCGTTTGAAACACATTATAACGCGCTTGACGAGGATGTCAAGCTGCGTATTTCGCTTGAGCTCTATCTCAAGCGCCTGATCGTCGGCGGCCTTGAGCGTGTCTATGAGATCGGCAGAGTCTTCCGCAATGAGGGCGTCGATACCAAGCACAACCCGGAATTCACGCTCATGGAGCTCTATCAGGCTTATACCGACTACTACGGCATGATGGATCTGACGGAAAACATGTTCCGCCATATCGCACAGACCGTCTGCGGCACGACCTGCATCCCGTTCGGCACCGATGAGAACGGCGAGGATATCATGATCGACCTCGGCAAGCCGTTCCGCCGCCTGACCATGATCGACGCGGTCAAGGAGTACACCGGCGTAGACTTCGACCAGATCCCGGATACTGCTGCGGCAAAGAAGATCGCAGACGAAAAGGGCGTCCACTACGAGAAGCGTCACGAAAAGGGCGATATCCTCAACCTGTTCTTCGATGAATTCGTCGAGGAAAAGCTCGTACAGCCGACCTTTATCATGGATCACCCGGTCGAGATCTCTCCGCTGACCAAGCGCAAGCCCGATAAGCCCGATTATGTCGAGCGCTTCGAGCTCTACATCACCGCGCGCGAAATGTGCAACGCATATTCCGAGCTGAACGATCCAATCGACCAGCGCAAGCGCTTTGAGGCACAGGAAGCGCTGATTGCACAGGGCGACGACGAAGCAAACCACATCGACGAGGACTTCATGAATGCCCTCGAAATCGGTATGCCCCCGACAGGCGGCATCGGCTTCGGCATCGACAGACTTGTCATGCTGATGACCAACAGCCAGTCGATCCGCGACGTCCTGCTCTTCCCGACGATGAAGTCTTTGGATTGAAAAGCATCGCAGATTCGTATTTTTTGAATCCGGCACTTACCAATTTACCACCAGATATGGGTATTATCTAAAACAAGCAGAACCTCAACCGTGCAGGCAGTACGGTTGAGGTTCCTTTTTATGGATTGCAGCGCCCGGTATTGGGAGATGTGCTGCATAATTTCTTCTCATTGATTTCATCAGCAGGCAGTTTTATACTTGTATGCCGGGCATTCAGATTGATACAAAACTGTTTCTTACTGAAAGCAGCCGCCATTTGCAAGGATAATTGCATTGTAGTTCATATATATGTTGAATATATTTATGCGAAGCAACAGTTTTGCGTTAAATAATAGCGGTTGCCTTGTCTAACTACAGAAAAAATGTTATAATAATAAATAGAAACCCCATGCCTTTTAAATTCACGATGAGAGAAAGGAACGCTTCCGGATCAGGCCGGATCAGGAGAACAGAAACACAGCCGGACTGATGCGCATGACATGGTGATTGTGCATGATAAAATGCATAAATCGAAATAGTATTGGAGGGGCAAACTTTATGAAAATTCAAAAAGCGTTTAGTGCAGTCTGCGCATTTGTGATGTCAGCTGTACTCCTGCCGCAGGTTCTGCTTGTATCTGAACCTTCGGAAGTATCAGCGGCAGAGAGCGGACCGGTCAGTTATTACGGTCAGCTTCAGGCCAGCGGAAACAAGATCATCGGTTCATCATACAAGGAACCGGTGCAGGTCAAGGGAATGAGCTTTTTCTGGAGCAACTGGCAGGGGCAGTACTGGAACAGCGGCACCGTTAACCGTATGGTTGAGGAATTCAAGTGTGAGATCCTGCGCTGCTCACTCGGTGTAGACGATCAGGGCTCGATCTACAGCGGCGGAGATGTCGGCGCGCTGCGCTCCGTCCTGGATGCGGCAATCGCAAAGGATATCTACGTGATCGTGGACTGGCATTCGCACGGCGCCCATAATAACACGAATGCAGCAAAAAGCTTTTTCTCCGAGATCGCGCGTGATTACGGTAAATATGACAATGTGATCTTTGAGCTTTACAATGAACCGACGCAGGTCCCCTGGTCTGTCGTCAAAGGCTATGCCGAGCAGGTGATCCCGGAGATCCGCAAGTACTCGGACAATCTGATCATCGTCGGTACCCCGACATGGTCGCAGGATGTCGATGCAGCAGCAAATGATCCGATCAATGACAGCAATGTTGCATATGTTCTGCATTTTTATGCCGGCACGCACGGCGGCGATCTGCGCGGAAAGGGCGATGCGGCACTCAACAAAAATGCAGCCATCTTTGTATCCGAATGGGGAACGGTCAATGCAGACGGTGACGGTTCCGTCAATGTCGGATCAACAGAACAATGGCTTTCCTGGATGGATTCCAACAAGCTCTCCTGGTGCAACTGGGCGATCAGCAGCAAGGCAGAGGGATCCAGTATTTTCGGCGGAGACGGCAGCTCGCTGACAGAAGCCGGCAACTATCTCAAAAAGATCCTGAATACACATGCTGAGACTGCGGTATGGCGTACGGTTCCGAAGAGCGGCACCGATCCCGAACCCCAGACAACAGACCCGGAACCGCAGACAACAGACCCGAATCCGCAGAATACAGATCCTCAACCGCAGACGACTACGACCACTCCGCAGACGCAGAACGTTGAACGGCTTTCTCTGCCCGGCTCCGGCAATGCGGTGCTGGAAGCTGAAAACTATGCTTCCATGAGCGGCGTGGAGCTGGAGGACTGCGCACAGGGCGGAAAAAATGTCGGATATATTGAATCAGGAGACTGGATGAGCTATTCGATCTCTGTACCGCAGGCAATGAAATATGAGCTGACGCTGGATGCTGCATCCGAAAACGGCGGCGGACAGATCGCATTCTCCTGCGGCAGCAATACGCTCGGTACGCTCGATATTCCGGCGACAGGCGGCTGGCAGAACTGGCAGCAGTTCAAGGTGACGCTGGAGCTTCCTGCCGGCGAATCCGATCTGAAGCTGCATGCACAGCAGGGCGGATTCAACGTTGACAAGATTACATTCACGGCAGTCGGCGGACAGGCATCCGGCGGAGATATCAACCGGGACGGCAATGTGTCCGCGGCAGATGCAGTCATGCTGTGCAAATATCTGGGCGGCATTGAGCAGCTGAACAGCGAGCAGGCCAAGCAGGCTGATCTCGATCAAAATCAGGTGATCAACGCCATTGACCTGACGCTGCTGAAGCGGATGCTTCTCAGACAATAACCGAATCATCACAGAAAAAGGGCGCCCTACGCAGCAGGGCGTCCTCTTTTTTGTTTCAATATCGTTCAGGCGGGGG
>CAMNFV010000142.1 GCA_946537515.1 uncultured Ruminococcus sp. | reverse complement strand
CATTGCGGAAGCCGACCTCATGCACACCGCCGTCGATCGTGTGGACATTGTTCGCAAAGGACATAATGACTTCGTTATAGCTGTCATTGTACTGCATTGCGATTTCAACGGAATTGTCGTCCTTTTTGCCGTTGAAATAAATAACCTGATCGGAAAGCGGATCGAGTCCGCGTGTCTTGTGAATATGCTCGATAAACTGCCGGATACCGCCTTCATAGCAGAGAACCTCGTGACGATCCTCTTCCGGATGCCGTTTATCCTCAATTTCAATCTTGAGTCCTGCATTCAGGAATGCCTGCTCACGCATCCGCTTGAGCAAGACCTCATAATCGAAAACGGTCGTTTCTTCAAAGATTTCACCGTCCGGCTTAAAGGTGACGGATGTACCGTGCCGATCGGTATCGCCGGTCATTTCGAGCTCCTTGCTGTACTTGCCGCGCTCAAATCTCTGGAAATAGCTGTGCTTGCCGTCCCAGACAGTCAGCTCCAGCCACTCGGAAAGCGCATTGACAACCGAAGCGCCGACGCCGTGCAGACCGCCCGCGACCTTATAGCCGCCGCCGCCGAATTTACCGCCTGCGTGCAGAACCGTAAAGACAACGGTCGCCGCAGAGATCTTCTCCTTCGGGTGCATACCGACCGGGATGCCTCTGCCGTTATCGGTGACACGGATGATATCGCCTTCCAGAATTTCAACCTTGATCTCGGTGCAGTATCCCGCGAGCGCCTCGTCGATCGAGTTATCCACAATCTCATAAACCAGATGATGCAGACCGCCCGAACCGGTCGTACCGATATACATACCCGGACGCTTCCGGACAGCCTCTAAGCCCTCCAGAACCTGAATCTGATTTTCGTCATATTCGCCTTCCACAGGCGTTTGTGTCAGCATTTCTTCATTATCCATCATTACGTGCCTCCGGGAATTATTTTTATTTTTTACAGAACCGAAGCGAATCCGCCCCGGGAAATCATCAAAATCAGAACATTGTCAGCGCACGTTTGCGCAGCGTCGAAACGGAAATCGAGGAAATATACGCAACCTCTTCGCCGTTTTCGATGCAGACAACAAAGCTTTTCGGCATCTCTGCCGAAACATTGACCGCCTTGCCCTCTTTTTCCAGCCGGCTCAGATACGCGCGCGTATCCGGACCGATCGTCGTATTTTCGATATCAAACACACCGATCACCGTTGTATCGTTGATCGAAATCTGTTCGCCGAGATGAATATACATCGCTGATCTCCTTACTCCGGAACTTTCGTATCCGTCAGGCGGCCGTTTTCCATGCAGAATACCGCACCTTCCCCGAAATGCCCGACGGCTTCCGGCTGCGGTGTAGTCAGAAAGATCTGCATATCCCCGACGATATCATACACAAGCCGCTGCCGCTGCGCATCGAGCTCACCCATGACATCATCAAGCAAAATGACCGGTGTTTCATCCTTTTGCTCATAGAAAACCGCGGCCTGTGCGAGCTTCAGCACCAGCGCGGTACTTTTCTGCTGTCCCTGCGAGCCGAATTCGCGGACGGAGAGCCCGCCGATCCTGCAGGAAAAATCATCTCTGCCGGCGCCCTTTGCAGTAAATCCGAGCCGGATATCATCATCCGCAGATTTCTGAAGCTGCGCAAAGTAATACTCCTGCATCTCCTGCGTCGGCTTCTCCGGAATCTCCGAATTCCGGAAGAGATTGGAGCGATATTTGACGGAAAGCTTTTCTTTGCCGTCGGTAATTGTGCCGTAAAGCTGCTCGCAGACTGCGGCAAGCTTTTTGATATATGCATACCGCAGACAGGTCAGCAGGCTGCCGTGCGCGGCAAGCTGCAGATCCCAGTCTGCAAGATCACGCTTTGATGCAGCTCTGAGCTGAATCTGCTTCAGAACAGCATTGCGCTGTGCGGTCAGCTGATCGAACCGCCGGATGCATCCGAGCATTGCCGGCGTGATCTGCGAACCGCATAAATCCATGAAGCTGCGTCGTTTTTCCGGCCCGGAGCGAATCAGCTCGCGGTCATCCGGAGAAAAAATCACGCATTGAAACTGTGAAAACAATCCGCCGCCGCCCTTGAGCGGGACATGATTGAGCAGAATTTTCTTCTGCTTGCCTTCTCCGCGCGCCATATGAATCTGGATTTCCTGTACTCTCCGGCTGTTCTCAAAGCGCAGCGTCAGATGCATAGCCTGCGCTTTCAGCTGAAGGAAATCCTTCTCCTTTGCGCCGCGGAAGCTGCGGCAGCCCGTGCAGGTCCAGATCGCTTCCAGCAGATTCGTCTTGCCCTGCGCATTGTTGCCGTAGATCAGATTCCGCTCCGGATGCGGGAGCAGTTCGATCCCGTCCAGATTGCGGAATCCCTCGGCTTTCAATGATAATACACGCATTTACGTTTCTTCTGTCGGAGCAGAAACGATGACCTCATAGCCCTCGACGGTGATGCTGTCGCCGTTGCGGATTTTTTTGCCCCGCATGGTGCAGACCTCGCCGTTGACCTTGACGGCCCCGTCCTGAATGATCTCCTTCGCCAGACCGCCGGTATCTGTCAGTCCGGAAAGCTTCATCAGCTGATCGAGCTTGATAAACGGCGTTTTGATGGTGACATGCATGGTTTCCATACTGTTCCCCCGAATCTGAATCTTATCTGCGGACCTGAACCGGCATGATGATTGCGACCGAACCGTCGCCGTCTGCTTCCATGATCTTGACTGCACGGTCGGCAGCGGTCAGGAAGAGACGCACTCTGTCGCTCTGCACGGCGCGGACAGCATCGAGCAGATAACGGTTATTGAAGCCGATGACCATTTTTTCGCCGGTCATATCGCAGGGGAGCTGGTCATCGACGCTGCCGACGACATTCTGGCAGCTGATGAGCACGCGGTCTTCCTCGAACTGGAAGCGGACCGCGGTCTTATTTTTCTCAGAAATCAGCAGGCCGCAGCGCTCCAAGCTGTCCATCAGCTCGCGGCGGCTGAGCGTAACTTCAGTTTTTGCGTTCTCCGGAATACTGCGGCGATAGTTGATAAAATCGCCTGCGAGCAGTCTGGTATAGACAATATAATGCCCGATCTCAAACATCGCATGATGCTGATCGAGGCGGATTTTGCACGGATTTTCGTTCTTTTCGTCATCTCCGAGCAGATGCTCGATCTCTCTGAGTGCCTTTGCCGGAACAACAAACTTCATCGGCTCCTGTCCCGGGAGCGGCTCTGTGCGCAGCGCCATGCGGTAGTTATCGAGCGCAACAATATTCAGCGCATCATCTGCCATTTCAATCAGCTCGCCGGTAAAGATCGGCTTTGTTTCATCGAGCGAAACGGCATAGATTGTCTGGTCAATCATATTTTTCAGCAGGCTCTGCGGGATCACAGCGCCCTGCTCCTGCTCAATATCGGGCAGGTCAGGATATTCGTCTGCACGCATTCCGGGAAGCTGGCAGGATGTGCCGCCGCCCGTAATCGTGATCTTGAGATGATCGTCTGTTTCGATCTGCAAAACGCCGTCAGGCATTCTCCGGACAAGCTCCGAGAACAGGCGGCTGTCGGTCAGGACAACGCCTTCTTCCTCGACGGCTGCCGGAATCTGTGTCCGGATACCGAGCTCTAAATCATAGCCGGTCAGCTCCAGCTCCTGTCCCTGTACCCGCAGGCAGATTGCGCTGAGTGCTTCCATCGGTGTCTTGGCACTTGCAGCCTTTGCAACATTCGGGAGTACTTCGCAGAGATCCGATTTTTGACAGGTATATTTCATATACAGCAATCCCTTTCTTCATCGCGGTGCTGATTCCACAATTTGTTTTCCCGGAACCGGAAACAGACCGCGAACTTTATCTTAACATAATAGGTATTTATTTAGGAGAAGTAGTCGTGTCGGTTGAAAAGTGCAAAGTGCAGACACGGGAAACCGAAATCCGCGTGTACAAGCCGAAACCGCTGCTCCGTTTTCCGGAGATTTTTTCCACTTCGTCCGGGTGGAAAAATGTGGGAAAGTGGAAAGCGAATTATGACAAACCGGTTACGGTGAAAAAAGTGGAATCGGGATGAAATTTTGTTGAAAACTCGGTTGAAAGTGTGAATACTCGGAGTATACTCGCTTGTTTTCCACAATCTGACCACAGGAAAACGAAAAAATGCCGCAAATGCGCCCTCGCTTTTCAACGAAGTTTTCAACACATGTTGAAAAGCTGAGAAATGAAACATATGCTCTCTGCAATCATTCTGTAAATTTTCCGGCGCGTTGATTTTTGAAAAATCCGGTCCGTTCAGCCCGATTCGGACACTTGCACAAACAAGTGGAAAACCTTTCGCAATTATTTTCCGGAACCGTCACGAATGGTCTTTGTAATGCTCTCGATCGCGTCGCGCAGGTTGGTATCCTTCTTCATATTCTTCTCGACATACTTGACCGCATAGACGATTGTGGAATGATCGCGGTTGCCGAATTCCTCACCGATCGCCGCAAGCGTCATCTGTGTGATATCGTGAACGAGATAGATCGCGACCTTTCTCGCATTGGAGATCTGCTGTGAACGCTTCTTCGAGCGGATATCATCGGCTGTGACGCCGTAGAGATTCGAGACTTCCTGAATAATATTCTCAACTGTGACAGGCGTCGGCTGCTCATCGGTCAGAATATCGCGGATGACGCTCTGTGCCATAGAGAGCGACGGTGCGGAATCTGCGAGGCTCTTGAGGGCCTTGAGCCGCTTGACAGCGCCTTCGAGCTGACGGATATTTGTTTTCAGGCGGTTTGCGATGAATTCCGCAACATCATCCGGAATGTTGAGATCGAGCAGCTCTGCCTTGCGGCGGATAATTGCGACTCTTGTCTCAAAATCCGGCATGGAGATATCGGTGATCAGGCCGGATTCAAAGCGTGTCCGGATGCGGTCTTCCAGAATCTTGATATCCTTCGGCGGACGGTCAGAGGTCAGAACGATCTGCTTGCCGGCTGCGTGCAGGATATTGAAGGTATGGAAGAATTCCTCCTGTGTACTGTCCTTGCCGCTGATGAAATGGATATCATCCACGAGCAGAACATCTGCGCTGCGGTATTTCTCATGGAATTTGGATGTATCCTTTTTACCGATCGCTTCGATCAGCTCATTGGCGAAGGTTTCGCCCGTGACATAGATAATCTTCAGTTCCGGATTGCGCTTTTTCATCTCATGCGAGATCGCGGTCAGCAGATGCGTCTTGCCGAGTCCGGAAGGGCCGTAGATAAAGAGCGGGTTATAGGTGTTGCCGTTGCCGTCACCGCGGGCAATGCTGGTGCAGGCTGCATAGGCAAACTGATTCGAGCCGCCGACGATAAACGTATCGAAGGTATAGGCATATTCGCCGTCCTTCGAGGTCTTTTCGAGCGCCTCTCCTGTCTGCCGGTCCTGTTCTGCGGGGTCGGCAGCTTCTTCATTTTCCTGAACGATCAATCGCAGGCTGACCGGGAATCCGAGAATCCGCTCGAATCCCTCCTGCAGCAAATGGGCATAGTTATTCGTGACGACGGAGCGCTGAAAATCAGAGGAGCAATAAAAAACAGCGTCTGTTCCCTCCAGACGCGCGGGCTTCAGCGTATCCAGCCAGAGATTTTTCGCAATATCACCGACTTTTCCGTCTTTCGTGCAGTATTCCTTCACGGCTTCAAACACTTCTTCAAAGGAATTCACGAGTCCATTCACATCCTTTTCTGTTATATGATCTGACAGATCTGCACATGTATTTTTTTCTGTAGTATGACGGGATTCCGTGCAGTCTTATACACCATATATTATAGCATATTGAAAAGATAATTTCAAGCAAAACTCACAATCATTGGAGAATTACACAAATCCGTTGACTGCGCGCCGCAGATTGTTGATAAACCGCTCTCAGGCGGATTTTCAGATATGACGATACGGAAAAATGACGCCGAAAATCGGTTTTTAAACAGCCCATTATAATAGTATCTGAAAGCGGGCATTTCGCCGGTCAGATCGGGCGGTCTATTTCCACCGGATTCTGCATAAACATTCAGCAGAATGTGCATACTGAAAAAGGAGCTGTCCAATATGAATACACAGTTCAGACGAATCGCATTGCTCTGCGCGACCGGCAGCGTCATGCTCGGCGGCCGGTATCTGATGCCGCTGCTGGAATCGGTCTCGATCGGTGCAGCATCCTGTGCAGTTTCCGCAGCGGTGCAGGTGCAGGATACAGCGCCGGAGACAACCGACCCGCCGGAAACGACAGCTGCTTCCTCTGCCGTTATTGAAACGGGAACCGTCACGCAGCCTGTTGTGCTTGCACCTGCGGCGCCCGCAGACGTCAGTCCCCTGATCATCAACCGGGAATCCGAAGGCTCAAAGGCGCTTTGGTATGCGCGGCTCTATCAGGAGACACAGAGCGGGAACGGCGGTGAGATCGCAGAGCGGCATTTCGGGGCGCAGTCCGGCGATCTGTTTCTCTCGCTGCCGAACGGCGGACAGGTTCGGAATACGACCTTCTGGAATAATGAAGATCTGCTTGCGGAAAGCCAGATTCCGCCGCAGCTTGATCTGAAGCTTGACGGTACACCGATGGTGCTGATTTACCATACGCATACGACGGAGAGCTTTGTCTCGCCGAAAACCGGAAACTACGATGAAAGCTTCAGCTTCCGGACGACCGAGCCGGATAAGAATATGGTAATGGTCGGTGACGCGATCGCAGAGCAGCTTGCTGCTGCCGGGATCGGCGTTGTCCATGCGCGGGAGCTGCACGATTACCCCGTCTGGACCGGCAGCTATAATAACAGCGCAGAAACAATCCGCGCCGTGCTGGAAGAATATCCCAGCATCTGCATTGCGCTGGATATTCACCGGGATGCGATCGCGGACGGCAGCACGGTCATTGCACCGGTCGCGGAGATCAACGGGCGGCAGTCCGCACAGATCATGATTATCTCCGGCTGCGATGACGGAACGATGAATATGCCTGATTACCGCGAGAATTTTCATTTTGCCTGCCGCCTTCAGCAGACCGCAGAGACCATGTTCAGCGGCCTGACGCGCCCGATTTTGTTTGATTACCGCAAATACAATCAGGATATGACAAAGGGCAGCCTGCTGATCGAGGTCGGCTCACAGGGCAATACGCTGGAAGAGGCGCAGTATGCAGGGGAGCTGGTCGGGCAGGCGCTCAGCGAAACGATCCGGCAGCTTGCCGCAGAATCAGGGGAGAATTGATATGAAAAAGCGCATAAAAAAAGCCGCATTGATTGCGGCTTTCGGATATTGTTCTGTTATGGGACTCGGCTTCGGGATGCTCAGAGCGGCACAGCAAACGCGCCGGACGCTCTATGGCGGAACGCCGGTTATGGCACAGATCACACAGCGGCCATCACCCGGCGCTGCGGAGATCACGCTCGGCGGCGGTGAATGGGCGATGCAAATTCAGCAGCCGGAGCTTTCTGCTGCGGTCAGCAAAGCGGATCTGCTGCCGCCTTCGCTCTGCAAGCTGCTGCTGCGGTTTTATTTTCTTTCGGATTCCGCTGCGTATCAGACGGCGGAGACCATCGGCATGTAGGAGAGCTTCTCGCTCTGCTCGTGATAATAGCGGTTCAGCTCGCCGCGGTAGATCAGCTTCGCATCCGGCAGATAGCGCAGATCATCCGGGGAATAGAGGCTTGAGGCCTTATCGAGCTTTACGCCGCATTCTTCGAGCACATAAGCGACGAACTGCGAACATACAAATTTATAGCGCAGTTCGCTTTCGATCTGGAGCTTGACGCGCAGCAGACCGATCAGGCTGTAGGAATAGAGCTTGCGGCAGGCGATGAAGTGGTCGATCATGCATTGAAAATGCGAATACTGATCGTCTGTCAGCGGGATCTCATAGATTTCACAAGGGATATTGGAAAACTTTCCGAATGTACCTTCTCCGATGAGTTCTGTGTTGAAAGATGCCGGAAACGGAACATAGGTATAATTCCGGCAAAAGCTGTAGAGTTGATGTAGTGAAGCGTCGCCGGAAAGTGAAACATGAGTATACGGCATACGGGAAAACAGACGGATTGCCCTTGCGGGACCTGTCCCGGTTCTCGTCACGACGACGTAGATCGAGCGTCTTTTTTCGGGTGTGGTATTCATATTTTCACTCCTTTCCGAAGATGTCAGCAGAAAAAAATGAATTTCTGCGGGAATTTGAAAAAAAGGGCTTGCAAATTTCTGAGATATCTGGTATAATAAGGAATGTGCTCATATAAATGCGCCCGTAGCTCAGCTGGATAGAGCGTCAGACTCCGACTCTGAAGGTCATGCGTTCGAATCGCACCGGGCGTA
>CAMNFV010000141.1 GCA_946537515.1 uncultured Ruminococcus sp. | reverse complement strand
CTCATTCTGAAAGATTCGGAATTCGCAGATAAGATACTGCACGGGTCGGGTCCACTCGCGGAAAATTCCGCATTGTCAACGTCCATGCAGCGATGCGTGGGCGTTTTTTATATCCCCAAAAATTTTTTGTGATATTTCCGCTCCCCATGCGTCTGATAAATGAACGACGCAAAATCCATGCAGAAAGGAGGCAGCCGGATGGAAGAGATCGAAGCGGCATACCGTGCCCATTTCGACGATGTTTACCGGTTTCTGCGCGGCCTGACCGGCAACGAATCGCTGGCAGAAGAGCTGACGCAGGAAACCTTTTTCTCCGCCATGAAGCATATCAGCGATTACCGCGGCGAATCGGAGCTCCGTGTCTGGCTGTGCTCCATTGCGCGGAATCTGTACTATACATATCTGCGGAAGCAAAAGCATCTTTCCGGCGATGAGATCCCCGAAAATCTCATCGCGGATGAAGCCGATTTTTCCGAGATGATCGCGGATAAATCCCTCGCAATGCAGATCCACCGCGTACTGCACGAGCTGCAGGAGCCATATAAAGAAGTCTTTTCGCTGCGAATCTTCGGAGAGCTTTCCTTCCGTGAGATCGGTTCGCTCTTCGGAAAGAATGACCATTGGGCATGTGTGACGTTTCACCGTGCAAAAAAAATGATCCAGACCAAAATGAAAGGAGCTGATCCGGATGCTGGATTGTGAAGTTGTCAGAGACCTGCTGCCGCTTTATACGGAGCAGATGGTCAGTCCGCATACCGCAGAGCTTGTCGGGGAACACTTGCAGAATTGCCCTGCCTGCGCCGAGATTCACCGGAATATGACCGCGCCCGCGCCGGAGATCCAATTCAACACGGACAGCGCACAGCAGTTTGCGGCCTATGAGAAAAAACAGAAGCGCAAAGCCGGCCGCAAGGCAACCGGCATTACGCTGTCGGTTTGCATCGCGCTCGGCGCAGCTGTGATCTGGTTCCTGCGGAAATACCTGAGCATATTGGCAGCGCTGGCCGTCTGCGTCCCGCTGCTGCTGCTGGATTCTGCAACGGCAAAAGTCAAGGTCGATACGGACCCGGCGCACTATGCCGATTATATGTTTGATACAGCCAAAGAAGAATACCGCTTCAAGATCGGTGACATAGACGAATCCATTTTCCCCGCAAAGCTGACGGACAATATGGATATCAAAGAATACAAAATGGTGTATTATAATCCGTGGGATCCGCAGTATCTGAGCTATCTGACGGTACATTATTCGCCTGCGGACTATGAAGCCGAAACGCAGCGGCTTGCGGAATACGGCATCGACGAATATGAAGGCTCCTACGGCGTCACCGGTTTCCCGGGCGGCGAACCGCTTGCTGTTTGCTGCGATGCCTACAGCGGCTACGTATATGCAATCAATACGCCGGGCGCAGAGAGCAACACGATCACCTACTGCGAGATCATCTTCTGCAATCACGGCATGGATCTGAAATATGAGAAGTACATGCCGGCAGAATATTTCCCGCTGGGTTTCAATGCAAAATTCAGCAATCGTTCCAATCAGGAAAAATGGATCGAAGAACATCCGGATCATGAAAGTCTGGTTCAGCGCAGACTGGAAGATGAGCGGATCATGCAGTCTATGCAGGAAGAACACCCGGAATCCTCTGAATAAACCGCCTCATTCAGATTCAAGGATGATCCGGCAGATCTGCTTTACCGGGATCACAAATCCCTCGGTAAACAGCAGCCGGTTCGTATCTGCCTCATAATGCCGGAAATGCCCTTTGCAGGCAACATATGCGCCGCCTGCCTTTCGTGCATCCGGCTCAAAGCAGATCACCGTCACGAGCGGATGCTCCGGGGCCAGCTCCAGCATCTGCCGGAAGGCATCGTCCAGCGCCGCGAGATCATCCTCGGCCTGTTCGCCGCGGAAATCCGTCAGGCGGGCTGTCTCGTCAATTTCCTCATCAAAGCCGCTCAGCGCGGCAAATGCGGAAAACTGTGCGGCGCGGCTCATTTCCGGCATCGGTCTGTGATGCCGCAGCCCGTACCGCGGATGATGAATGACATCTGCATAATTGTCCATAGCGTCCCCTCATGCGCGGTGTCCGCCGACCTGCCCGTTGCGCTCGATCGCCGTGGCATCTTCCTTGAAATTCATGCCCTTGAGCACCGCATTTTTCCCGTAACGGCTTTGCAGGCCGACAAGCGCCTTCTGCAAATTCCGTTCCTTTTCCAGACGGCGCTGTTCCGCCTTCCGTCTGCGTTCCAGCTCCGCCACATCGTCAAATAATCCGTATTGGATCGGCGTATCGTCCTCTGCGAGCGACTGCACGGGGACCACATGATTCGCCGTAATATTGATCCGCCGGACATACAGCGCAGGATCGGTGATCCGGTCATAAAGCTGCATGATCGCCGCGATCATCTTCCGGCCGGATGCGGTATGACTGCCGAGATTCACAGAGCCGTGCGCGGATTTCGGCACCGGCTTGCCGTAATAATTGATTTCAAGCGCGCCGGCATAATCCGCTGGGATCCCCGTGTAATCATATCCGATATGCAGCACAAGCTGATCGGCGGCAAGCCCCTTGCGCACAAGCTCCAGCGAAAGCTGATCTGTCATCTCGCGGCAGATCAGCTTTCCTTTTTCCGCCGGATAGGGCTTCGGGAGCACCTGCCCCTGACTGACGCTGCTGCTCTCCGGCCGGTAGGCCTTGATCGCGGCGAGCGTGGTCGGCTCCCAGCCCCATGCATGGTCAATGATCAGCTCGGCATTCACGCCGAAGATCCGGAAGAGTCTGTCCTCGCCGCATTCCGAATACCGCGCCAGATCGCCCATCGTATAGATATATTCCCGCTCCAGCCGCCGCGCCGTTCCGCTGCCGATCCGCCAGAAATCCGTCAGCGGCCGGTGATCCCAGAGCAATTCGCGGTAAGACATCTCGTCCAGCTCCGCAATGCGCACACCGTCCGGATCGGGCGGCATTTTTTTTGCCACGATATCCATTGCGACCTTTGCAAGATAAAGATTCGTCCCGATGCCGGCCGTCGCCGTGATGCCGGTCTGCTTCAGCACATCGCGGATCATCCGCATGGCAAGTGTATGCGCCGTGCAATGATATGTTTCCAGATATGCCGTCACGTCGATGAACACCTCGTCGATCGAATAGACATGGATATCCTCGGGGGCAACATAGCGCAGATAGATCTGATAGATGCCCGCGCTGATCTCCATATACCGCCGCATCTGCGGCATGGCGACAATATATTCAACTGCGTATTCCGGATGCTTCGCAAGCTCATCGGCAAAGCGGGAGCTGCCTGTCAGCGTATGCCGCGGGGCGCGGTACTTCCGGCGCAGGTTCTCCTGCTCCACCATCTGCACAACCTCAAACAGCCGCGGCCGCCCCGGTACGCCGATCGCCTTCAGAGCGGGCGAAACCGCAAGGCAGATCGTCTTCTCCGTGCGGCTCTCATCCGCGACGACCAGATTCGTATTCAGCGGATCCAGTCCGCGCGCAACACATTCAACAGAAGCATAATAGCTCTTCAGATCAATACAGATATACTGCGGCATCCGGCACACTCCTCTCATAAAGAACATTAGTTTCCTAGAACGTTAGTTCTATTATAGCAGATATCCGTTGAAATGTCAAGCGGAAATTTTTGTATCCGGTCTGCGCTGCATGGCGCCGGCAAGCATAGAAAAAAGCCGCTGAAATGATGCACATTTCAGCGGCTTATTTTTATGGATTCTCAGGATTCGCGGTTCAGACGGTATTCAACGGAGCGCTTGAGGTATTCGAGATAGGCCTCATCGCGGCACATTGCCTTGCCGATATCATCAGAGAGCTTTGCGACCGGTCTGCCATTGACATATTGCAGCTTGATGACGATATTCAGCGCCATTTCCTCGGTGTCGTTCGAGCAGAATGTACCGATGCCGAACGAAACCTTTGTCTTGTCGCAGAAATAATCATAGAGCTTCTGTGCGCGGTCGAAATCGAGGCTGTCGCTGAAGAGCAGCAGCTTGGTTTTCGGATCAACGCCGTATTTCTTATAGTGTGCGATCATCTTCTCGCCCCATGCATAGGGATCGCCGCTGTCGTGGCGGACGCCGGTGTAGTTGTTGACCATAGACCGGTTGAAATCGAGCAGGAAGAGATCGGTCGTGACGGTATCGGTCAGCGCGGTGCCGTTGTCGCCCTGATATTCGTCATACCAGTCGCGCATCGCGTGGTGATTCGTAAAGGCGAGCGGGATCGAGTCAATGCCCTGATACATCTGCACGAATTCATGTGCATAGGTACCGATCGGCGTGACATTGTACTTCATTGCAAGATAGACATTCGACGTACCGACGCATTTATCTGTCTCCTGAACAAACCGGCGCACGACAACATCTTCCCATTCGCGGGAGAGTCTTCTGCGGCAGCCGAATTCTGCAAATTTGAAGGTATAGGTTCCGTCATTGAGTGCTTTGATTTTTGCATCGAGGCGCTCCTCTGCGGATTTGCGCAGCCGGTCGTAATCGTACTGCATCCGGAAATAAACCTCATTGACGATTTCCAGCAGATAGATCTCAAACTGCATTGCGGAGAAGAGCGGGCCGTCCACAACGATTTGCAGCTCACCGTTTTCATCGAGCGCTGCGGTGACATAATCGCGGATCGGATGCCACAGCCGCAGGAATTCGACATAATCCTTTTTGATGAAGCGGATCGAACGCAGATAATCCAGCTCTTCCTTCGTAAAGCGGAGTGTGCAGAGGTGGTCGATCTGTGCATTGATCTCCGCTACCATTTCCGGCGTAAAGACAACGCCCTTATTGCGGCACTTGAAATAATACTGTCCGCAGAGATCGGTATGCTTGTGGAAGATGACCTGATCCATATTGAATTTATACAGGTCGGTATCCAGCAGGGAAATGACGATCGGTTCGAGTTTCATATGATTACTGTCCTTTCTGTTGAAAATTGAGATATCTTAGCCGGTGCTGTCCGGATTCTGACGCGCAAGCCGTTTTTTCAGCTTTTGTTTTTTACGTTTGGAAAGCGGCTTTTTGGAATAGAGTTCAGGATGCTCAAGCTTATACTGTTCATGGAACGCTGCTGCTTCACGGCGGCGCGCCTCCGCCTCTGCCATAAGTGCTTCGTACCAGGCATACATCGCATTGAGATCGCGGCTGAAAATTTCCGCTTCTTCTTTGGAGATCGTTTTATCCCAGAGCGGCGGTCCGCCCTCAAAGTGACCGAGCTCCCGATAGGTGACGACTGCATAGCGGTCATTATGAATTTGCTGCGTGCGTTTGACGATCACGAAATCGGGATAGATCGTCTGGAACTTCCAGTCTGCGTGATTCTGTTTGATGTGCTCCGTCAGTACTGCAAGATTTGATTCGTCCAGCGGCAGGGGGATCAGATAATCATAGTATTTCGGATTGACATATTCAGCAATCAGTTCCGGATGCGCTTGCAGGGTTTCGAGCCGCTCTTTCCAGAATGGGTTTGTAATATCATCGGTCTGAAACGACGGATATTCTTCGTCGTTCTTCCGGTTGTGCACCATACTGCCGATTCCGTAGTAAACTGCCTCGGCATCTCCGTAATGCACCAGATATACATTGTTCACCGAGCCGAGAATCGTGCCGTGATAATATCCGATATATTCAGCAGTTGTCATATTTCAGCCCTCCGCTTTATTATACTCCAAATGCCGGTATGCGTCAAGTATGATTTTTGCATGATCGAATGCAAGTCCGTCATTCGAGATCATCTCATATCCGCGGCCGTTCTGCTTGAGAACGGCGGTCAGCGTTTTGGCCGCATTGCGGAGCGTCAGCGTATCAACATCGCCATTCTGTTCGACTGTGACCGCAAACCATTTCGCGTCGATCGCATCATCGCCGCTGAGGACCGTCACCTCGGCCGGATCGACCGCTGCGGTAAAGGCCGCGCTCACGACTCTGCCGCGCGGATCGCGCCCGACATCGCTGTAATTGCCGACCGGCATCAGATCTGCGGTCTGTACGCCGGTTTCCTCGCGCAGTTCCCTGACGGCCGCCTGCTCTAAGGTCTCATCGCTCTTCATGAAGCCGCCCGGCAGCGCCCAGTGATTCATATAGGGGTGATCGCCTCTGCGGATCAGCAGAATCTGCCGTGCATCCGGCTGTGCAAATACGGCAATATCCACCGCAAGCGACGGCCGGAAATAATTGTCGATATTATAGGCATCGAGGAACAGCCGCTCATCATTTTCTTCGCCGAGCGATTTCGCTGCAAATGCGGTCTTGAGTTCCTCCTTCGAGCGCGCCGAATAGAACAGCGGAATGACGCCGTTGATATTGTCCGCGCCGCGCGGTGTCAGGTAAAGCCGGCCGTCCCGCAGCTCCATGAGCTTATTATCCAGGACAAATCTGACCTCATCGCGGAAATATTCGCAGAAATCAAGCCCGAAACGCGCCTTGAATGCTTCCAGATCGACAAATGCAAAATAGAACGAGACCGAGACCATTTTTGCAATGCTTTCCTCCTGCGGCAGGCGGTAGATATCCTGAATCGGGAGTCTGCCCTCCTGAATGGCTTTTTTGTAGCGTTCCATGCGCTTTTCAGCCGCGCCGAGATTATAGGCGAGATAATCCATACCGAAGGACTGTGCGCCGAGTCCCATGCCGACATACGGGGTACCGTAGATGACGCGCTTGGTCAGGTAATCGCTCGTGCCGTAATCCGCCGGAATTCTGCTGAAGGTATTTTTGCCGATATTGGCCTGATAGCCGCTGTCGGTCAGGACGGTATAGGCAAGGCGATACTGATAGACCGCTTTATAGATCGAAACGCCGCCTGCCTCGCTCTCAATTTTCGTTCCCTTATAGCGGTTGCGGTAGAGCGTGATGTGCTCCGGCTTCAGTCCGACCGCATAGCGCAGCGTATTGGTAAAATCGCTATCCGTCTGATAGAGGAAGCCGTACATCAGGTCGATATTAAAGCTCTCAAAGCCCGCCTTCCGGATATTCTCAACGGCCTTCTCATAGACCGATGCAGAGCCCTCTCTGCCGAGTGCATTCAGCAGCTTCTCGGAGACTGTCTGCACGCCCATGCTGATTCTGCGGTAGCCGAGATCATAGAGCGCTTTGATTTTTTCGGGCTCATTGGCCGCGATCACCGGTGTTGTCTCCACGCTGAAGACCGTCCCCGGCTCGATCTGAAAGAGGCTGTTGACGGCCTCGGTAATGCGCGCCAGATTCCGCACGGAAAGCTTTGTCGGGGTGCCGCCGCCGAGATCATAGCCGACGATCTTCTTGCCCTTGAGGATTTCCGCATACATCTGCATTTCCTTCAGCAGCAGCTCAACGTATTCATCCTCGATCTCCTCATCGGTATGCTCCAGAACAACATATTCGCAGAACTTGCAGCGCTGCTTGCAGAAGGGCACATGAATATACAGCGAAAGCGCATCCGCCTTCTTCCATTCGCTGACAACAAAATCATAGATTTCATCGCGGTCATTGATGCGGTACTGCATAAAGGAATGCGGCGTCAGCGGATAGGCCGTGTTTGCATAGTGGTGATAGAGCAAGCCTGTCTCAAATACTTCTCTGCAATTCATCATGTTCGGGACCTCCTTTTATTTCATCCTTGTTTGCAGTAGAGTCCGCCGATGTTCATGGCGTATTCGCCGTATGCGATCTGATGAATCCGGCCGTTCACTTCAACAGTATAAACCGGGAAATCATACGGATGGCCGCGCAGCGGATCGTAAACAGTCACCCGCTGTCCGGTCGATTTCCACGGGACCGCAAAGATATTGACGCCGAACAGCATCACATTGTCCTCCTTGCAGCCGGATATGCCGGATACAACATGCACCCAGCCCGAAGGCTGCTTTCTCTGCTTGTACGCTTTTGGTTGCTTCTGGTTCTTCTTCGCCATGATTGATCCCTCCGTTTGTCTGCTCCGGTTGTCCTGATCGGGAATCGTCTGCGGGGTCAGCCGCGTTTTCTGCGGTAGAGCTTTGCGGGGCGGTGCCCCTCGCCGCGGACGTATTCCTCTGTCTCCTCAACATATCCGCTGACCATGCGCCGGAAATTCGCAGGCAGCACGGAGACATTCATGATTGTTTCCTGTACTCTTTGCAGCGCGGAGAGCGTAAAGGTCTCCGGCAGGAAATCAAAGATCGCATCATAATTTTTCGCTTCTTCACGGAGCGCGGTCAGCGCCGCTGCAATGATCGCAGCATGGTCAAACGCAAGCCCGCCGCTCTCCAGAATCCGGAATGTCGTTCTGCCGAACCGGGTGGATTCCGCTTTCAGCACGGCCTCCAGCCGGATATCCGCATAACTGAGCGTCAGATGATAGGTGTCATCCGCTTCGCAGTTGAAGCTGACGGCAAACCATTGCGCATCGGC
>CAMNFV010000140.1 GCA_946537515.1 uncultured Ruminococcus sp. | reverse complement strand
TGCTATAATAGTACGGTAAGGAACCGGAGCCCTTTCTCCGGATTGAGATGAAAGGAGGGGTACAGTCCGCAAGAAGCGGATTGTATCACAGTAATTATGCTGAACACCCAGAATACACCCTCACCGGATACCTATTTCGGCTGCAACGTATTCAACGAAACCGTCATGCGCAACTGCCTGCCGAAAAAGGTCTTTGAAGCAGTTATGTGTACGCGCAAAATGGGTACGCCGCTGCCGAAGGATGCCGCCGATTCTGTTGCGAACGCCATGAGAGAATGGGCGGTTGCAAACGGCTGCACACATTTCACGCACTGGTTCCAGCCGATGACCGGCGTTACCGCGGAGAAACACGATGCGTTCCTCACGCCTGTTTCCGGCGGTGTCATCCTCGATTTCTCCGGCAAGGAGCTGATCAAGGGCGAATCAGATGCTTCCTCGTTCCCGTCCGGCGGCCTGCGCGCAACCTTTGAGGCCCGCGGCTATACGGCTTGGGATCCGACCTCCGATGCCTTCATCAAGGACCGTACTCTCTGCATCCCGACCGGCTTTGTCTCCTATACCGGCGAGGTGCTCGATAAAAAGACCCCGCTGCTCCGCTCGATGGAAGCCGTCAGCCGCGCAAGCGTCCGGATGCTCCGTCTCTTCGGCAATGACAAGGTTCAGCGCGTTATGACCAATGTCGGCCCGGAGCAGGAATATTTCCTCATCGACAAGGCAAGCTATGATGCCCGAGAAGACCTCATCCTCACCGGCAGAACACTCTTCGGCGCAAAGCCCCCCAAGGGCGAGGAAATGGATGACCATTACTTCGGCAACCTCACGCAGCGTGTCTCCGATTTCATGCGCGAGCTCGATGAAGAACTCTGGAAACTCGGTATCTATGCAAAGACCGAGCATAACGAGGTCGCTCCGGCACAGCATGAGCTTGCTCCGGTCTATACAACCTCCAATATCGCGGCGGATCACAACCAGCTCACCATGGAGCTGATGAAGAAAATCGCACTCAAGCACGGTCTCGTCTGCCTGCTGCACGAAAAGCCGTTCGCAGGCATCAGCGGCTCCGGTAAGCATAATAACTGGTCGCTCTCGACCGACGACGGCCAGAATCTGCTCGATCCGGGCGATACGCCGCAGGATAATATGCAGTTCCTGCTCGTGCTCTGCGCATTCCTCAAGGGCGTGCGCGAATATGCACCGCTGATCCGTCTTTCCTCCGCATCCGCAGGAAATGACTGCCGTCTCGGCGGCAATGAGGCGCCTCCGACCGTCATCTCCGTATTCATCGGTGATGATCTCCAGCGCGTCCTCGATGCGATCGAACAGGGCAAGGCACTCGACGACAACGGCAAGGAGCGCTTCAATCTCGGCGTTGACGCGATGCCGCAGTTCCGCAAGGATACTACCGACCGTAACCGTACTTCCCCGATGGCTTTCACCGGAAACAAGTTTGAATTCCGTATGCTCGGTGCGGCGGATTCGATCTCCTGCTTCAACTTCGTTATGAACACGATCTTTGCACATGAGATCACCGAATTCTGCGATGAGCTCGAAAAGGCTGACGATTTCCAGACAGCCCTCCACGATCTGCTCGTGCGCTCAATCCGCGAAAATAAGGATATCATCTTCAACGGCAACGGCTACGGCGACGAATGGTTCGCGGAATGCAAGCGCCGCGGTCTGCCGAATTATCCCTCGACCGTCGAGGCGCTGATGCAGTATGACCGTCCGGAATTCGTCAAGATCTTCGAGGAGATGAACGTCCTCAATAAGGCGGAGATCACCTCCCGTAAGGAAATTCTGCTCGATAATTACAGCAAGACCGTCGGCATCGAGGCAAAGACCATGCTCGATATCGCACGCAAGAAGATTCTGCCGGTCTGCATTTCCTATACAAAGGAACTCTGCGAGGCAATCGCGGCCAAGGAGCATATCTCCCCGATGCTGCGGATCAGCGCTGCGGTCGAAGATGCACTTGCATCTCAGATCAGCGACCTGACGGCAGGTCTCTACGATGCGATCGAGGATCTGCGCGAGGTCATCCAGCTCGCAGTCAGAGCGGACGGCGTTCAGGCAACCGCCGAGACCTACCGCTACAAGGTCGTTCCGGCAATGGAGCGTCTGCGCACAACTGCCGATGCGCTCGAAGTCCTGATCCCGCAGGATAAGTGGCCGTTCCCGGCATACTCCGAGATTCTGTATAATATCTGATTATGCGTGAGCTTGCATTTCGCTATGATCCGCGGTCACCGGGCGGCAGCTACCGGGAATATTCCGCGGAGGAACTGAAGGATCCGAAAAAGGTGGAAATTCTTTTCGACTTTTGCCAGATCCTAAAGGCATACATCACCGCGGAAGGCTGGCACTTTCTGATCGCACAGCACGGCTTTCAAAAGCTGTATGAGATTGACAGGAAAAGCGGCTGGTTCGATGAGGACACGCTCGAAGAATTTGTCATGGACATATGCGGACAGATCGAAGATGCTGAAGCGCTCCGTGAAAAAGACAAAGCAGAATACGAAACGCTTGAGCTGCAATTCACGCCGGAGGGAATCCGCGACCTCAAAGCATACGCTGAATCCAAAGGCATGAGTCCGCGGGCACTGATCCGGGCAGCAGTCGATGAATACCGCCACACACGCGGTGAGCTGCATACGCCGCTCTATCTGCTCAACTTTTATCCGGATAAGGGCGAATTCTGCGCGCTCAACTGCGCCGCAGAGGAGCGCATCGGCTACCGGATCCAGCCGGAATCGCTGCCGCTTTCTCCGGAAACAAGAGCGGCAATCCGGACGCTGTACCGCGATTATGAGCAGTATCGCGATCCCCAGAATCCCTATGCAAAACCGACCGTCCCGCCGGAGCACAGAGCGGCTTTCAATAAGCGTGCAGAAGCGCTCTATGAGAAAATCTCCGCAGAGCTCGGGCAGGATTTTCAGATCACAAAATTCAGTCAATGGTTCTGAATCAAATGAACACAAAGGCAAACCCAAATGAACAACTCCGCTGCGCGGTTCCGCTGATGCTGCAATGGTTTGCAGAGAATCAGCGGGATCTGCCGTGGCGCCGCGACCGCATCCCCTATCATGTCTGGCTTTCGGAAATTATGCTGCAGCAGACCAGAGTGGAGGCGGTCAAGCCATATTATGCGCGTTTTCTCGCAGCACTTCCCGATATTCAGGCACTCAGCACATGCGAACACGATACGCTGATGAAGCTCTGGGAGGGGCTCGGCTATTACAGCAGGGCGCGGAATCTGCAAAAGGCTGCGCAGCAGGTCATGACAAAGCATGGCGGCGAATTTCCGCATACCTACGAGGAAATCCGTGCGCTTGCAGGCATCGGGGATTACACCGCCGGTGCGATCTCCTCGATTTGCTTTGATCTGCCGGAGCCTGCCATAGACGGCAATGTCCTGCGCGTCTATACGAGACTGTTTGCGGATGCGCGGTGTACCGATGAACCGGCTGTGAAGCGCGATATCCGGCAGCAGCTGCGCGATATCTATGCAGATACGCCTGTCGGCACACGCGGCACACTCACACAGGCACTCATGGAGCTCGGCGCGACAGTCTGCGTCCCGAACGGCGCGCCCCATTGCGAATGCTGTCCGGTACGTGAACTCTGTAAAGCGCGGCGCTGTGATACGGTCAGTCAGTATCCTGTCCGCAAAGAGAAAAAATCACGCAAACACGAAGATTATACTGTATACATCCTGCAATGCGGCGAAAAAATCGCGGTGCAGAAGCGTCCCGATACCGGCCTGCTCGCCGGGCTCTGGGAGCTTCCGCATCTCGACGGCAAACGTAAGGCACAGCAGGCAATCGACGACATTGCAGACTGGCATACCGGTGCAGCCGAGCTGATCTCCATGCGAAACTGTACCCACATTTTTACACATATTGAATGGCATATGACGGCGGTACATCTGCTCGTCACGCACATGCCGGAGCGCTTTACCTGGGTCACGCCCGAACAGCTTGCTGCTGAAACTGCGCTCCCGACGGCGTTCCGGATTTGTCTGCCGGAAGCCATTCCCGATTCAAACATGAACTGACATCATCTGACATCATCTGAGGAGGACATCATATGGCACATATTTCAGGCGGCGGTTTCCGCGGCGGAGGCTTCCACGGCGGCAGCTTTCACGGCGGTTCACGCGGCAGCTTCGGACACGGCGGTCATGCCGGCGGAGGCGGTGCGCCCATCAGCAAAACGCCCTATAAAGGCGCAAGAAAATACCGCTATTTCCGGCACGGACACTGGCACTATTTCTATACGGCAAGAGAGGAAAAAATGCCCCTCGCGCAGCGTATCTTCTGCGGACTCTGCTTCCTGCCGATGCTCCTGGTGTGCGGCGCAGGGATTGTGCTCCCGATTGTACAGCAATACCGGCTGTTTCATCAGCGCAATACGGATATCATCATCAAGGATGAGGCGCATGTGCTGCAAAATGACAGCGCCCTGCGCAAATCTATGTCCGAATTCTACGAGAAAACCAAGATCGTTCCGGCCGTTGTCACGGTCAACAACGAGGACTGGTACGGGCAGTATGATGTATTCGATCAATATGCGCTCGACAGATATCCGGCCGAATTTGATGACGAGCTGCATTGGCTGATCGTCTATTCGGAGCCGAAAACACCCTCTGAAAAGAAGAATGATCCCTTCA
Organism: uncultured Ruminococcus sp.; assembly: GCA_946537515.1. Classification (GTDB taxonomy): domain Bacteria; phylum Bacillota; class Clostridia; order Oscillospirales; family Ruminococcaceae; genus Firm-04. The sequence continues at coordinate 3,727 of CAMNFV010000140.1, read as the reverse complement.
ATGACTGGTACTGGTCCAGCATTCAGGGCGACCATACCGATCGGATCCTGACGCGGAATGCTGCCGGCTGCTTCAATATGGACTTTCATCACCGGCTGTCGGAGGCCGATCACCTGGCTGCGGAGGATCTGGCAGCCGCCATTGACCTGACCGCTGAGTACGCCGATCTGCCGGAAAATACAATGGTGCCGGAGCTTTCCTGTACTATGATTCTGCCGTTCCTGTTTTTCCTGGTTCTGACATATTTCTGTACGGGACTCCATGAGTTGAAATACCGCAAGGCAGAGCTCGATCCAGATTCGCCGGGCGTCATTGAACATGATGCGCCCGAAGCGTATGAGGAGCTTCGTGTCTACAAAAAAGATACCTGCATGTACTGCGGTGCCGAATATTACAAAGGCGTCAGAAGCTGTCCGAAGTGCGGTGCAGCCCTGCCGCTCCCGTCACCGGATGACATCATAGAATGATCATGCGTCCGCTCATTACACAGCATTTGACAACATTCTGCCCCTGTTTTGATTTCGTTTTACCGAGTGCGTTTTCATCCGCAATATCGTTTCACAAATCAACATTGACATAAAAAGGAGGTACTTATTATGCCACATTCATCCGGAGGAGGCAGCCACGGCGGCGGAAGCCACGGCGGCGGTCATCACAGTTCTTCTTCACACGGCGGACGCGGCGGTTCATCCGGTCCGAGATACAGCTCATCCCCGTTCCCCGGCGCAAGACGCTATCGCTATTATCGCCACGGCAGATATCACTATGTCTATTCAAACAGCAAGGACGGTAAGCTCTTTCATCCTGCGCGCCTGCTGCTCGGCTTCTTCTATCTGCCGTTCCTGCTTCCGCTCGGCGGAATGCTGATTTCACCGATCCAGAAGCGTTTTCAAAAATATGATACACGCATTATCGTGAAGGATGAAGCGCATGTGCTCAAGGATGACAGCGGACTGGAAGCGGCACTCGAAGCCTTCTATGACAAAACGCACATCACTCCGGCTGTCATTACCGTCAACAATGAAAATTGGAAGAGCAATTACAGCAGTCTTGAGGATTATGCCTACGACCGCTATCTTGCTGAATTCAACGATGAGATGCACTGGCTGATTGTGTACTCAGAGCCCGAAACGCCTGACCAGGCATTCAACGACTGGTACTGGGAAGGAATGCAGGGCGATGATACCGATGAGGTGCTGACATCATATGTCACCGGACAATTCAACATGGATTTCCAGCGGCGGCTTGAAGCGGATGATTCCAATGTCGCGGGCAATCTCGCGAAATCCTTTGATTATGCGACATCACTCGCGAAGAAGCCCAGCCTGCTTCCGCCGCTCAGTCAGATCGGCCCCGGTCTGTTTATTCTTGCATTTCTCTCGTTCCATGCATTCTTCATGCTTGGATTGAATGAGCTGAAATACCGGAAGGCAGAGCCGGATCCGGATGACCCGACCGTAACACCGGAGCGGTATACCCCGCAGCAATCCTTCGGGACACAGCAGTCCTTCGGGACACAGCAGTCCTTCGGGACACAGCAACCCTTCGGGACACAGCAACCCTTCGGGACACCGCAATCCTTCGGGACACCGCAATCCTTCGGGACACCGCAATCCTTCGGGACACCGCAGTCCTTCGGGGCACCGCAGTCCTTCGGGGCACCGCAGTCCTTCGGGGCACCGCAATCCTTCGGGGCACCGCAGTCCTTCGGGGCACAACAGCCGACTCCGATGCAGCAGTCTGCCATGCAGCAGGCAGTCATGCCGGAGCTGGAGATTCCGCAGCAGCCTGCCGCACAGCCCATTCCGCAGCCTGCGCCCCCGCAGACTATTCAGCAGATTATTGCCCCGCAGCCTGTTTATCAGGATACTTCCATGCAGCCCGCAGATGCACCGGCTGTATCCCCGCAGCAGAATTCCTTCCTGAATCTGAGCGATCCGATGCAGCAGATTCAGCAGCCCCAGCAGCAAGCACCCGCAGAAGAAACCTGTCTCTACTGCGGTACAAAATATTTTAAAGGCGTGAAATATTGCCCCGGATGCGGCGTTTCCCTGCCGGAATTCTCCGCAGATGATTTCTTCCGTTGAGCAGTTTTCCGTCAGCAGAAAGGATGATCCCCCCATGACCTACAAAGAGGAATTTATCAAATTCATGACCGAATGCGGCGTACTGACATTCGGCGACTTCACGCTGAAATCCGGCAGAAAAGCGCCGTATTTCGTCAATACCGGAAACTACAAGACCGGTAAGCAGCTTTGCAGACTCGGCGAATATTACGCTGCTTGTATGCAGGAGCACGGCCTGAAAGCCGATGTGCTCTTCGGACCGGCCTACAAGGGCATTCCGCTTGCAGCCGCTGCGGCGATCGCACTCTGGAAAGAGCACGGCGTTGAGGTCGGCTATGCCTATGACCGCAAGGAAGTCAAGGACCACGGCGAGGGCGGCATGATCGTCGGCTCGAAGCTTGAGGACGGCACCAAGGTCGTCCTGATCGAGGATGTCATGACGTCCGGCAAGGCGCTCCGTGAAGTGTATCCGAAGCTGAAGTCGGTTGCGGATGTCGATATCACCGGCATGATCATCACCGTTGACCGTCAGGAAAAGGGCCTTCAGAGCGAGAAATCCGCTGTGCAGGAGGTCAAGGCGGAATTCGGCATTGATGTCTATTCGATCGTTACCGTCAGCGATATCATCGCAGCAATCGAAAATGACGTCGTGGACGGCAAGACATTTCTCCCGCAGATGCTTCAGTACCGCGAGCAGTACGGCGTCTGATCCATTCAAAACGAAAACGCGAAGCAGTCAGAAAAAGCTGCTTCGCGTTCTTTTTTGCCCGAAAAGGGACAGAGCCCCCGTTCCCGCGGAGGCCCTGTTCCTTAGAATGGAAAGGTGGTTTTTATCATGCTCAGAAAGATTGAATCAGTTTTGCAATATACTTCAGGATCGTGACAACATCCTCACTATCCGGATTGCCGTTCCGGTTGACATCGGCATTCTGCTTGCCCTGCGAAGAAACATTTGCCTCGCTGTCTTCTGCGACAAAGCGTGCGAGCAGAACTGCATCCGCAACGTCAATGCTCTTGTCTTCATTGACATCGCCGAGCTTACCGCTGCCGGTTGTGGTTGTCTGGGTTGTCTGGGTTTTCTGGGTTGTCTCGGTCGTCTGCGGCGGATCAGCAGGATCTGCGCCGACCTCATAAACAGCCTCGACACTTACATTTGCGCCGCTTGCAGACAGATATGCGGTCGAAGAAGAATCCGTTGTGCTGTTGGTGAACTCCGCACCGGTCACATTCCAGCGAACGAAATGATAACCGTCTGCGGGCTTTGCCTTGAGCTTGAGCACGGTATTCTGCGGATAGGTGCCGGACCAATCCTTATTGAGTGTCAGCGTATTGAACTTGATATCGCCCTTGGAGCCTGCGCTCTTGACGGAGACCGTCATATTCTCAGCAGAGATCTGGTTGCCGAGCGCGCTCTTTGCGTGCTGACGGGCGCTCTCTGCACGGCTCTGCCAGAAATTCTGGATTGTGGTTACTTCCTTCTCAAAGGCCTGTGCGGGATCTGTTGTCTGACCCTGCTGCTGACCCTGACCGGGCCATTGACCCTGCTGGCCGGGATCCTGCTGCTGTCCCTGGCCGGGCCACTGCCCCTGCTGGTTCGGATCCTGCAGCTGTCCCTGGCCTGGCCACTGCCAGTTGCCCTGGCCGGGCCATTGACCCTGCTG
>CAMNFV010000139.1 GCA_946537515.1 uncultured Ruminococcus sp. | reverse complement strand
AGTGAGGAGTTGCGGTATCGCTTCGCGATGTTTTTAAAAAGGGAGAAAAGAATAGCGAGGAGTTAGGAACGAGGAGTGAGGAGTGAATGTATCTCATTCAAAAAAGTGAAAAGCGGCGAAGCAGCACGATGCACGAATGATATTCCGGATCCGCTTTTTCTTTGAAATTTGTCCGCGCAGCGGACACTATAATTTCTCATTTCTAATTTCTCATTTCTAATTCTCATTTTATATTCTATTGCTTTTTTGGGGAGTCTGTGCTATAATAAGATGAATACTTCCAATGAAAGGAATGCTGCAAATGATCAAAGTCGATCTGAATGATCTCGACCGCTTCTTTCAGAAGGGCGAGCTGATCCCCGCGATCTGCTATGAGGTCGATACGAAAACCGTGCTGATGCTCGCTTATATGAATAAGGAGAGCTTAAAGCGCACGCTGGAAACCGGATACACATGGTTCTGGAGCCGCTCTCGTCAGGAATACTGGAACAAGGGCGCAACATCCGGCCATCTGCAAAAGGTCGTTTCAATCTTCGCCGATTGTGACGATGATACGCTGCTTGTCAATGTCAGACAGACCGGCGTTGCCTGCCATACAGGCGCATACAGCTGCTTTTTCAAGGAAATCTGCAACAATGAGGAGAACGAAAAATGAACGTATACAAGGAAATTTTTGAGGTCATCAAGGCGCGCAAGGCCGCTTTTGAGGCAGGTCAGGCACAGGAGAATTCCTATACCGCTTACCTCTTTGACAAGGGCGTTGACAAGATCTGCAAAAAGGTCGGCGAGGAAGCAACCGAAACCGTCATTGCCGCGAAAAACGGCGATAACGATGAGCTGAAAAACGAGATCAATGACCTGCTCTATCATGTCATGGTGCTCGCGGCCAATCAGGGTCTCGACTGGGACGATGTCGAAAAGGTCCTCGAAGAGCGCAATGAAAAAATCGGCAATCTCAAGCAGTTCCACCAGGTCGATAAGAATACCTGAGCAAAAACAGTCACGTTTTCTCTCCGGCACGAATATATTGCAGTAAGGATTCCGATGAAACGCATTCGGAATTCCAATCTGTAACCGGGAGGAAACCATATGAACGAATTGCCGAATGCCGAAAGCATCAGCGCAGTACCGGTCCGGCTCGACCGCGTATTCGACAGCTGCAGCGATAAGGACTGCATCACGAATTTGCAGGTAATGCTGGAAAACGGCGCAGAACTTCCGCCGCAGTATACATCCGTCAAGACGCGCTGCGTTTCGATCGACGATATCTGCATGAGCGTTGAGCCGATCCCGTTCAACCGCGGCTATTACACCGTGGACATCAACTACACATTCGGGGTCGAGCTGCTCTGCTACGCCCGCAACTGCGAAGCGCCTGCGGTCATGCGCGGCATGGCGAGCGCTTCCAAAAGCGTGATTCTCTACGGCAGCGAATCCAGCACCAAAACATTTTTCAGCAACGGCGCCCGCGTCGGCGATACGAACCGCTGCTGTGACGTTGTCAATCTGCCGACAGCAAGCTGCCAGTGCGTCGATCCGATCGCATTGGAAACACGTATCTGCGTGCTTCCGCCGATGCCGCCGATCAATGCGCCGGAGAATCCGCAGCCGCCCGCACCGCGCAGAATTGTTGTACTGACGCTCGGTGTCTTCTCCGTGGTCGAGCTGACGCGTCCCGTCACGATGACCGTCGCCGCCTACCCCTATCAGGTACCGACGAAAACCTGCTCCGGCGATACCGATTCGCCCTGCGAGGTCTTCAGCCGTCTGAGCTTCCCAACGGAAGAATTCACCCCGACCGCGGACGGCTTTGCCGCGCAGCAAGCGCCGGAATCACTCCGGTATGAGGGCTTTTCCGCGTATCAGCCGCCGGCACAGTAACAGAAAAGCCGTAGCCGCGTGAGCAATCGAAACTCACGCGGTTACGTATATTTTGAGGTGTATATGAAAATCATTCTTGCAGCGGATGCAGATTTTAAAACTGTCCGTCAGATCACACAGGATACGATCCGGACAGTCTATCCGCACTATTATCCGGAGGGTGCGGTGGCGTTTTTCCTTGCGCATCACAATGATGCGGCAATCGAACAGGATATCCGGAAAGGCCGCGTATTTATGTGCATTTCGGATTCCGGTGAAGCAGCCGGAACCGTCACAATCCATGACAATGAGATCGGGAGACTGTTCGTTCTGCCGCAATTTCAGGGAAACGGCTTCGGCCGTGCGCTGCTTGATTTCGCGGAACAGGAAATCGCAAGAAACTACGAATTCGCCGTGCTGGATGTATCATTTTCTGCAAAAGCGATCTATCTCAAGCGCGGATATGAAGCGGTCAGCTGGCATGTAATTGAAACAGAGAACGGTGATTTCCTCTGCTTTGATGAGATGCGGCGGAAGCTTCGGTAGGAGTTTCTTGCTATGAAGATGTATCAGCTTGTAAAAATGAAAAATGACCGCTATCTGTCCGACGGAATCCATGCCGGTGATATCGGGACGGTACTTGAAATCTATGATGATGTTGCATGTGAGGTTGAATTTTCATACCCCGACGGGACAACCTATGCTTTGCAGTCGATCCGGAATGAGGATCTGATTCCATTAGATGAATGAACGGAGGCATCCGCATGACACAGGAAGAAGCAAAAAAACGCATAAAAGATTTAACAGATGATCTTCTGCGTATGGCACACGAATATTATGATCTCGATGCGCCGAGTGCAGAGGACTATGAATATGACATGAAAATGCAGGAGCTGCGCGATTTGGAGGCAGCATTCCCGCAGTATCTCGAACCGGATTCCCCGACGCAGCGCGTGCAGGGTGTCGCGTCCGGCAAATTTGAAAAGGTCAGCCATACGGTGCAGATGGCGAGCCTGCAGGATGTTTTTTCATTTGAGCAGGTCGCGGCATTTGTTGCGCGCATCAAGGAAACGGTGGATGATCCGCAGTTTACCGTCGAGCCGAAAATCGACGGGCTATCGGTTTCGCTGGAATACGAAAACGGCGTATTTACGCTCGGATCGACACGCGGCGACGGTTTCGTCGGTGAGAATGTGACCGCGAATCTCAAGACGATCCGCAGCATTCCGCTGAAGCTCAAAGGCGCTCCGCAGCTGCTTGAAGTCCGCGGCGAGGTCTATATGCCGCGCGCATCGTTTGAGCGGCTCTCGGCGCAGCAGGAAGCCGCCGGCGAGGAACTGTTCAAGAATCCGCGCAATGCAGCCGCCGGTTCGCTCCGCCAGAAGGATTCCAAGGTCACCGCATCGCGTCGGCTCGATATTTTCGTGTTCAATCTTCAGCGCATCGAGGGCGAGGAAATTACGGCGCATTCCCAGTCGATCGACCGGCTGAAGGCGCTCGGATTCCCGGTGATCCCATATGCGAAATGTTCAGCAGATGCTGAAAAAATCCGTACAGAGATTGAGCGGATCGGCGCTATGCGCGGTGAGCTGCCCTATGACATTGACGGCGTTGTCGTCAAAGTGGACAGCCTCTCGGAGCGCGAACAGCTCGGCGCAACTGCAAAATATCCGAAATGGGCGGTCGCTTACAAATTCCCGCCCGAAGAAAAAGTGACAAAATTGCGCTCGATTGAAATCCAGGTTGGACGGACAGGCGTTCTGACGCCGGTTGCGGTATTTGATCCGATTTCTCTCGCAGGTACGAGCGTTTCGCGTGCTGTCCTGCACAATCAGCAATTTATTACAGAAAAAGACATCCGCGTCGGGGATATGATCCGCGTGCGCAAGGCCGGCGATATCATTCCGGAGGTTCTTGCATCCGAATCGCATGAGCCTGATGCAGTCCCCTACCAGATTCCGTCACGCTGTCCGGTCTGCGGCGGCGCAGTCGAAGCGGACGGCGATGCCGCTGCCATGCGCTGCTTCAATCCGGCATGTCCCGCGCAGATCTTCCGTGCAATCGTCCATTTTGCTTCAAAAAGCGCAATGAACATCGACGGTCTCGGTCCGGCTATCGTCCAGCAGCTGCTCGATGAAAAGCTGATCCAGACACCGGCCGATCTCTATACGCTGACAAAGGAGCAGATCATGACGCTGGAGGGCTTCAAGGAAAAATCCGCGGAAAATCTGCTGACAGCGATCGAAAATTCCAAATCGCAGCCGCTTGACCGCGTCATTGCGGCGCTCGGCATCCGCAATATCGGACAAAATGCTGCAACGCTGCTCTGTGACAGTCTTGGTTCACTCGATGCGATCCGTCATGCAAAATCGGAGGATATTGCTGCGATTGACGGCTTCGGGGAGATCATGGCGGAATCGGTCGCGGAAGCGTTCTCACAGCCGGATTTCAATGCGCTGGTCGATGCGCTGCTCGCCCGCGGCGTCAAAATGGAATACAAAGCAAAAACTGTCGCAAGTGCGCGCTTTTCCGGCATGACATTTGTACTGACAGGTACACTCCCGACCATGAAGCGTGATGCGGCCAAAGCGCTGATCGAATCGCACGGCGGAAAGGTTTCCGGATCAGTCTCAAAGAAAACCAGCGTCGTTGTCGCCGGTGACGATGCCGGCAGCAAACTGACAAAGGCAGAGGAACTCGGCATCGAAATTATTGACGAAGCAGAGCTGCTCCGGCGCTGCAATGCGGAGGAATAACATGAACATTCAGATTTTCGGAAAATCCAAATGCTTTGATACGAAAAAAGCCGAGCGCTTTTTCAAGGAGCGCGGCGTCAAATTCCAGCGGATTGACCTGCCGGATAAGGGCATGAGCAAGCGCGAACTCGAAAGCGTTGTCCGCGCAGTCGGCGGCATGGAAAACATCGTAGATCCGAAAGATCAGGACTATGCACTCTGGCAGCATCTGCTCCCGGATGCACAGTTTGACATGCTGCTCGAAACGCCCGAAATGCTCCGGACTCCGATCGTCCGGAACGGTCAGAAGGCAACTGTCGGAGAAGCGGCTGCGGTCTGGAAGCAATGGATCGCGGAGGAAACATAATCACAAAACGGCCGCAGGCTCCCTGATGTTTCGGAGTGTCTGCGGCCGCGCCTTTTTTCGACTTCCTTCGCCTTGCATTTCAGCGGAAACTGTGCTATAATGATAACGAACGTATCATTCTGCATCCTCTCCGATGAGGAAACAGTATTCATCGTATGACGCAGCCGGATCTGCCGGTGTCTCTTCCACAGAGAATCCCTCTGCAAGCTCCGCGGCTGCCTCTGCGATCTCCCCGAAGCAGCGTTTCATCGTTGAAACCGAGGGCGTCCGAACAATCACACGCTTGGGGGCTTCCGGTGATTCCGCCGATTGCTGCGGTTTGAAATTTGCAGCGCCGGCCATACCGAGCGCCGCAAGTGCCGCCAAAAGAACCAACAGTTTTTTCATATCCCGTTCCTCGCTTTCTTTTGATTGCGGTGTGAACCCTTCCGCTGATTCTATTATACCAGATAGTATGCGCTGAAATCGACAATATGATGCACAAGATTTTCACAATTTCTGCACGGCCTGCATCCTCATGCTCAAACCTGCTGAATCCATGCTGAAAGCTTGCTGCATCTGAAAGAAGGTGACCAGAATGTATGATCCGCTTGAAAAGGCAAACTGCATTACGCTCAATACGATCAAGGCCTGCATCAGTCCGGAATCGCGGCTGCCGCTCTATCTGACCATGCTGTTCCCGCCAGAGCTGAAAGCCTTCGATCAGACACATTTGCTGGATTTTATCTTCATGCCGGATGATCTCACGCTGCGCAATGTCCGGACATCCTTTGCAAACGGCAATATCACGCGCTATCCGGAGAAGCGGCAGTATGCAAGAGCCAATCAGGGCAAGCTCGCGCTGATTGCACGCTTTCTGCATCAGCCGAATGCCGCTGCCGTCTGGACAGGCTATCTCGAAAAGCAGTTTCCGGCAGCCGATCATGCCGCACTTTCCGATATGACCGAAACGGATGCAGAACGCTATCCCGATGCATTTGCAAAGCTGCTCTATGAAGCGAATGCATCCTGGAAAACATCGTATCTGCTGTTATATCTGGTACTCTGGGCGATCTTCGGCGAATGGATCACATCCGCTGAGGGCATCTTCCGGACGGACGCGCCGGCAATCGCGGCAGGCAGCGATGCAGAACCGCCCGGCAGACAGGAATTCTGCCGCAAAGCCTTCGCAGAAATCAAGGAGATTCTGCATGTTGATTTTGCATTTCACGCCGGAGACTTCTGGCTGCTCGACGGCGAACGCATTGACTATCTGCTCTCGCTGATCCGCAGCGGCATTCACCTGCGCATTCTGGTCGATGAGGATGCGCCGTCAAAGCTGATCTCCTCGCATATGGATCACAGCGAACGATTCACGCTGCCGCATGAGATGATCCTGCACAACTGGGCAGAATTTGAACGCCGCAATCCGGAGCATGTCCGCGTCAGGTTTTCGCCTGTTCCGGTACTCCGCAATTATTGCTGCTTTGAAGCGGCAAATCCGGCAGAATCTGCTATGCGGCTCGTGTTTTATTCCTACGGCCACAAGAATTTCAATGATTATTATGCCCTCTGTCCCCCGCCGGATTCCAAGGCATTTGCGGTATTTCAGGAAGAATTCGGCTATCTCTGGGAGCAGGGCAAAGATGCACTTTCGCATGATGCGGCTGATACATAATATGCAGCAAATACGGAAAATATGACGAAAGGATGATGCAGCATGTCTGATATTCAGCAGAATATTCAGAACAGTCTCGATGAAATTGAACGCAAAGAGCATGTGAAGATTCTGCATTGCGTGGAATCCGGCAGCCGTTCCTGGGGATTTGCCTCTCCGGACAGCGACTATGATGTGCGGTTTATTTATCTGCGGGAGCGCGACGCCTATCTGAATCTCTCGCCGCCGCGCGATGTGATCGAATGGCAGCTCGATGATGTCTATGATATCAGCGGCTGGGATGTGCAAAAGCTGCTCCGGCTGCTCTATAAATCCAACCCGACCGTATTTGAATGGAATGCATCGCCGATCATTTACCGCACCGCGCCGGAATGGCACCGCATCAGCGATGTAATCCCGTCGTATTTCCGCGTGAAATCCGGTCTGCATCACTATCTGAGCATGGCAGTCGGCAACCGCAAAGCCTATTTGCAGGGCGAGACAGTCAAGCTGAAAAAGTATTTCTATGTGCTCCGCCCGCTCCTCGCCTGCCGCTGGATCCTAGACCGGCAGACACCGCCGCCGATGCTCTTTTCCGAATTGATGCAGGCAGAGCTTGAAGCGGATATGGTACCGGTCGTCAATGAACTGCTCGCGCGCAAACAGGAGACATCGGAACTCGGTACAGCGCCGCCGATCCTTCCGCTGCATGACTATATCGACCTGCAGCTTTCCGAACTGTCAAAGATCGCGGAGCAGACACCCGATCATCCGCACCCGAACTGGGATGCGCTGAATGCGGTGTTCCTCTCGCTGTTTTAAATCATCAATATGCTGAATCCAGGAATTTCCAAATCATCAGAAAGTGAGGCGGTTTCAATGAAAAAAATCATCTGCGGGGTGCTTGCAGCCGGGATGCTTCTGAATCTCAGCAGCTGCGGCAAAAAGCCCGCACAGCCGACCGCAGAGGTCAGCATCACAGAAACGGAATCTCCGCTCCAGATCATTGAGGCAGAGACCGGTATGCCCGCGACGCACCCGGATGATACCGTCCCGCCGCAGGTCGAAACGGTGACCTCGATCGTGACGGTCACTTCGGTCGTGACGGTGACATCGCTTGTCACGGTGACAGAGCCGGCCGCAGAATATGATGCCGGTGAGCTGACCGAGGCTGAAGAGCCGCTTGTCGTAGAGGGCACAATCGACAAGGACGGCACATTCACCACAAAAGAGGATGTCGCGCTGTATATCTATACCTACGGCGAACTGCCGAAGAATTTTATCTCAAAGAAGGAAGCGCAGAAGCTCGGCTGGGAGGGCGGTTCGCTTGAGCCCTATGCCCCCGGATGCTGCATCGGCGGTTCCTATTTCGGCAACTATGAGGGACAGCTTCCCGAGAAGCCAGGCAGAGAATACACCGAATGCGATATCGACACCCTCGGCAAAAAATCCCGCGGCGCAAAGCGTATTGTTTTTTCCAACGACGGACTGATCTATTATACCGATGATCATTACAAAACATTTGAATTGCTATACGGGGAGGAATAACCATGACTGTCACGATTGATTGCAGCGAAATCCAGTCGAAAGAGGATTTCCACCGCGCTTTCTCCAAGTCGCTCCACCTGCCGGGCTTTTACGGCAGCAATCTTGATGCGCTCCACGACTGCCTGACCTCGCTGCCGCAGAAAACAGTTCTCAATCTGCTCCATACGGAAAGCCTGATCCATAATCTCGGCCCCTACGGCAGAGCCGCGATCGCCGCAATCGCCCATGCAGAGCGCGAGAACCCCGAGCGGTTTACTGTCAATATGCTATAATGTGTCTCCGACGGATCATAAATG
>CAMNFV010000138.1 GCA_946537515.1 uncultured Ruminococcus sp. | reverse complement strand
TACGGTACTGACCATTGAATTTGGGGTATACGACTAAAAATCTGAATTCTGAGCAGTTAAATCAGTTTAGTTTAGTTTAGTATAAGGAACCGTTATAGGGAATATATAGATATGAGGCTCTGTGGTGAGACTGGGTGACAAAAGACATTCACCTTTGAATGTCAGGATTTTGGTATAATAAAAAAATTTACCGACGTTATTCGGCAGGAAGGCGCTGACATCGGATGAGCATATAGAGCTGAATCGTGTCCTGTACCAGGAGAATGAGGAGGACTGAGTATTGCAAAAATGGAGAATAAATCTATGACCAAACAATCTATTATTCGATGTGTAATTGCAGTACTATGTCTTGCTGCTATGACTGGCTGCAGTGAAAAGAACGGCACTGACACAAAAACAGAATCTACTGCAAGCCAGACCACAATAGTATCAACGACTGATAAAATCTCGGTGGAAACGTCAACAACAACGACCACCCAAACCACTGCAGCAACTGAAACGACCACTGAAATAGCCACAACTACAGCGGAGATTGAGACCAAGATGCTTGACAGGATTGCAGATTCTTTGGACGAACCAACTGAACTCACCTCTCCGTTCGGTGATATCAGCGATGCTTATGTCTGTTTCGGCGGTACGGCGCTGTATCCGAGCGTTCGCGTGCTGTCTGCTGATGAAGTTCAGAAATTATCTAAGGTGCTGAATTCAATGGAGTGGGAAGAATTTCCTGATAAACCTCAGACACCATATACTCCTGGACCAAGCGATCTTACACTTTATGTGAATGATAATGGAAAGCGCAGTGAATTGGATCTAATTGGTCAGTCATACCATGATGAAAAAGGATCCAGATACTTTATGATAAAATCACCGGCAACCGCTGAAGAAAGCTTTACGATCTATCAGATATGTGATGATCTTCTTTTTACCAGCGATCTTGAGGACGTTTCAACGCGTTTATCCCGTTTTCAGGATATCCTCATCCAACCGGAAGGAACGTATGACATAAACGACTACTGGGATCTGATATGGGATGATGTGATACAGTTTATTCAAGATGAGAATCACAATTGAGGGCACTGGAAGCTGTGATCCAGATCAGCAAGCCATTTCCGCAGCAGTCCTGCCGGAAACGACTTGCTTTTTTTATTCCCTATGCTATATTTGATCATCCTGCATTTCACGATTACTTCTGTTACTGCGGTCAGTACAAGATCTCCGTCTTAAGAAGCAGGGGCAATCGTAATCTTGCAGCCGGTATTTTCGTCAAAATCGCTGATCGTGATCGTGATACCCGGATCAACCGTCCGGTCACCGTTTTCATCGTACCATGCAAAGTCTGTTGTTTCATTCGTAATGACCTTGCCGTCATTGAAAAAGCCGTTGTTGTAACTGATGAGCCGCAGCACGCGCTGTTTCTTGTTGCTGCGGTCATAGTATTTGCTGTTGCCTTCATATAGTTCGGCATTGCAGTGCAGCACGCGCACGCCGCCGTGTCTGAACAGAGGAATCCGGTTATCCCCAATGATCTGCGCTGAATTGTTAACGGTGGGCGTGTTGAATTCGACTATGAAATATTCGCTGTAAAAGCCGTTAAATTCGCCGCGCGGGATCAGCACGCAGTTCGGCGCGTCCTGCAGCGTTTTCAGCTCATAAGTCTGGGTACCGCCGTTGTAGATCTGCACCTCATTCCCCTTGAACCACCCGTACATCAGCTTGGAGAAGGACGAAAAATCGCCGTCGGCATCGTCCATCATTTCCCAGCCGGCGTTGCCGCGCAGTCCTTCCTGATCGTTCGGGTTGTTGGTAATGACTCGATAGTAATCCGGCAGCCCCATCGCGTGACCGAGCTCATGGATCCATGTTTTGTTGAATTTGGCGATAGAGCGCAGGTCGCGTGCGCCTATGCACATTTTGGCAGGTTTGACGCCGTCATGGTTTGCCGAGCCGTAATAGGTGCCGGAGCAAGGTACCCAGTCCTCAGTGCCGTCTTTGTTAGCATCTCTGCCAATTGCTTCCTTTGGCAGCGCGATTACCACGCTGTCGAGAATGCCGTTTCCGTCCAAATCATAATCCTTGTAGTCAATGACGTCATCCAGCGCTTCAAGCACCTCATCCAGCAGATCATCACGGGTGCGGGAATCGGCAAGCCGCTGATCTGTCTTCATATATTCATTTATCTCGTATTGGGCGGTGTAGGTATAGACCTTTCCTGTCAGGTTCAGTCTGCCGTAAGAGGCACGGGAATAGAATGCGCTGATGCTCTCCTGCGGGTAATAAAGTGACTGCGGATCTTCTGGTCCAAAGCACATTTTTTGAATCTCGTCAGCAGAAAACGGGTGTTGTGCATCCGGGAAGTTGACTGCGACCATCAGAACGCGGGCCTCCCCGACACAGGGCATGGTCGGATTGACCACGCTGATGGGCGCCGGAATGAGTTCATCGCCGTTGGGATTGTCTTCATAGATGGGAATCGGCGGGTCAATGTGCAGAGCGATGCGCTTGAGCAGAGTAAGGTCAATGGCATTGAGCGATTTGCTATTGTCGAGATCGGCATCTGTCAGATGAGCAGATTCGTCTGCGCTGATTTCAGAGTTGTCACCGAGCAGATATGATGTCAGAAGCTGAACATCGCTGCGGTCAATGACCATATCATTGTTAATATCGCCGCGGTAGCCTACAAGAACAGGAATGCCCGCAGCAGATGCCTGAACAGCAGGGCTTGCAGCCAGAGAAAGCGCTGCAATGCAGGCGGCCATCAGGCCGGCAGTGATACGGATGAAATGTTTCATAGAGCAGAGCCTCCTTATGTCAAGTATCTACGTTCATTATACCACACCCAAGCTGAAAAAGCAAAGGGATAATTCTAAAATATGATTCCTGTTTTTACAGTCAGCCGCTGCAGCCGTCGAACCTATGATTTATCCAGCAGAACCGCCCCGCCGACTTCATGCAGCACAGACTGCCGATAACAAAAGCAGCCGCACAGTGAAGCGGACCAAGTCTAGGTCCGAAATCACTGCCGCGGCTGGACATTTATCATATAACGATGAATGCGGAAAGGTCAGGGCTTATGCGTTCCGCTCCTGTATCCGCTCAGTGCAGATCTGTCATGACCCAGTCATGTTCTTCATGCAGATACGCATTGTTGCAGAAAGGGCATGCTTTGACATTGCGGGCATCAAAGCTGGCACCGCATGACGGACAGCTTACCGCTGCGAAAGAGAAGCCCGGATTCGTCGCCGTTCTGAGCTTCTTACGCACATGCATCCGGAACTTGTCCGACTTGCTTATGACCTGTCCCTTCTTGTAATGAAGGCAGTCAAGATACAGCGTGAGATCCGCGTCGCATACTCCGTCTGTTATTTTGCAGCTGTTTATGTTGAAATTGAAGAGCTGTGCTTCAATGATATCCGCCGCGCTGCCAGGACACCGGCATTGACAGCAGGCAAGCTCTGTCGCGTCCTTACTGTAAACGGCCATTCTGAACAGGGCAATGGCCTTGTCACGGAAGTATTCAGATGAAAACTCCGGATCGTGAGTTTTGATCTTGTTTGCGTTCAGCAGTGTGGAGACGGTATGTCCTCCGCCCCGCAGACCTTTTCCCATCAGGCCGAGGACCTCTAACAGCTTTTTGCCTCCAAACAGAAGGCCGCCGAACATTACGCCGCCTAAAATGCCGCCAAAGATGACGCGAAAGATAGCCGAGAACAGACTCATTTTCGCCGAATTGTATTGATTATCAAGCAGGATGAGTATGATCGAGTAGATCATTAACGGCAGGGTGCACACAGCGCTCAGACGGATCAGATCGCGTATATTTTTACGTTTTCTTTGCTGCTCGTCCTCATGCTCATGGACGTTATAGTTCATGACTTTTGGATACAGCTCGCTCATCAGGAAACGCGTACCGCAGTGTTTACAGCCTGCCTGCAGTTCACCGAGCGTGGATGGCGCACCGCAGTTCGGACAGCACAATGTCATACCGTCATCCGGCCGCGATCCGTTCTTCGGCTCCAGAACCATCGTGATCAGACTGACATCGGAAGTATTCAGGCAGCGCTGATCCTGCGTGCTGACAACGCTTCTGGTCACATTCACATCACCGCCGAGAATACTGTTTGTAAAGATCCTGTCGCTGTAATAAATACCGGTAACTTTGATTCTGCCCGCCCCTTTCTTCGGGAGCTCGCATTTCATATCAAGTCCGAGTGCATGCAGCTTCTGTTTTTGCAGTTCCAATATAAAGCGCAGATCCTGACCGGCGGCAGTGGGGAGCTCCCCGCCGCTGTACCAGTCCGCCATCTGCCTGATAAATGATTTGTACGTCTCCACGGGCAAGGAATACTCCGCCGAATTTGATCCGGATGGATTCATGTGTCCTTCTTCTTTTCGATCAGCATGCGGTAATACCACGCTGTCAGAAGCATCAGACATCTCAGACTCAGAAATCGGGATGGTCACTCTGGTTTCAAAGGGAACATCAACATTGAACGGTTCCTTCCGGCGGATATCGCCGTGGCCCTTCCAATAGACGGTCATGCTGCCGTTCTCGATGCCCTCAATGGTTAATTCGGCATTGTTGATCATCTCGCACTCGATCACATTGAGAGCGCCCGCATTGCCGTACTCATTGCTCGCTTCTTCCCAGACAAGTTTTCTTCCTACAAGCTCCTGGAGGCTTTTCACCTTGAGAAAGATGCCATCGATCTGCTCCAGAGATGCTTTCTGACACTCAGAAGGTACCTGTTCGTTTTTCGTTTTGGCATACACATTCACATACAGACTGATGCCGTCGTCCTCTTGATAAATATTGACGGTACCGTTGACTTCGTCATAATCATAACCTGCCAGTTTAAAAAAATCTGCCATTTTTTTCTCCTTTGTCGTATATGCACAGCAAACATGGTGCCGGCTTGCTTCAGATTTCCATGATCTATCAGCCGGAAATCTGCATTCTGACGCGAAATACGCTGAATGTGTGAGTGCTTTTCAGGAATTGTCAATTCAATTATTTTTCAGCATATTCATTGTTTTATGCCCTTTATTCAGGCATGATCAGAATGGAATTGTATTATTATACCACACTCAAGGAAAAAAGTAAAGAGGGATTCGAAGATATGATTCGTCAAGCAGGACAGACTTGCTCTTGCCAATCATTATCCGGCCTGCGCACTTCACATATCAATGTCTACAATAGATTTTGTGCTTGACAAAAGCAGAAAAATGTGCTGTGAATGAAAACAACGAAAACACGAAGAAAGCAAAACTTGAACTAAGCCGCAAATGCACGCAGCGCCCCGCGTGGCGCTGCTGTTTTTATCGTAGATTCGTTACCGGAATATGCAGAGCATCACAAAAAAGATTGAAAAAAGCTGTGACCTGTGCTATCATATAATTGTCGAATTATATAGAGGGCCTCAAAACCAAACGGAGGGAGATGACAGGATGCCGAATCTAACAGATGCCGAATTACTCGGATTATTTTCACAGCGTGATCAGGCAGCGCTGGCGGGCACACAGCAAAAATACGGAAAGCTCTGCCGCTGCATTGCGCAAAACATCCTCGGAAGCCGCGAGGACGCCGAGGAATGCATGAACGATACACTCATGAAGCTCTGGGAGACGATTCCGCCGGAAAAGCCGCACAGTCTCGCGGCATATATCAGCGTCATTGCGCGCAATCTTGCCTGCAACCGACGCACGGCGGCACACAGAAAAAAACGCGGCGGCGGTGAATTTGCTGTCGCGCTGACAGAAATTGAGGAAACGCTTGCCGCTCCTGATTCCATCGAAGCGGTCATAGATACCATTGCGATCGGCGATGCGCTGGACCATTTTCTGGATGATCTGCCGGCAGAAGCCCGTGTTATGTTTGTGCTGCGGTATTGGTCAGACCTGAGCATCAGAGAGATTGCTGCCCGCTGCGGCGTCGGGCAGAGCAAGGTCAAAATGACGCTTCTGCGCACCCGCCAGGCACTGAAAACCTATCTGGAAAAGGAGGGGTTACGATGAAAGATCAGGATTACATCAAGATCATGGATCGCATCAGCAAGAATAAAATCGAAGAAGCCTTTACCTGGGATGCCTCCGCAAACAAGACCCGCCGTTCTATCCGACGGCTGAGCCTGGGCATCGGTACGATTGCGGCCTGCATCGCCGTTGTCATCGGGTGCATCGGCTACAATGCACACCGTGAGCATTTAGCAAATCCGGCCGGCAATTCCAGCGGCACGGAGAATGCGGATCAACAGAATCTCTTCGGCGGACACGGTGAGATCAAGTGTACACTCGGAAACAGCGGAAATATCCTTTACAGCGATGATGAGTATTATTATTTCCCGACGGCAATCGGCACCGGAAAGGAAAGTGCATCGGTCGGCGGTCCCTCACCGGATTCGTTTACGTATCTCCGCTGGGAAATCGACGGCGGCTCCGTCTGCGAGCAGCGCACCTATGACGGCATCCTGCTGACCGACGGCGAACAGCTCTATACCTATCACGACGGGCAGCTTTTTGTTATGGACAGCTTCGGCAATGAGACATTTTTCTCCGGTGTACCGTGGAAGCCCTGCCGCATTCAGAAGCTCAGCAACGACTGGTATTTTCTCTCCGCTTACATTGAGGATTCCTGGATCGACGGCAATCCGCGGCCGTATGGTTTACTGGATAAGCCGGGTGAAGGCTTCCGTTTCTTTGATTACGGCGATGTCCGTTCGGACGGCAAGGGTGATACGATCTATTACCGCAGCGAAAATCAGATCTGCGCCGCGCCGCGGTATACGCCCGATCATGCATATCTGCTCGCGGATGTCGGCGATGCGCCCGATGCGATCGCGGACTGGACTGTTGACGCAAACAATCTGTATTATATTGCTGCTTCGGACTTCGGCGCGCAGTATTGCATGAAGCCGCTCAATCCCGATGCGGAAGAGAAAGAGTGGGACTGCTTTGATACAAGCGATCCTGAACCGATCCGGAACTACTACTATTTCAATCAACTGAAATCAGAGCTTTTCTCGGTCACATACACCGATCGCGATGATGTACCGGAGTTTCATGTTTCTGCATCCGGAAGACCGTTGTTCCCGCCCGGTGCATCCTCAGAATTGTATCCGTATTCTGTCACTATGGCGGAGCTCTGGGGCGATGTCCTGCCGGATATGAATGAGCGCCCGCTCATGGATTTCTATGATACCGGCGAACATATCATCTTCACGCTGCCGAAGGACGGCAAAAACGGCGAACAAATTGTGCAGGTGAACAAGGAAACCGGCGAATATCAGTATTTCGGCGAAAACTATGCGCCGGAACAGCCGCAGACCGCCGAACAGACCGATGAGGTACAGGCATCCGCAGAGGACAGCACGGAAACCAATTTTCTCGGCGGAAAAGGAAAACTCCGCTTGTTCCGCCATACAGCCGGGTACTATCTGAATGCAGAAGATGACACATATTTCTATGATCTCAGCAATTCCATGCGCGCCCGCAAAACCGGCGGAGATACTGAATATGAAACATTCACACTCCCCGGTCTTACGGAGACAGATGCAGAACAGCATTTCTTTATCACTGACGGCATGAATCTGGTGAGCCTGGATGATGTGCTGTATGAGATCAATCCTGACGGCAGCTTGTCAGAAGTGCTGTCAATGGCTGAAGTGACGGAAGATCAATATGGCAATCCGACCGAGAACATCCGATTCAGTGCTGTAGCCGGCTTTTCACAGGATGCATCCGGCAGGCCGACAAAGCTCAGCCTTTACCTGACCGGACATACAATCGGGGATCCGTATGTCCCTCAAGGGCCTATTGGCCGCGCAATTCTGGATCTGAAAACAGGAGAGCTCAGCTACATGGAAAGCTTTAGTACACTGCACGAAACCGTAATCGTTTCAGAGAATGCAGTTTATTCCGGCATCATGGCAGGGGCAAAACCACAGATTCAGACAGCCCAGCTGCGCAAATATTCTGACGGCGATACTTATGATCTGATTGATACTTCCGGATGGGACTTCTGCGGAAATCTTATTTCCGTCTCGGAGGATGACGGTACTGTCACATTCATGAATCGGAACAGACAGTATTGCAAAGGTAATTTGAAGGACGGATCATGCACCGTGATTGCAGATGTTCCAACAGACATCCTCTGCAATATTCTCCCCACTGTCGTACAGGGTATGCAGAAAATCATCTGCACAACCGGCTCCAATAAGCGCGTAATCCTCTGCAATCCGGACGGGTCCGATCAGATCATTCTGAAACAAGCCGGTGCGTCTGCGCAGCAGCTCATAACAAGGGGCGTGTATATTGAAAACGGTGTCATTCATTTGACTGTTGCGGAGATGCTTACCCCTGCATCCGGTTCACAGGTGCCCGGCGAAATAGATCATGTTATCACCATAGAAGGCGACAATGTATCCTCTTACGCGATCACCGCGCCGTAAGTCATGTTTCGCAAAGCGAAACTGCAAGCGTATGATTTACTTTTTCACGATTCACTTCTTCATCAGAGCCGGAGACC
>CAMNFV010000137.1 GCA_946537515.1 uncultured Ruminococcus sp. | reverse complement strand
AGGAAGCGGAACGCCTCGGCTTTACCGAATGCATCCTGCCGAAGCAGACGCTCCGTACCCTGCAAACCGAGCGCTTTCAGATCCGGCTCCGCGGCGTTTCAAGCCTGAAGGAAGCATTCTCTTTTCTGGAATAAGGAGAACAATTTTAGAATATATGCTGCTGAGTAAAATCAGATTTACATATAAGGAGTGAGATGCAATATGATGATAGAGAATCGCCGGATCAAACAGGTTTTAATCGCATGCGGCTGGTACGATAATCGGAAAATTGACATCTCACAATATGTAAAATGGTATCAAAAATATGGATTTGAAATATCAGATGCCGTTTTCAGTTTCTTATCTTCTTTCGGTGGCTTAACACTGAGAATACCCTGCTGTCGGTATCAGGTCAGAATGACAGAACATACATCAGATACAAACGAGATTATAACCGTAAATCCGACATATTTTATTACGCCTGATTATTCTGATACCGATCTAAAGGAATCCATAGAATATGTAAATGAAATCAGTCATTTTTTGAATATGAAATCAATCGTTCCGATTGGGCATTCAAAAGACCGTGAGGACGAATACTTTTTAGGCATGAATACGGAGTTGATTGCTGCACATGAAGGCTATGTAATCTGCTTCGGAAACACGTTTGAACGCTCCTTAGAACGAATCATGACAGATGAATTTACTGATATGAAGTGCATTTGGTAATATTTGATTTACCGCAAAAATACTTTTCTGATATGCGCGGAATGATATCTCCGCCTGATTGGATTGAGGTGAACTGATATGGCAAATATTTTCGGTATCCGGCGCAGCGATCCGCCGGAAGAACAAATCAGCATTTCCGATCAGGGCACAGATGTCCTCATTCAGATTTTGGTGCTGGCGGCCTCGGCGCTCGCGGAGACCGATTCGCAGAAGCGCATGGCGGTCTGGCTTGCAGAGCATGACGCGACACGCGGCACCGGCAGCATCGGCTTTGCAATCGCCGATATGCCCTGGGATTCTGCATCCTTCGAGGCAGACCGTCAGTTCTGGGTGCGTGTTATGGATGCAGCTTCGCAGAAAACCGGCTGGAATACGCTGAATTTCCGCCCGAATGCCGAGCGCCTGATGCCGATGCTCGGGTGGTTCCGCAAGCGCTTTTTCCG
Organism: uncultured Ruminococcus sp.; assembly: GCA_946537515.1. Classification (GTDB taxonomy): domain Bacteria; phylum Bacillota; class Clostridia; order Oscillospirales; family Ruminococcaceae; genus Firm-04. The sequence continues at coordinate 7,460 of CAMNFV010000137.1, read as the reverse complement.
GCTCAGGGCAGAGGATATCAATCCCGATGCGCTTGCGGACTGGTGTGATGAAATGGACGACGATGATCCGACGCTGAACGGATTTCCGCGATGCAGGCAGCACGGTGTCTATCTGACATGGTGCGGCTGCCGCATCTGCGGAAACTGATGCGGGGCGCATGACATGAGCCTGCCGATCCCGTATCACCTGCGCGGCATCGCGGAAGAAACCGCCTGCACAAAGGATACTTTGACCTTGCAGCTCCGGTGTCCCTGCGGCTGCACGCTATTTTGCATCTTTCAGAATACGCTGACGGATGCGGAACAGGCGCAGCTTCAGCCCTATCAGGATGCGCTCGCAGCAATCACATCCTGCGGATACCCGGACTTTGCAGGCATGGCAGATTACATGAAAACAGGATATCTGCGCGATTTTCATCTGCCTGAAAAGCCGGCCTTTGCCGATCTGAAGCGCATCACCGTGCAATGCACAGCCTGCGATGCAGCATCTGTGATCTTTGACAGCCGGTATCACGGCTATGACGGCGCGGTCTGCGGTACGGAGATCCCCCCGAATTATGAACCGCAGATGCAGCAGATCCGCTCTGCTTCCGCTGTCCGGATCCAGCTCGGCTGTACCGTCACGCCGGCGGAATTCATTGAAATCACCGACGGTATGCCCTTTACCGAAGCACTCTTCTCGGAATGCTTCACGCAGATCGACATTGCCGCATGTGACCGTGACGGCGTGCTGCATCCGGTTTTATAGGCGGTCTGCGGTAAATCGAATATGCAGGGGGTAACTGCTGTGGAAAAACGGTTTTCTGTCAAGCATATCATATGTCTGCTCGGAAACAGGAATTATGAAGATTTTGACTTCCGGAACGGCTGTGCATATGTGTATTCCCGTGAAGCGGGAGAAATTGTTGCAGAAGCACCGGACGGTCAGATTCCGGATAAAACTGCGAATCAGATGCTTGATGTGCTGAACAATCTGGACGACTGCACCGAAAAGGCACACCGCATGCTCAAAGATGTGAAAATTGACCTTGAAGCCTATCCGCATGCACTTGACAAGGGCTTTGCAGTCTACGGGATTTATTTCGGGCATTTTCGCTGGGGACATGGCAATCATCCGGATGAAAACGGCTTCGTGATAACCTTCACAACAGTCGAATATTATCCTCTGGATTTTTCCGTAAAGTTTCATTATCCCGACAGGCATCCGTTCACGCTCGAAGCATGGGGATGTGAATAAGGAGTGACTGCTGTGTATGAATACAATTCCATAGAAGATGTCATCGCCCTTTTGAAAAACAGGGATCTTTCGCACTTTCACTTCGCAGACGGCAAAGCATTTGCGGAGTTTTATACAGAGGAATGGGATGCGGTCGAAATCTGTGCGGATGCGCCCGATCATACGATTCCCGCGGAAACAGTCAACCGGATGCTTGATGTACTGAACAATCCGGATGCATACATCCGGAAGGCATATGGCTGGCTGAAAAATCTGAATACCAATGATAAATTGCTTGCGCATAAGTATCCGCAGTGGTTTCCGAATGAAATGGATAAAATCTATGAGAAAGAACTGATGCTGTACGGACTCTGTTTCGGAAAAATCCAATGGGGACATGATCCGAATCCGGTCGCAGACGGCTTTATGATTTCTCTTATGGAGCGCGATTGCGAGGGCTGGACATGGGTTTATACCGTAAAGTTTGTTCAGGAAGATATGCGTCCGGTTGCGGTCGAAAGATGGATCAAAATATTCTGACCACCGATTCACAGGATTCCCCGATCCTGAAACTATATATATAAGGAGTATCAATTTATGCTTCAGCAGCTTAGAAAAACAAAAATCGTATGCACGATCGGTCCGGCGACCGACAAAGATGAAGTCCTGCGCCAGATGATGCAGGCAGGCATGAATGTCGCCCGCTTCAACTTCTCGCACGCAGACTATGAAAAGGATAAGATCCGCTTTGAGCAGGTCAAGCGCCTGCGCGAGGAGCTCGGTCTCCCGATCGCAACGATGCTCGATACCAAAGGCCCGGAAGTGCGTCTGCGCACATTCCCGGAAGGCTCCGTCGAGATCCACGACGGCGATATGTATACGCTGACAACGCGCGATGTTCCCTGCGACAACAAGATCGGCAGCGTCAATTATCCGCGCCTGACAAAGGATGTCAAGCCCGGTGACACGGTCATGATTAACGACGGTCTGGTTGAGATGCGCATTGAGCACGTTTCAACAACCGACATCGAGTGCCGGATCATTCACGGCGGCGTGCTCTCAAATCACAAATCCTGCAACTTCCCCGATGTTCACCTCTCCATGCCGTATCTCAGTGATGCGGATATGGAAGACCTTGAATTCGGTGCAAAACTCGGCTTCGATTTCATTGCGGCGAGCTTTGCAAGAACCGGCGCGGACATCCGCTATCTGCGCAAATTCACGCAGAGCCTTGGCTGGTACGGTGTCCGCATCATCGCGAAGATCGAGAACCGCGAAGGCGTGAACAATATCGACGAAATCCTCGAAGCTGCTGACGGCATCATGGTCGCGCGCGGCGATATGGGCGTCGAGATCCCGTTTGAGCAGATCCCCGATATCCAGAAGAAGCTGATCCGCAAGGGCTATGAAGCCGGCAAACAGGTCATCACCGCGACGCAGATGCTCGAATCCATGATCAATAATCCGCGCCCGACGCGTGCCGAAATCACGGACGTCGCAAACGCGATCTATGACGGCACCAGCGCGATCATGACCTCCGGCGAGACAGCTGCCGGTCAGCATCCGGTTGAAACCGTACAGACCATGGCGCGCATCGCCCTGACAACCGAGAGCAGCATTGATTATAAGAGCGAATTCCTTGCACGTATCGACGCAAAGGCAACAATCGCTGATGCAATCGCTCACGCAACTGTTACGACCGCACATGACCTCGATGCAACGGCAATCGTCACCGTGACGAAGGGCGGCGAAACAGCGCGTCTGCTCTCGAAATACCGCCCGATGTTCCCGATTATCTCCTGCACGACCGATGAAATGGTGCAGCGTCAGATGAATATGTCCTGGGGCGTACATCCGCTCGTGATCGCAGAGGAGAACAGCACAGATGCGCTCTTCAAGCACGCGGTTGAGGCAACCTGCAAGGCAGGCTATGCAGAGCCCGGCGATCTGGTTGTCATTACGGCGGGCGTTCCGCTCGGTGTCTCCGGCACGACCAATCTCCTCAAAGTCGAAGCGATCGAATAACCGGGCAGTGCCCGGCTCCATTGATCTAAAGCCCGCCAAAAGCGTAATGAAAAAGTAAAGAAAGCCACGAACCTGTTGAAAGGCTCGTGGCTTTTTATGATTCTAAGAAAGGACACTGATATCTGATCCGCGGCTTGCCTTCCGGCGGACTTTAGATCAATACCTGCGGGCGCTGCCCGCCCCGCCCGCTCAAATCTGTGCGGAGTAGTTCGGTGCTTCCTTGGTGATATAGATATCGTGCGGATGGCTTTCCTTCAGGCCTGCGCCGGTGATGCGGACGAACTGTGCCTTTTCATGCAGCGTCGGGATATCCGGGCAGCCGCAGTAACCCATACCGGAGCGGATACCGCCGCAGAGCTGGAAGACGGTCTCTGCAACGAGTCCCTTGTAGGGCACTCTGCCCTCGACGCCTTCCGGAACGAGCTTCTTTGCGCCTTCCTGGAAGTAGCGGTCCTTGGAGCCTGCTTCCATTGCGCCGAGCGAGCCCATACCGCGGTAGACCTTGAACTGTCTGCCCTGATAGATCTCGGTTGCGCCCGGAGCCTCATCACAGCCTGCAAACAGGCTGCCGAGCATGACGACATTTGCGCCGGCTGCAAGTGCCTTGACGATATCGCCGGAATACTTGATGCCGCCGTCTGCGATAACCGGAATGTTATACTTTTCCGCGACACATGCAGCATCATAAACAGCAGTCACCTGCGGCACGCCGATACCTGCAACAACACGGGTCGTGCAGATCGAGCCCGGGCCGATACCGACCTTGATCGCATCTGCGCCAGCCTGAATCAGCGCTTCTGCGCCTTCTGCCGTTGCGATATTGCCGGCGATAACCGGTGTATGCGGATATGCTTCCTTGACCTTCTTCAGGCTGTTGATGATATTGGCGCTGTGGCCGTGTGCGCTGTCGAGAACGAGGACATCCGCCTTCGCGTCGATCAGAGCACCTGCGCGGTCGAGCAGATCCTTCGTGACGCCGATTGCCGCGCCGCAGAGCAGTCTGCCGCCGGTATCACGCGCAGAATTCGGATACTTGACGGATTTTTCGATATCCTTGATCGTGATGAGGCCGCGGAGAATACCGTTCTCATCGACGATCGGGAGCTTTTCGATCTTATTGGAGCGCAGGATATCCTGTGCCTCAGAGAGTGTAGTGCCGACCGGTGCGGTAATGAGGTTTTCCTTCGTCATGACCTCGCTGATGCGGATATTGAAATCTGTCAGGAAGCGCATATCACGGTTTGTGATAATGCCGACGAGGTGGCCGGATTTATCGACGATCGGGACGCCGGAAATCTTATATTTGCCCATGAGCTCATCTGCATCATAGACGAAACGATCCTCTGTCAGCGAGAACGGATTGACGATAACGCCGTTTTCCGAGCGCTTAACCTTATCGACCTCATCGCACTGCTGTTCAATGGTCATATTCTTGTGGATGATGCCGATGCCGCCTTCACGCGCAATGGCGATTGCCATTTTGGATTCGGTGACCGTATCCATGGCCGACGTCATGATCGGTGTATTCAGCATGATGTCGCCTGCGAGCCGTGTCGCAAGGCAGATCTGGTTCGGTGTGACATTCGATTCTGCCGGGATCAGCAGCACGTCATCGAAGGTCAGTCCTTCTTTCTGGAATTTGCCTGCATTCTGAATCATACTTTTTTCCTCTCCTTTTCCGTCACTCGGTTTCCTTTGTCAGCAGCTGACAAAGTGTCTGCAAATCTTCCTTGTTATAAAATTCCAAAGTGAGCGTCCCCTTCTTCTTGCTGCCGGAGACCTTCACCTTCCTGCCGAGATGACTGCCCAGGCTGATCTCCATTTCCTCATAGTAGATCTGCTCAGGCGTTTTCTGCTTTTCCGCGGGTTTCGCTTCCGCAGCTTCTTTCTGCACGAGTGCTTCGATCTCGCGCACGGTGATGTTATCCTCTGCAGCCTTTGCCGCACAGCGCAGCAGCAGCGCTTCGTCCTTGATGCCGGCGAGTGCCTTTGCGTGTCCGGCGGAGATTTTTCCCTTTTCGAGATAATCCTGCACCAGAACGGGCAGATTCAGCAGGCGCAGACTGTTTGCAACGGTAGAGCGGGAGCGCCCGACAGTCTTTGCGACCTCCTCCTGCGTCATCCCGAACTGCTGCATCAGTGCCTGATAGCCCATGGCCTCCTCGATCGGATTGAGGTTCTCGCGCTGGAGATTTTCGATCAGGGCGATCTGGCTCGCCTCATGATCGGTCAGTTCCCGGATAATGACCGGGACCTCCGAAAGGCCGATGCGCTTTGCGGCACGCCAGCGGCGTTCCCCCGCAACGATCTGATAGCGGCGTTCTCCGATCGGTCTGACGACGATCGGCTGGAGCATTCCGTGTGCCTGAATGGACTCCGCGAGCTCCGTCAGCGCTTCATCATCAAAGCGTTTGCGGGGCTGCGAACGGTTCTGTTCGATCTCGGTAATCCGGACAGTCTGCACACCGCTCGCCGGATCTGCGGCGTTCTGCTCAAACAGCGAGCCGAGTCCGCTGCCGAGTCCGAGTCCGCCCTTTGCCATATTCTCGCCTGCTTTCTATATAAAGATTTGTTGTCTCTGTCGCAGATTACTTTCTGCTGAAAATAAAGCGTTTCGGTTTGATATCGGGGACGAGCGGCTCACCGAGCAGCTCATGTGCCAGCATTTCATATGCCTCCGAGCCCTTGGACATGCGGTCGTAATAAAAGACCGGCTTGCCGTGGCTCGGCGCCTCCGAGAGGCGGACATTCCGCGGAATCTTAGTCTGGAAGACCTGATTCGGGAAATATTTTTCGACTTCCGCGACGACCTGCTCCGAGAGATTGAGTCTGCCGTCGTACATGGTAAAGAGGATGCCCTCGATGCTGAGCCCGGAATTATACTTGCTCTTGACGATCTTGACGGTTTCATAGAGCTGCGAGAGGCCTTCAAGCGAGAGATATTCCGCTGTCATCGGGATGAGAACGGAATCCGCTGCGACGAGGCTGTTGATCGTCACAAGGCTGAGCGACGGCGGGCAGTCGATGAGAATATAATCATAGGAAAGGCGACAGGTGACAAGCGCCATTTTAAGCCGCTCCGCACGGTTATCGAGATCAATCAGCTCGATCTCGGCACCTGCCAGCGCAGAAATCGCGGGCAGCAGGCTGACATTCTCAAAGTTTGTTTCAATGATCGCGTCCTGGATGCGGCATTTGCCGATCAGGACCTCATAGCTGGAAAACAGCAGCGTCCGTTTTGCGATGCCGAAGCCTGTGGTCGTGTTGCCCTGCGAATCGACATCGACGCAGAGTACCTTTTTCCCGCGCATACCGAGATATGCGCCGAGGCTCACGACGGTCGTCGATTTGCCGACACCGCCCTTTTGATTCGCAAATGCGATGATTTTGCCCATAGAAAGGGACGCCTCCTTTTCACATCCGGAACCGGATCCGGTTTCAAAAGCTCTGTCTGTTTCATTTCATTATACCATATTCAAAGCGAATTGTAAAGGGGGAACGGCGGCGAAAACGGGCGGGGAATGCAAACCTGAATCAGAGAAAATTCATGATTTTTGCATTTGATTTCCGTGCATTTTGCCAGTCAGCTCCCGGCACATATCAAAATGCAAAAAATCAGGGGCAAGAAACCCGTTTCGGTTCCTGCCCCATAATTTCCCTGTGCAATTCGGCGTGTGCAGATCAGTCGATCTCCACAGCAACTTTCCGGTTTTCACGGGCTGCACCCGCACGCATCAGCGTCCGGATTGCTTTCGCAATTCTGCCCTGCTTGCCGATCACACGGCCCATATCGTCCGGTGCAACGGTAAGGTGCAGAACGGTGATACCGTCCTCATTTACCGCATCTTCGGTAATCTGAATGGCGGTCTTATCCGTGACCAAGCCTTCTACGATTGCATACAACAGTTCTTTCATGATGTTCTCCCAAATCCAAGGTAGTGGGGCGGTGCTGATTACAGCACGCCCTGCTTCTTCAGGATATCGCGGACGGTATCAGTCGGCTGTGCGCCGTTCTGAAGCCATGTCTTTGCCTTATCAGCGTCAACCTTGACAACGGACGGCTCCTTGGTCGGATCGTAATAACCGATCTCCTCGATGAAGCGGCCGTCTCTCGGATATCTGCCGTCAGCGACAACGATACGATAGAACGGAGCCTTCTTTGCGCCCATTCTTCTCAGACGAATCTTAACTGCCATTTTTATTCACCTCCACATTTTGA
>CAMNFV010000136.1 GCA_946537515.1 uncultured Ruminococcus sp. | reverse complement strand
AGCGATTCAAACGGCTGCTCAGGGCGGATAAACCGGCAGAGCGTGACCGGCAGCAGCTTGCCGACCAGCTCGCCGCTCCAGTCGATCAGATGTGTCTCCGCGATCGGGACGGCATCGCCGCCTGTGACAGTCGGCCGCACACCGATATTGGTAATCGCCGGAACCCAGATGTCATTGATCTCTGCGAAGGATGCATAAACGCCTCTGTGCGGGATGCATTGCCAGGGCTCAAAGACCTGGTTTGCCGTCGGGACACCGAGGACGGTGCTGCCGAGCTGCTGTCCCGTGACAACATGCGAGAGGATCTGGTAATCGGCGCCGAGCAGCTGATTGGCCGCTTCGATCTGGCCGCTCTCCAGCAGAAAACGGATATGGCTTGAAGAGACCGGCACATCCGATTCATCGCGCACCTGCCGCACCACATCCACCGAAAAATCATATTTCCGGCCGAATTGCTTTAAATCCTCTGCATTGCAGGCAGCGCCCCTGCCGAAGCGGAATTCCTCTCCGACCACAACGCAGTCCACCTGAAGCTGCTCCCGCAGGATCTGTTTGCAGAAGGCTTCGCCGTCCAGCTCCGCAAGCTCGGTAAAGGGCAGCGCAAAGACTGCATCCGCACCGCAGGTCGTCAGCAGACGCCGCTTCTGTTCATCGTGATAGATATACCGCACCGGCTTCCCGCGCTTATGCGGCATGGAATCCGCTGCAAATGTCACAACATGGCAGGCGCCGTGTGCAAGCGCATGGGCCAGCACGCGCCTGTGTCCGAGATGTACGCCGTCAAACACGCCGAGTGCGGCAGCGATCCGGATCCTGGCAGGATTTTGTGCCTCATGCAGTTCCTGCTTCATGTGTGCTCATCTCCTTATAGGTTCTTATAAATGCGCAGACAGTTGTGCGCCCGGTCGGCATCCGCCAGGCCGAGAAAGCTTTGCTCTGCGCTGTAGATCCGGAAGCGTGTTCCCTCCGGCAGCGCCCGCAGACGGGAGAGCGCCAGCAAGACACCGTTGCGGTAAAGCCGTGTCTGCGTTTCATTCAGCGTCACCGCCGGCAGCGAGAGAAAGAGCCTGTCCGTCGGGATAACAAGCGATTCCGGCACACCTGCATCCGCCGCCTGCTGCACTTCATCAAAGGAATGTGCATCAGCAAGCGTAAATCCGCAGGCTTTTGTGCGTTCCAGCGCGGTCATCATACAGCCGCAGCCGAGCACGCCGCCGATATCATGCAGAATCGTACGGACATAGGTGCCCTTGCCGCAGTCAATCGCCAGCGTTCCCCTGCCCGATGCCCTGTCATAGGCTTCGAGCGTCAGTTCGCTGACCGTGACCGTTCTTGCAGGCCGTTCGATCTCTTTGCCTTCGCGTGCGAGCTCATAGAGCCGCTTGCCGCCTACCTGTACTGCGGAATACATCGGCGGGATCTGCTGAATCTCACCGAGAAACTGCGGCAGAACAGCGCGCAGCGCTTCCTCTGATACATCAAAGGGATGCGTTTCGAGCACCCGGCCGCTGCTGTCCTGCGTATCGGTCACCGTACCGAGCTGAAACGCCGCACGGTATGCTTTCGTTTCATCCGGCAGGATATCGCAGGCACGCGCCGCCGTCCCGATCAGCACCGGCAGAACACCGGTCGCCATCGGATCGAGCGTTCCCGTATGCCCGAGTCTTTTCATTTTCAGAATGCCGCGCAGCTTTCCGATCACATCAAATGAGGTAAAGCCCTGCGGCTTATTCATCACAAGGATTCCGCTTCCGATCATGCCTGCTCCGCCTTCTCGCCCTGCCAGATCGCGGCAGAAACATCCATCAGCATCTTGCAGACATCCTGTGGTTCGCCGTCCGAAATCGAGCAGCCGCTGGCCTTGACATGACCGCCGCCGCCGAAGTGATTGGCAATCTTTGAGACATCCGCATGGTCGCCGGCGCGCAGCGAAATCCGGTAAGAACCGTCCTGCTGCTGCTTGCAGGTGATACCGATCTCCACGCCGATGATCTGCATCGGGAGATTCGCAACGCCGTCCACCTCATCGGAAGAGACATTGAATTCCTTCATCCAGGCATAGGGCAGATAGATCAGCGCGACCTGACCGTCATCCGAAAGCTGAATATTCTGCATCAGGCGCGAATCGAGGCGGATACGTCCCGCAGATTTCAATACAAAGAATTCACGGTTGAGCCGTGCATAGGGCAGATCGGGAAATGCCGTCTTGATCTGCGCGACCGCATCAAATGCAGCTGCATCGGCATTGCTGAACTGGAAGCATCCGGTATCGGTCGAGATGCCGGAATAGAGACAGAGTGCGAGCTCCCGTGTCAGCGGAATATCATTCTCCTGCATCATGCGGAACAGCACCTCACAGGCTGCCGCGGAATGCGGATTCCAGAAGAGATTCTTTGCATAATGCGTATTGGAAATATGGTGGTCGATGCAGAGCAGGATCTCCGCATTTTTATCGTCCTCGGGCAGATCGCCGAAGAGCTTTCTGTCCGCGACATCGACCGAAATACGCACCTTCGGTTCAAATTTCTCAAATTCGATGCCGTCAGTGATATCCCGGAACATCTCCGGAATGGGATCGGCGCAGCAGACGCGGGAGCGGATCCCGAGCTGCCGGAACAAATGATAGAGTGCATAGCCGCCGCCGATGCAGTCGCCGTCGGGCGAGCGGTGAATCAGAATGTGTACATCCTGAAGCGAACGCAGCATCTCATACGCTGCCTTGCCGTCGATCTCCCGGCAGTCAATCGCTGCATGTTCCATAAAGCGCCTCCTTTTTTACAGTTATCGGGAGCGGATCAGAAATCCGGCTCCTCCTCCGGCTCTGCGGCGGGCGAATTGCCCTCCGTCAGTCCGAGCCCGCTGAGTTTTTCGCTGATATCGGCAGCATACGCGATCGAATCATCCGCGATAAAATGCATCTCCGGTGATTTGCGCAGCTTGAGCCGGTGGAACAGCTCTCTCCGGATAAAACCGGAAGCCTTTGTGAGAACCTTGCAGGCCTCCTCCGCCCGGGAAAGATCCGTCAGGCTGGAGATATACGCCTTGCAGTGTCCCATGTCGCCGGAAAGCTCAGCCCGGACGATCGTCAGATCAGGCGTAATGCGCGGATCCTTGATATCCTCGCGCATGATCGCCGTCAGCTCCCGCAGGATATCCTCCTGCAGGCGGTCAATCTTAAAGCTAGCCATATTGATACTCCTATCGGTCGTGTGTTATCAGAATTTGATCGAGCTTTCTGCATCAGGATTATAGTAGTCACCGGTCTTATCGGTCTCATTGAAGAAGCCTTCCTCATCAAAGATCGTCTCCGGATCGTCATGATCCTCCTGCGGGCTGAATTCGCCGGTCAGAATCCGTTTGACAGTCTCAAAAAACAATGTGTCGATCGGGCCGAAATCCGGCCATGCGAGTGCCTCGTCGCAATATTGCAGCATATCGGCATTGCTCATTCTCTGAACTTCCATTATAATCCCTCCGTTTTCAGATAGTCCCCGCCGGTGCAGATGAACCCGCACCGGTATTTCTCTGCTTTAGTCTTCGCGATATTCCTCAATGATGAATGCTTCGAGCACATCGCCTTCCTTGATATCGGCAAAGCGCTCAAGCGAGATACCGCACTCATAGCCGGTTGCGACTTCCTTGACATCATCCTTGAAGCGGCGCAGCGAGTCAATCTGATCCTCTGCGACGACAATGCCGTCACGCACAACGCGGATCTGGCACTGGCGCGTGACCTTGCCCTCGGTGACATAGCATCCGGCAACCGTACCGACGCTGGAGATGTGGTAGACCTGGCGCACCTCGATGCGTGCCATTTCGACCTCGCGGAATTTCGGTGCGAGCATTCCCTTCATAGCGGTGGAAATCTCTTCGATCGCATCGTAGATGATGCGGTAGAGGCGGATATCGACGCCGTCTCTTGCGGCAGCATCGGCAGCGCCCGGCATCGGACGGACATTGAATCCGACGATGATCGCATTCGATGCGGAAGCGAGCATGACATCGCTCTCGGAAACCGCACCGACCGCACCGTGAATGACCTTGACGCGGACTTCATCATTCGTGAGTTTTTCGAGCGACTGGGTAACAGCCTCAACAGAACCCTGCACGTCAGCCTTGACGATCAGCGGCAGCTCCTTCATCTCGCCCTCGGCAATCTGCGAGAACAGATTATCGAGCGTGACCTTGCGGTAGCTCTTGAACTGCTCTTCCTTGGCCTCATGCTTTCTCTGCTCGACGAGTTCCTTCGCAAGGCGCTCATCCTCAACAGCATTGAACACATCGCCTGCGCTCGGGACTTCTGCAAGACCGGTAATCTCGACCGGAACCGAAGGACCGGCCTCCTTGACGACCTTGCCCTTATAGTTTGTCATGACACGGACCTTACCGACTGTGGTACCTGCGATAATGACATCGCCGGTATGCAGCGTACCGTTCTGCACAAGGATCGTTGCGATCGGGCCTCTGCCCTTATCCAGACGCGCCTCGATAACAGTACCCTTTGCAAGGCGGTTCGGGTTTGCCTTCAGCTCGCGGACTTCCGCAACGAGCAGGATATTTTCAAGCAGATCTTCAATGCCCTCGCCGGTCTTTGCAGAAACCGGTACACAGATCGTATCGCCGCCCCATTCCTCGCAGACGAGCTCATATTCGGTGAGCTGCTGCTTGACTCTGTCGGGGTTTGCGCCTTCTTTATCCATTTTGTTGATTGCAACGATGATCGAAACACCGGCAGCCTTTGCGTGGTTGATGGATTCGATTGTCTGCGGCATGATGCCGTCGTCCGCTGCAACAACGAGAATTGCAATATCGGTAATATTCGCGCCGCGCGCACGCATCGAGGTAAATGCCTCGTGACCCGGCGTATCCAGGAAGGTGATGACCTTGCCGTCATGCTTGACCTGATATGCACCGATATGCTGCGTGATGCCGCCCGCTTCGGATGCCGTCACATTTGCATTGCGGATCCGGTCGAGAATCGAAGTCTTACCGTGGTCAACGTGTCCCATAACGACGACGACCGGGCTGCGCTCTTCGAGTGCATCCTCCGGATCCTCCTCGTCTGCGATCAGACGCTCTTCGATGGTGACGATGACCTCATGCTCGACCTTTGCGCCGAGTTCCTCTGCAACGAGCGAAGCGGTATCGAAGTCGATCTCCTCATTGATATTCGCCATGACGCCGAGTCCCATGAGCTTCTTGATAACGTCACGAACCTGCACCTTCAGACGGGTCGCGAGCTCGCTGACGACGATGCTGTCCGGGATCATGACCTTGAGCTGCTGCTTTCTTGCGCGCTCAAGCTCCAGACGGCGCAGCTTCTCGGCCTCAGTCTCTCTTGCCTTGCCGGAGCGTGCCTGCTGCTTACGCTGCTGGGATTTCTGATTGATCTTCTGCTTCTTGGCAGACATATTATCATTTTTGCCGCCTCTGCCCTGCGGTGCGATCTGCTCATAGCGCTCATTGTATTTGTCAAGATCGACATAGGTACCGCGGGTATCGACCATATGGCGCTGCTGGCTGGGCTGCACCTCGGTCGCGGTCGCAAAGCCGCCCTCCATCTTGACGATCTCGCCGCGCTCCTGTGCCTTTGCAGGCTTTTTCGGAGTCTTCTGGACATTCCGCGGCTGCGGCGGCTGCTTTTTCGGCTCTGCGGGCTTCTGTGCGGACTGCGTTGCCGGGGCAGACTTTGCTGCTTCCTCGGCGGCCTTTGCAGCCTGAGCGGCCTGTGCTTCCTGTGCAGCCTTCTGCTCTGCAGCACGCTTTGCGGCCTCTTCGGCCTGACGCTGCTGCTGCTTGAGCTGCTGATTCTTCTGATTGCGCTCGCGTCTTGCAGCCTTTTCCGCGTGCTGCTTCTCATACATCGCAGCGCGCTCTCTTGCTCTGCGCTCGGTCTCGGCAGCAGTCAGGACGCGCGGTGCAGCAGGTGCAGCGGGCTCGGCTGCCGGAGCGGTTTCAGTCTCCGCTGCCGGAGCAGTCTCCGCCGGCTTGACAGCTTCCGCAGCAGGCTGCTCCGCCGGCTCTGCGGTCTTCGCGGCAGCAGCGGGTGCAGCTGTTTCCTCCTGCTTCTTCTCAGGCTGTGCAGGCTTTGCCTTCGGCGCAGTCTCCTGCTTTGCCTCCGGCTTTGCATCCTGCTTCTTCGGACGCGCAACCTGTTCCGGCTTTGCAGCGCGCTTCGGCTTCTTTGCCGGCTGCGGCTGTGCCTGCTCGGAACGGTCTGCATAATATGCATCGAAGTTCTCGACCTGATTGTGCTGTGTATAGTATTCGAGTAAATAGTTCATTTCCGCATCGGTCAGCGCTGCTGTGGTCTTTCTGACCTTGTCGTCCATCGCCTTGAGCTGATCGGCGACTTCCTGTGCGGAGAGATTCAGATCTGCGGCAAACTCACTCAGTTTGACCTTTGTTGCTGGCATAGGCAAATACCCCCTATCGGTTTCCTGCGGCTATGCTTAAACCGCAATGGGCTTCATCGTATCCGCAGCCGACCGGGGCGCAGATACGTTCGTTTTACTTCATTCTTCGGATTCCGGCAGCAGCAAAAGCAGCTTTGCCGCGAATCCGTCCTCACAAACGCCGAATACCGCAGTCCGTTTCCGGAAGTAGCATTTCAGCGTATCCATATCAAACGGCAGCTTCCGGACCGGAAGCGCTCCGGCGAAGAACCGGATCTCCTTTTCCGTCTTGGCAGAGGCATCCGCAGAAAGCAGGAAAAGCTTGACAATCCCCTGCTGTGCCGCCTCCTTGACCGCATCAAAGCCGAGCAGGAGCTTGCCTGCCTTCCGGCACATCGTGAGGCTTGCGGTCAGACGGTTTTCGGCTGCATCAGGCATCCGCTGCTCCCTTCTCCGGTGCAGCCGCTTCCGACTGCATGGCAGCTTCCAGCGCATCATAGATCTCCTCAGAGATCCGGCAGGAGAATGCTTTTTCCAGTCTCCTCGCTTTGCGCGCGGCCTTCAGACAGGCAAGCTGCGGGCAGATATAAGCGCCGCGCCCGGCCTGTTTGCCTGCTGCATCCAGCAGAATGGTGCCGTCCTTCTGATGCACGACGCGGATCAGTTCGCGCTTCGGCTTCATTTCATTGCAGCCCAGACACATCCGCATCGGTATTTTTTTCGGCGTCATGGGATTCAGACCTCTGCGCTGCCGCCGTCGAGCTGATCGAGCTCTGCGGCATCCTCGAGAATCTCATAGCCCTCTGCATCCACATCATCGGAATCAGATTCCGGTTCCGGATCCGGGAACTCCGGCTTAATGTCGATCTTATAGCCGGTGAGCTTTGCCGCAAGCTTTGCATTTTGGCCCTTGTTGCCGATTGCCAGCGAGAGCTGATCGTTCGGAACAATGACCGTTGCCTCGCGGCTGCCGTCATCCGAGATCGTTGTGGAAATGACGGTTGCAGGGGCAAGTGCACGGGTGATGAATTCTTCCGGATCCTCGGAATACGGAATGATGTCGATCTTTTCGCCGTGCAGTTCATTCAGAACGGTGTTGATACGGGAGCTGTGCGGTCCGATGCAGGTGCCGATCGCATCGACATTCGGATCATTGGAGCTGACGGCGATCTTGGAGCGGAAGCCCGCCTCACGCGAGACTGCATGAATCTCAACGGTGCCGTCTGCGATTTCGGGAATCGCCTGCTCAAACAGCTTCTCGACAAAGCCTCTGTCCACGCGCGAAATGCGGACGATCGGCTTCTTATCACGGTTTGCGATTGTGGTAACAAAGACCTTGATGAGCTGGCCTTCCTTCAGCGGCTCATAAACTCTGACAGGCTTGCCGTCCACCATGGTCTCGGTAAAGAGCTGCTCATTGCGGGAGAGATACAGCTCGGTGTGATCGTATTCAACAGTCACGGTGCCGCGGACCGGATCGACCTGCGTGACCTTGACCGTAATGAGCTCGCGCTCCTTGGATTCAAACTTCTCCATCATCTGCTGACGGTTGATCGCACGCAGATCGCCGCGGATGCTCTGCTTTGCAAACTGTGCGATGCTTCTGCCGAATTTGACCGGATCGAGCTTACATTCAACCAGATCGCCGAGCTCGCAGTTCGGATCGGTGAGCTTTGCCTGTGCGAAGCTGACCTCGTAATCCGTTTTCGGCTCGCCCTCGACAACGCTCTTTTTCATGTAGATATCAAAGCGTCTTGCGGAAGGATCGATCTCAACGCGGATATCGTCATCTTCCGCATAAGGATAAGCCTTCTGTGCAGCCTTGAGCATTGCCGCCTCGATCTTCTCCACGAGCAGAGCCTGCTCTACGCTGTTTTCGCTGCCGAGCGCTGCCAGCGCCTCAAAGAAATCCTTGTTCATGGCATGTTTTCCTCCTAAAAGTCTTGGCTCCCTGCCGGAGCTTTGCTGTTATTTTTTATCAACAGAATCCTCTGCTGCATGTTTGATCTCATCCTCATCGAAATCCGCGAGCCGGACAAACGCGATTCCGGAAAGCGGCAGCGTGATCTCGGTATCATTCTCCTGAACGATCACATTTTCACGGTCACAGCTTTGCAGCGTACCGGTCAGTTCCCGTCTGCCGTCCTCCAGCGGACGGATCATGCGGACACGAACCTTGCTGCCCTCACAGGCATCAAAATGCGTTTCGCGGATCAGCTCGCGTTCGAGTCCTGCGGAGCCGACCTCCAGCGTATAG
>CAMNFV010000135.1 GCA_946537515.1 uncultured Ruminococcus sp. | reverse complement strand
TATTCATTTTATTTTCGCTTCTCCCATTGAAATTTTAATCAATATATGTTATACTGATATTGTCTTTTTTTACTGCAAAAATAAAGCTGCAAAGCTGAAAATCAGGAGGAAAATAAGATGCTTACAGACATTGAGATCGCACAATCCGTCCCCATGCGCCCGATCACCGAGATCGCGCAGACAGCCGGCATCCCCGATGAGGCTCTCGAGCAGTACGGCAGATATAAGGCCAAGATCGACCTTGCAAAGCTGCCGAAATCCGAAAAGCAGGGCAAGCTCGTCCTCGTGACGGCAATCAATCCGACCGCTGCCGGTGAGGGCAAGACCACGACCACGATCGGCCTTGCAGACGGTATGCGCAGAATCGGCAAGAACGTCATGGTCGCGCTGCGGGAACCGTCCCTCGGACCGGTATTCGGCATCAAGGGCGGTGCGGCAGGCGGCGGCTATGCACAGGTTGTCCCGATGGAGGATATCAACCTGCATTTCACCGGCGATTTCCATGCGATCGGCGCTGCGAACAATCTGCTCGCTGCCATGCTCGATAACCACATCTATCAGGGCAATGCGCTGAACATCGACCCGCGCCGCATTACCTGGAAGCGCTGCGTCGATATGAATGATCGCCAGCTCCGTTATATTGCGGACGGCCTCGGCGGCAGAATCAACGGCGTACCGCGTGAAGACGGCTATGATATCACGGTTGCTTCTGAGATCATGGCGGTATTCTGCCTCGCAACCTCGATCACCGACCTCAAGGAGCGCCTTTCGCGCATTGTAGTCGCATATACCTATGATGAAAAGCCTGTAACAGCGGGTGATCTGAACGCTGTCGGCGCGATGACCGCGCTGCTGAAGGATGCGCTCAAGCCGAATCTCGTGCAGACGCTGGAAGGCACACCGGCGCTTGTTCACGGCGGTCCGTTTGCCAATATTGCACATGGCTGCAACTCCGTTCTCGCAACAAAAACCGCGCTTCAGCTCGGTGATTATGCGATCACAGAGGCAGGCTTCGGCGCGGACCTCGGCGCGGAGAAATTCCTCGATATCAAGTGCCGCATGGCAGGCCTGACGCCGTCTGCGGTTGTCATTGTCGCGACAATCCGCGCACTCAAGCTGCACGGCGGCCTTGCAAAGACTGAACTCGGTTCGGAGAATCTGGAAGCACTCGAAGCGGGCATCCCGAATCTGCTGCGCCATGTCTCGAATATCAAGGAAGTCTACAAGCTGCCGTCTGTTGTCGCGATCAACCGCTTCCCGACCGATACCGACGCAGAGGTCAAGCTGATTATTGAGAAGTGCAAGGCGCTCGGCGTCAATGTGGTGCTCTCGAATGTCTGGGCAGAGGGCGGAAAAGGCGGCGAGGAGCTCGCTCGCGAGGTTGTCCGCCTGTGCGAAGAGGAAAAGGGCGATTTCTCCTTCTCCTATGAACTGGACGGCACGATTGAGGAGAAGATCGAGGCGATTGTCAAGCGCGTTTACCGCGGCGACGGCATCAATATTCTCCCGGCTGCACAGAAGCAGATCGCACAGCTGACCGCACTCGGCTTTGACAAGCTGCCGGTCTGCATGGCGAAAACGCAGTACAGCTTCACCGATGATAAGGATGTGCTCGGCGCACCGGAAGGCTTTACCGTCACGATCCGCAATGTCAAGGTCTCCGCAGGCGCAGGCTTCATCGTCGCGCTGACGGGTGATATCATGACCATGCCGGGACTGCCGAAAAAGCCGGCCGCTGAAAATATCGACGTCGATGCAGACGGAAAAATCTCCGGTCTGTTCTGATGTCTGATCAGATCAAAGGCGCGGATCTGCTGCTCTGTCTGCCGCGCAAAGAGATTGCCACAGAGGATTTCATCTCGCTTGCAAAGGAACTGATGCTGTTCAAGCCGCACGCAATCACCGCGAACCGTCCGGTCCGGCACTTCCGGCGGCTTGGCAGAAGGGTATATTTTGAGATCCTGCGGCAGAATCTGGAAGAGGATGCGGTTTTTGAATCAAAGGCGCATTTTGGCTACGGCGGCGGTCTGACATTCAGAGCGTATCCGGGAACCGATACGATTGCTGTTGAATTGTGGAACGGCAGCGACTGTGATTTTGACGCTGTGCGCGGGATCGTGCAGCGGTTTGTGCAGACGCATCCGGTGATCTGCGGAACGCTGCGCACCGTGAAGGAATCTCTCTGGAACCGGTACGGTTCCTACATTGTGAACGGTGTCAACTATTCATTAAAAAGTTGTACGAATGAGCATCCCGAGCTGCCGCAAATCCGCCTTGACAGCAGCGGCAATATCGACAATACACAGTTTGCAGGATACGGCACATCGTTCTGCGGTGTGTGGTTCGGATGCAGCTATGAAATGTGGTTCGGCAAGGCGTATGACAAATATATCCCGTATGCGCTCCTGACATCCTTTACGGACTGCAAGCAGCATGAAACGCTCACAAACGGCAATGTACATATCGTGATGTACGATGCACCGGATGCGTTCAAATCTAAAGAATCACTGCGCCGTGCCTGGCGCTGGCGTGCGCATACGGATTATATCAGTCTTTCGGCGGAATGGCAAAAGCGGCTGGAAAAAACATAAAAAAGGAGGATGTACCCCAATGGAAAGTAATATCATCGGCATACTGGTAACGATCATCGTCTATTTAGGCGGCATGATCGCAATCGGTGCTGTATTCACAAAGAAAAACAAGGACGTCAGCGACTTCTATCTCGGCGGCAGAAAGCTCGGCCCGCTGGTCTCCGCAATGAGTGCCGAGGCTTCGGATATGAGCTCCTGGCTGCTCATGGGACTGCCCGGACTTGCCTATCTCTGCGGCGTTGCGGAGGCAGGCTGGACCGCGATCGGTCTTGCAATCGGCACCTATCTCAACTGGCTGTTCGTTGCAAGACGTCTGCGCGTTTACTCACAGAAAACGAACTCGATCACGATTCCGGATTTCTTCTCCGACCGCTATCATGATAATAAGCATGTGCTCTCCGGTATCGCGGCGCTGATTATTCTGATCTTCTTCGTGCCGTATACCGCATCGGGCTTCTCGGCCTGCGGCAAGCTTTTCAGCACGCTCTTCGGCATGGATTATCATGCCGCAATGATCCTCGCGGCTGTCATTATCATCGCCTATACGAGTATGGGCGGCTTCCTGGCAGCGAGCTTCACCGACCTGATCCAGAGCATCGTCATGACCACCGCGCTGACGATTATCGTCATCTTCGGCATCAGCAATGCAGGCGGCTGGGATGCAGTCGTCAATAACGCAAAGTCCATTCCGGATTACCTGCATATGACCGTCACGCGCTCGCTGAATGCAGACGGCAGCTTCTCGCAGACCGGCTATGGCTTCCTGCCGATCGCATCGACACTCGCCTGGGGACTCGGTTACTTCGGTATGCCGCATATCCTGCTGCGCTTCATGGCGATCGAGGATCAGCATAAGATCAAGCTTTCCCGCCGCATCGCAAGCATCTGGGTTGTCATTGCAATGGGCGTTGCAATTCTCATCGGTATCGTCGGCAATCAGCTTTCCGTCAACGGCAAGCTCGGCACACTCTACGGCGCAGATACCAATAATTCCGAAACGATCATCATGGAAATGGCAAAGCTGCTCTCCAAGCACGGCTTTGCAGCGGCAATGGTTGCCGGTCTGATCTTTGCGGGTATTCTCGCCTGCACGATGTCCACTTCGGATTCCCAGCTGCTCGCGGCATCCTCGTCGATGTCCGAGAACATCATGAAGGGCGTTTTCAAGATGAAGCTCAACGAAAAGCAGTCGATGCTCGTTGCACGCTGCGTTCTCGTTGTGATCGCAATTCTGGGCGTGATCCTCGCCTGGAACCCGAACAGCTCTGTATTCCGCGTTGTTTCGTTTGCATGGGCAGGCTTCGGCGCGACCTTCGGTCCGGTTATGCTGACGGCGCTGTTCTGGAAGCGCTCCAATAAATACGGCGCGATCGCAGGTCTGGTTGTCGGCGGTATCATGATCTTCGTCTGGAAGTTCATTGTCCGTCCGCTCGGCGGCGCACTCGATATTTATGAGCTGCTGCCGGCATTCATCTGCGCATTCGTCGCGATCATTGTTGTTTCGCTGATGACCGGTCAGCCGGAGAAATCCGTCACCGATGAATACGACGAAGTCAACAAGATGCTCAAGGCGTAAGAGATGTCTGCGACGGATTTGAAATGGGACACGGTCCCCTTGAATCCCGTGTTTATGTTATAAAATAATGAAGCCGCTCCGATCAGCGAAGATTGGAGCGGCTTTTCTTTCTTGACAGAATGGATCACATTACTTCACGGGATAGCGGTAGCCGCAGAGTTTCTCCTCAAAATCGGCCTTGCAGAGCACACGGTCAAAGAAGAATCCCTGTGCAAGACCGCAGCGGCTGTCGCGCAGAATATCGACCTGCGACTGCGTTTCAACGCCCTCTGCGATGCAGGCGAGGCCGAGTTCCTTTGCCATTGAGATGACATGCCGGAACATGATGATGCGGGAGCTGTCCTCATGATCCTGTTCGCCCGGCAGGAAGCTGCGGTCAATCTTCACAACATTCCACGGGATCTCACGGATCAGATTCAGCGAGGAATACCCGACGCCGAAATCATCCACAGAGGTATAGATGCCGGCTTTCTGCAAGCCGCCGACCACGCGCTTCAGATCCTTGAATTCGACGTCCGTTGTCGTTTCTGTCAGCTCGATCTCGATATACTGATGCGGGACGTTATAGCGGTCGATGATTTCGATGATCGTATTCAGCAGATCAATATCCATCATATGTCTGCGGGAGAGATTGACCGAAATCCGGACAACATCCCTGCCCTCATCGAGCCATTGCCGCAGATCGCGGCAGACATGCTCCAGCATATAGAAATCAAGCTTGCAGATATCCGTCGTGCTCTCCAGCACCGGGATGAACTTTGCCGGGAGTATGGTTTCACCGCCGCGGAACCAGCGGCAGAGTGCTTCTGCACCGGCCAGCGCACCGGTCTGCAAGTCGATCTTCGGCTGATAATGCACCTGGAATTCCTCTTTTTGCAGCGCAGCCGGGAACCGCTGCTGAATGCGCATGACCCGTTCCTTATCGGTTATCATGGAGTCAGAGAAGAAGCGGATATACTCTGTCCCGCCGCTGCGTGCAGCCTGCGAAGAGGAGATGATTTTATCCATGATTTCGCCGGGATTGTGCATGTGGAATCCTTCGGGGATCGAATAGATTCCGGCGCTTGCGGAAACCTTGATTCTGCTTGCGAATCCTGCATCATACGGCACAGGCGTTCCTTTCAGATAGGAGATCACACGATCAAGCTGGGACTGATCGCAGATCGCGACAAAATTATCGCCGCCGAGTCTGCAAACGATGCCGCTCTGACCAATCAGCGCGCTCAATCCGTCGTAATAATTGCGGATGACGAGATCGCCCGCAGTTTTGCCGATTTCCTGATTGACCAGCGTGAAATGCCGCAGATTAAAATGGATCGCAGCCTTTCCGCCCAGCGCATTTTTCTCATTCAGCTGATGCAGACAGCGCTGAAAATACCGTGAATTATAGAATCCGCTCTCATCGTGAAATGCAAGCATTTCCACAACATTTTGCAGACGCTTCCGGCTGATGAAGTTCAGCACGGTTTTCATGACGAGATCGACCTTTTCAAATTCATCCGGCGAAAGCGGTTCTTCATCTTCCGGCATCAGGATACTGCACTTGACGACTGCATTGACACTCGTCACAATACGTACCTGATGCACCTCAGCGCCGCCTCTGCCGTTATCATAGCAGATATAGGATTCACCCCTGTCCTGCATTTCATAATTCAATCCCTGATAAAAGCGCACCATGCCCTTTGAGATGCGAAACATGATACAGATTTCCGCAAGCACGCTTTCCAGCGATTCTCTGCTGAAGCCGTTCAGATCGGTCATCAGCTGCAGCAGTCTTTCCAGTTGCTGATAAAACTTCTGTTTTTGACATTCGGTCATCATGTTACAGCCCACCTTAATAAATCATATCCGTCTGATGTACAATGCGTTGGCGGGGATCCGCCTGAAACGAGCTTTATGTATGTTCCGTTTCCGCATGACATCCGGATTTTCGCTTTTGCGCGTACATTTCACGATCCGCACGTTCAAACACATCCTGCACGCAGACATCGTCCGCCGGCTCAAAAACGGAGATGCCGCTCGCAACTGTGACATGTTCGTGCGCACGGTTTTCCCGAACTGTCTGATGCAGCGTCTGCATCAGCGATTCGCGATTCTGATAATCCGAGCCCTCCAGTATCATGACAAATTCATCGCCGCCGATGCGGTAAACCGGACTGTGTGCGAATATCGCGCAGAGCATTTTGCTCGCGTGACAGATATATGCATCTCCGGCGACATGTCCTTTTGTATCATTGACCTTTTTCAGCCCATTGACATCGCAGACGACAACGGCGAATTCCGGCGGATTCTTTGAAGAGATCAGCAGATCGAGCGCCTGCTCGCGCTGTGTATATGCGTGCTTATTCTTCACGCCGGTCAGCGCATCCTGATTTGCCAGCCGGATCGCGCTGCCGAGTGCTTCCCGGTATTCCTGTTCCCGCCGGACATCCGCATCAACATTTGCAACGGCGATAATCAGATGCGTCTGATCGTGCGGCGGATGTGTCGCATAGAGCGTAACATACTGCGGACTGTTGTCGAGCAGCAGGCGGTAGCTGAGCGTTGCAGAGCCGTGCCTGCGGATGCTGCCGAGCAGATTCTCACGCTTCATGGCCTCCTGCATCATCGGATAATCCTCCGGCTCGATATCAAGCTTGAGATTGCGCTGCGTATCGCCGAAGAAATCCGTACCGGTCTTGCCGACCTCCAGCCTTGCATATTTCTCGCTGGAGCTGTATTCGGAATAGGCGCCCGTGACGGTATCGACATAATAGATGACCTCATAGCGGTTGGAGAGTGCATCCACGATACTTTGGTAGATCTGACGCTCCGCCATCGCACGCAGCTCGCGCCGCATCTGGGTATCGGCATTCCGGACACCGAGCACGATCATCTCCTGTGAAGCGCAGGGGAATACCTTGATATTATAGTAAAGCGGCTCACCGCCGACCAGAAACCGTGTACTGATTGTAAACGGCCGTGCCTGCTCCATGGCCTCTGCAAGATGCTTGCTGCCGAGCAGATACATGATCTCATCTCTGTCCTCCTGCTCTGTACATGCAACACAGAATGCGCCGAGCGACTCATAGAAATCCTCGCCTGAACCGCATTCCAGAAGCGTATGCGATTCGCGGTCGGGGCGGTATTTCACATAGTTACCGTTTGCTGACTGAATGATATAAACGGTCTCATATTCGCAGGCAAGGATAAAGCTCAGCCGCACAAAGTCGGCATCCTGCCCTGCGTGATGCTGATAATTGTCCTGTGATTCCGGCTTCATGCAATTCGCCTCCTTTCGCGTCTGCGCAGAACTAACATCATAATTATACCACAATTTCAACAAAAATTCAAGTGCAATCGCAAAATAACTGGAAGTTAAGAGAAAATTTACAATTTCTGCCGCAAAATAAGCCGAACCGTTGCCTCACAGTAAAGACAACGGTTCGTATTACTTTTTGTATTCGGTTTATTGCTGCTGTTCGGCTGCAATTTTATGCAGGACCTCGGAGAACATCTCCGTTTTGCTGCGCAGAAGACCGTGACGGGTATCTTCCAGGAGATAGAGCTTCTTATAAGGCGCTTCGACAGTCTCAAAATATTCCTGTGCAAGCTCAAAGTTCACAGTGTAATCCTTTGCGCCGTTGACATTGTAATAGGGGATTTCATACTTGCTGTTTCCGAGCAGCGAGAAATGCCGGAATTCATCGGATGTATAGAAATCCTGATAGACGGTGTCGTGATTGCTGAAGAATGTTTTCCAGTCGCTGAGCGAATAATACGGATTGTAGAGCATCGCGTGCAGGGCGTTGAAATCGACCTTGTCGTCGATATCGCTGTAGCCGTATTTGCTCAGGAGCGCGGCTTTTGCAGCATCGTGATCCGCGGTGTCAAGCTGTTCGAGCAGCTTTTTGCCTTCCGGATCGCTTCCGACCCAGCCCTTTGCGGCTTCTGCGAAGCGCTTCTCATTCTCCGGCCAGTCCACGAGCTGACCGACACCGATGAAGCAATCATAATACTCCGGGTATTCCTGCACCAGCTTTGCACCGAAATAGGAGCCCCAGGAATGGCCGAGCAGCGTGATCTTCTCAATGCCGAGATGATCGAGCAGATATTCGGTCATCTCTTTGCCGTCCTGCATCATCAGGTCAAAGGTGATCGGTGTGCCGCTCTGATCGGGCGAATAACTCTTGCCGCAGTCGCGCTGATCCCATGTGACGACGGTATATACATCCGACCATTTTCTCGTGACCGCGCCGCCGAATACGCTGACAGCGCTTCCCGGACCGCCGTGCAGATAGAGCAGCACCGGATTATCCTTCTTCTGCCCGTAAATATTGATCCATTGCCTGCTGCCGTTGATATCGACGTACATGCTCTCATTGATGCCGCCCTCGGGCGTTTTGCCGTTCTTTTTCATCTTGACAGCGCGGATCGCCAGCAGCGCGATCGTCAGGCAGACGATCAGCGCAAGAAGCGAAAGCAGTGCTGTCAGACAGCCGTGTTTTTTCTTACCTTGATTCATGAAGATTCTCCTT
>CAMNFV010000134.1 GCA_946537515.1 uncultured Ruminococcus sp. | reverse complement strand
CCCATTGCCATTGTTGTTCCTCCTATTTTCTAATATGACTTATTATAACATATTCTTACGCAAAAAGCAAGATAAGCGTGTTCTGAAATATGTACAAAATGTGCTGCAGGCGGACTTTAGATCAATTCAACCGGGCGTTGCCCGGCGTTGCAAAAAACGGCGCTCCGGTACAAATCTGCACCGGAACGCCGCCATATGATTGCGTTTGAATGAAAACTGTTATACAGCCTGGTTACTCAGCATCAGCCAGCTGACGCTTGGAAACAGAGATGATCACGCGAACGCCGCTGCCCTGCCGGACATGACTCAGATCGCCGGGTTCCGTTTCAATGACTGTGAAATCCGGCAGATCGGGACGGTAGACTTTTTTGCCGATAAACGGCTCGCATCCCTTGGAGCGAATCTCGCCGATCGCTTCCGAAAGCGGTTTTCCGGTCAGGCCAGGGAGTGATACGAACTCCTCATTTGACGGCTCCGGCCAGGAAATGTAGACGATGACATTTTCGTTGTGCCAGACCGGTTCACCGGGCGCGGGGTACTGGGAAAGAACTGTTCCGGCTGGTGCATCTGAAGCCGAGTCAAATATAAATGTACCCTGAACGTCTGAATGCAGGATTGTGCTCAGCTCTTCGATGTTTTCCGGCATAGCGGCATTGACGACTTTGCCGACCAGATCAGGCATATTACCAACCGGTTCCAGTAAGCTGCCGGATCCGGCAATCGTAACATATACCTTCGTGCAGTCATGATTCGGGGTATCAAAATCAAAGTCCCGCTTGATATCAGCGCCGGGCTCGACAGACTGTTTCAGAATTACCCCGGGATATCTGTTCGATTCAACATAGCCGGCAATATGAATCTCGACCGCATTGCAGTACTTGCTCTGTGCGTCTTCAAACAACATTCCGACAAGATCAGGCATTTTACCGCCGATGCCGTTCGAGACATAGAGCAGCACGTTGCCGTCATCGCATTCTTTCATGCGGAACACGGTTCCGTAAGGTTCCTCTGTGAAATTGGACCACATGGATAACGGAGTGTAGCCTGCTTCCCGGATCGCTCGCTCGGCCTGCTTCTCTTCCATGCCGCAGACATCCGGAATGGACTGCTCCGGCCGGATGCCGCGTGAGCTCTTGAGACGAATGACCTCGTTTGCGGCGATTTTTGTTCCTTTCGGGATTGACTGTTCATATACGATACCGGTATCGTATTTGCTGTAGCTGCCGTTTTCAACGGATATCATATAAGTATCGCTGAAACGATCCATGATATTTTCCACCGACAGCCCGACAAAGCTCGGAACCGGCAGCTGATCATCAGTCTTTGCTGTGGTTTTCTGCGTCTGAATCGGTGTGGTCTGTGCTGTAGTTTTGTCAGTTCTTCCGGATGCCGGAGCAGAGGTGTGTGCAGCACTTGTTTTCTGATCGGAATTTGTCTTCTGCGCTTCTGCTTTTGTCGTATCTGCCGCTTTCTTTGCGGGTGAGGCTGTTGTTTGTGAAGAAGCTTTTTCGGATGCAGCAGATGCGGCAGTTTCGTTTTCCGAAGCTGCTGCGCTTGTGACTTCGGCTGCGGAATCATCGGTGCTTTCAGCATCCATTGAAATGACCGATATGTCCGAATTCTGCTCTGTATATGTGAGCTCGGGCGTCGAAAGCTTCCAGAAGCCGAATACCAATGCGGCACATGCGGCAACGCTGCCGAGCATACCGACTGCGGAGAGCAGCTTCAATCTGCGCGGATGCTCTGCGGGCAGCGGTACGGCCTTTGTAACGGCAATATCGGGGGCGGTTTTCTGCTCTGCGGCAGATGTATCATTCAGATAGCTGTTCGCCAGTTCCGGATCAATCTGGCTGAGCGCGTCAATAAAATCTATGCCTTTCATAGCAATCCCTCCTGACTGAGATATTTTCTGAGCTGTTTTCTGGTGCGCATGAGGATCATCTTGGTATTTCCGACGCTGATGCCGCATTTCTCCGCGATTTCACGGATCGGCAGCATCTGAAAGTACCGCATCAGAAAGACTTTCCCTTGCTCCTGCGGAAGTGAACGGATGAAGGCCTCTGCCGCAGCAATCAGCTGTCTTTGATCGACGGTGTGCTCAACATCGTCTTTGCTGGCCAGTGCGTGATCCAGCTCGCTGATTGCCTCGGCCATCCGGGAATCGTCCCTGCACTTGGCTTTTCCGGCCTTGTAGCGGTCAATGCTCAGATGTCTGACGATCGTCACCAGATAGGCGCGCAGGCTGTCGGGGCGCGTCGGCGGAATGGAATTCCACACACGCATCAGTGCATCGTTGCAGCATTCCTCTGCGTCCTGCTGATTGGACAGGATATCAAGCGAGATCTTCCGGCATAGTCTTCCGTATTCGCGCTCTATGATCGAGAGTGCCGATTCATCGCGTTCGGTTAAAAGCTGTATGATTTGATTATCAGTTGTTTGTGTGCGCACCGGTTATCACCGCCTTTCACCTACAAGGACGAGCGTCAGCAGAAAAGGTAACAAAATCTCAGAAAAAAATTGGGGACTGCGAAGATACTTTTATTCTATCACATTATGCAGGAAAAAACAATATACGGAAGGAGAATGACTGCCGATATGAATCTCCCGGCATGTATTTTTTGATATGAGCATAATGCATAAAATTGTTCACCATTGTATGTGCATTCATACAAAAATGATTCTGAATGAAAGAAATTGACCGGATTCACTTGATTTTGCGATTCGATTGTGCTAGAATGAAAACAGAAACAGTCAAAACCGTTCAAAATCTTTCATATGGTCATAACATGCATCCTATTAATATGCAGCTGACAAATGAAAAGGGGGAGATCAGAGTGCTTACGGAAGAACGGCACCGGATCATACTGGAAGAACTGAATAACAGACGGAGCGTCACGCTCGGTGAACTGTGCGAGCGGCTCGGCGCCTCGGAATCGACCGTTCGGCGCGACCTCAATCTGCTGGCGGAACGCGGTATGCTCTTCAAGGTCCGCGGCGGCGCTGTGCCGCGCAATGACCGCTTCAGCAATATTGAGCAGAATATCGAAGAAAAATCAAGGCTCTATAATGAGGAAAAAACGGCAATCGCAAGATATGCAGCCTCGCTGATCGAAGACGGCGATTTTGTATTCATTGATGCGGGCACGACAACGGAAAAGATGATCGACTTCATCCCCGATCTGAATGTGACCTTTGTCACGAATGCATTTGTCAACGCGAAAAAACTGGCACAGCGCGGCTTCAAGGTCTTTCTTCCGGCGGGCGAGATCAAGCTCATCACAGAGGCAATCGTCGGCGCAGAATGCGTCAGCAGCCTGCAAAACTATAATTTCACCAAATGCTTCATCGGCGCAAACGGCATCTCTCTTTCTGCCGGGATTTCGACACCCGACCGGAATGAGGCGAGTATCAAAGCGGTTGTGATCGCGCACAGCAGAACTGCTTACGTTCTGTCAGATCACTCCAAATTCGAT
The DNA here is from genome assembly GCA_946537515.1 of uncultured Ruminococcus sp. Lineage (GTDB taxonomy): Bacteria > Bacillota > Clostridia > Oscillospirales > Ruminococcaceae > Firm-04. The sequence continues at coordinate 5,245 of CAMNFV010000134.1, read as the reverse complement.
CAGATTGCGTCAGTCACATTTGCAAAGCTTAATCAGGTGCAGATCATCACCGACAGGATCGGTGATCGGAAATATCTCACAGCGGCAAATATCAGGGAGGTGATGTAGTTGGTATACACAGTAACATTCAATCCGGCCATTGACTATGTGGTCCACACCGGCGCCATGCAGCTCGGTGCGGTCAACCGGTCATCATCCGAGGAGATGTATTTCGGCGGCAAGGGCATCAATGTCTCGATCGTCCTCAAGGAGCTCGGAATCGCATCCAGAGCGCTCGGATTCACCGCAGGATTCACCGGTGAGGCGATCGAGAACGGGATGCGCGCAAAAGGCATCGAATCAGATTTCGTTCGGCTGAAATCCGGCAATTCCCGCATCAATGTCAAGATCAAAGCAGAGGAGGAAACCGAACTCAACGGCCACGGCCCGGATATTGACGATGATGCACTTGCGCAGCTCTTTGCAAAGCTCGATGCGCTCAAAGACGGCGATACGCTCGTTCTGGCAGGCAGCATTCCGGGCAGTCTCCCGCCGGATATTTACGAGCGGATCATGCAGCGGCTCTCTGACAGAAAGATCAGAACCGTCGTCGATGCGACAAAGGATCTTCTTCTGAATGTGCTCAAATATAAGCCGTTTCTCATCAAGCCGAATAATTTTGAACTCGGTGAGATGTTCGGCGTTGTGCTGAAAACGGATGCGGAGATTGAACAGTATGCGCGCAAATTACAGGAAATGGGCGCGGTGAATGTGCTCATCTCCATGGCAGGCGACGGCGCCATGCTGATCGACGAACAGGGCAGCTGTCACCGCTGCGGTGTATGCAGAGGCAAAGTCAAGAACTCGGTCGGCGCAGGCGATTCTATGGTCGCAGGATTTGTGGCCGGCTCGATGAACGGCGATTATGAATATGCCTTAAAGCTCGGTACTGCGGCGGGCGGCGCAACTGCATTTTCCGATGGACTTGCCGTCAAAGCAACGATCGACGAGCTGCTGAAGCAGCTGTAAAAACGAAGGAAATACTATCATAGTGAGGAGGAATATCAATGCGAATCGTAGATCTGCTCAGCAAAGAAAGCATCAAACTGAATGCATCACCGAAATCAAAGCCTGAAGCGATCGACATGCTGATTGACTTACAGGTCAAAGGCGGCAAAATCGCCGACAAAGAAGCCTATAAGGCAGGCATTCTTGCGCGTGAGGAAAAGGGCTCAACCGCTGTCGGCGAGGGCATCGCAATCCCGCACGCAAAGAGTGAGGCAGTCAAGGCACCTTCGCTTGCGGCCATGACCGTACCCGAGGGCGTCGATTATGAAGCGCTTGACGATGAACCGTCCAATCTGCTGTTTATGATTGCTGCCCCGAATGACGGCGATGTGCATCTTGAAGTGCTTTCGCGTCTGATGACCATCCTCATGGATGAAGATTTCAGGGAGAATCTGCTGAAGGCAAAGGACGCAGACGAATTTCTGAAGGTCATCGACGAAATGGAAAAGGAAAAATATCCTGACGAACCGAAGGCGGAGGAAAAATCTGCGGAAGGCTATCGGGTGCTTGCCGTTACGGCATGTCCGACGGGTATCGCGCACACCTACATGGCTGCCGAGGCGCTGGAGAAGGCCGGCAAGAAGCTCGGCATTCCGATCAAGGTCGAGACAAACGGCTCCGGCGGTGCAAAGAACATCCTCACGCAGGAGGAAATTGACGCCTGCGACGGTATCATTGTTGCGGCGGATAAAACCGTTCCGATGTCACGCTTTGAAGGGAAAAAGGTTATCCGGACAAAGGTCTCGGACGGCATCAAGATCCCTGAGGAGCTCATCAACCGCATTACAAAAGGCGATGCACCGGTCTATCACCATGAGGGCGCGGCAGACAGCGGCGAAAAATCTTCGGACGGCGGCGAGGGCTTCGGCAGAAAGCTCTATAAGCATCTGATGAACGGTGTCTCGAACATGCTTCCGTTTACCGTTGCAGGCGGTATTTTTATCGCGCTGGCATTCCTGATCGACTCGCTCGGCGGCGCACCGCAGGACGGCGATTTCGGTACGCATCTTGCAGCGGCGGCATGGTTCAAGACCATCGGCAACTACGCTTTCCAGTTTATGATTCCGGTTCTTGCCGGATACATCGGACTCAGTATCGCGGACAGACCGGGCTTCCTGGTCGGTATGGCAGGCGGTGCCATGGCGGCAGCCGGCGCAACCTTTGCTTCTCCGGGCGGCGATGTGCCTTCCGGCTTCCTCGGTGCATTGCTTGCGGGCTTCCTCGGCGGCTTCCTGATGCTCTGGCTTGAAAAGCTCTGCAACGGACTTCCCAAGGCGCTCAACGGAATCAAGCCGGTCCTGATCTATCCGCTCGGAGGCTTGGCGATCGTCGGCATTATGATGTGCGCGGTCAATCCGATCATGGGACTGCTCAATGAGGGCGTTTCCAATTTCCTCAGCGGCATGGGCGATTCCAGTAAGGTACTGCTCGGCTGCGTCCTCGGCGGCATGATGTCCATTGATATGGGCGGCCCGTTCAACAAGGCCGCGTATGTCTTCGGTGTTGCGGCGATCTCGCAGGGCAATTTTGATATTATGGCAGCGGTTATGGTCGGCGGCATGGTTCCCCCGATCGCGATCGCACTTGCAACGACGTTCTTCAAGAACCGGTTTACCGAGGAAGAACGCAAGAACGGTCCTGTCAACTATATCATGGGACTGAGCTTCATCACCGAGGGTGCAATTCCCTACGCCGCAGCGGATCCGGCAAGAGTCATTCCTTCGTGCATAATCGGTGCGGCAACGGCAGGCGGTCTTTCCATGGCATTCGGCTGCTCGCTGAGAGCGCCGCACGGCGGCATCTTCGTATTCCCCGTGGTCGGAAATCCGCTGCAATATGTCATTGCACTTGCAATCGGTTCTGTTGTCGGAATGCTGATGCTGGCGCTGCTGAAAAAGAAGCAGCCCCAGACCGCATAAAACTACCAGTCAATAAAAATTAAAGGAGGATTTTATTATGGTATCCAAGAAAGTATCAATCGTAAACGCAGAAGGCATGCACATGAGACCGGCAGGTATGATTGCGAAGGCGGTCAAGGCACATCCGGACAGCGAGGTCATTCTCAAAGCTGACGGCAAGGACATCAAGGCAAAGGCGGTCATGCAGATCATGGCAGCCGGCCTGAAAAAGGGCACAGAGGTTGAGATCTGTGTCAGCGGCGGCGACGAGCAGGCAGTTCTCGATGAACTGGCCGGAATGTTTGAGGACGGTTTCGGCGAATAAAACTGAATCATTGCATGGGGCGGCTGTGATGCTGCCCCATACCCGTAAGGAGGTGCATCAAATGACCACATTCAGCGGCAAGGGCGTTTACGGTGCAGTTGCGCTGGGCAAAGTGTCCGTATTCAAGCGCAGGGAAACGGCCGTGAAGATGCTGCATGTTGATGATACGGAAGCAGAAAAGGCAAGACTGGCCGCCGCAAAAGAGGCAGCAACCGCCCAGCTTCAGGAGATTTACGATAAGGCGCTCAAAGAGGTCGGCGAGGCAAATGCGCAGATCTTTGAGATCCATATGATGATGATCGACGACGACGATTACAATGAATCCATTGAGAGTATCATCGACACGCAGTCTGTCAATGCGGAATATGCGGTTTCGCTGACGGCTGACAATTTCGCCGAGATGTTCGCTTCGATGGATGACGCATACATGCAGGCGCGTTCTGCGGATGTGAAGGATATTTCCAACCGCATCATTGCCTGCCTTTCCGATGAGAATACGCAGACGGCCGGCAGCGATGAAAAGGTCATCATCTGCGCCGACGATCTTGCGCCGAGTGAGACTGTCCTGCTGGATAAGGACAAGGTGCTCGCATTCGTCACGGCACACGGTTCATCCAACTCGCACACCGCAATCCTTGCGAGAAATATGAATATTCCGGCGATCATCGGCGCTGGCAAAGAATTCCTTGCGGCGGTGAAAGACGGCATGTTCGCTGCGGTTGACGGCTATACCGGTGAGATTTTCCTTGAGCCGGATGATGAAACACGCGCAAGACTTGAACAGAAGCAGAAAGCAGATGAGGAGAAAAAGCGTCTGCTTCAGGAGCTGAAGGGCAAGGAGAATGTCACGCTCGACGGCACAAAGATCAAGATTTTTGCCAATATCGGCGGCGTGGATCATATCGGCGCGGTGCTTGCCAATGACGCAGGCGGCATCGGATTATTCCGCAGCGAATTTCTCTATCTGGAGAGCAGCGACTATCCCACAGAGGAGCAGCAGTTTACCGCGTATAAAAAGGTGCTTGAGAGTATGGCGGGGAAAAAGGTCATCATCCGCACGCTCGATATCGGTGCCGACAAGCAGGTGGATTATTTCAATCTCGCGAAAGAGGATAATCCTGCGCTGGGATTCCGTGCGATCCGCATCTGCCTGACGCGGCCTGAAATCTTCAGGACACAGCTCCGCGCACTCTACCGCGCCTCTGCATTCGGTGAACTTGGCATCATGTTCCCGATGATTACGAGCGTTTCCGAGCTGGAACAGATCAAAGCAATCGTCAATGAGGTCAAAGGGGAACTTACGGCTGAGGGCATTGCGTTCTCTGATAAGGTGGAGCTCGGCATCATGATCGAGACACCTGCCGCGGCGATCATCAGCGACAGACTCGCGCCGCTGGTGGATTTCTTCAGCGTCGGAACGAACGATCTGACGCAGTATACACTCGCCTGCGACCGGCAGAATGCCGCAGTCGAGCAGTTTGTCGATACGCATCATGAGGCGATCCTGCGCCTGATCGAAATGTCTGCGAAGAATGCGCACGCACACGGCGCCTGGATCGGCATCTGCGGCGAACTGGCAGCTGATACCACGCTGACCGAGACCTTCCTGCGCATGGGCATTGATGAACTTTCTGTCTCGCCGACCTTTGTCCTGAAGGTCAGGGATGCCGTGCGGCGAACCGATCTTTCCAAATAAAACCATATTATAATCAGCCGCCGAATTTCTGATTGTGACACAGAAATACGGCGGCTGAAGCCTGTAGCTGCAAGACTGGCACGATCTGATATTTACATAAAACAAAAAGATACCCTCTGTGGACTTTCCTTTTTCTAAAAGCCCGCTGAATAATTTTTGATTACATAATGACAAATCTCAATCTATGTGCTATAATATAGAAAATCATCAATATGAGGTGAGAAAATGGAACTGACAAACAAACAGATCACCGTGATATTCAAGGCGCTGTGCGATGAG
>CAMNFV010000133.1 GCA_946537515.1 uncultured Ruminococcus sp. | reverse complement strand
TGCCGCATGGAGCGGAGCAGGCTGTTCTCCCTGCGTAGCTGCTCATTCTCATGAAACAGAGCGGCATTCTGCTCTTTGAGCGACTGATTTTCTTCCGTGAGCTGCTGTTCCTGATGCTCCGCAGCGATCTGTTTCTTCGCCAGCCCGGACAGTTCTTCATAATCCTCCGGTGAGAGCGTTATTTTACCGCCGACAATGGTCTTTCCTGTTTTGATGGCATCAACAGCTTCGATCTGCCGCACCTTGTCCGCAGTCTGTGCAATGACCTGCTGTTTGGCAACAAGGGCGGTTTCCGTTTCCGACAGTTCCTCCGATTTCTCTGAAATAGCAGCGTCCAACTCCTGTACGGTTGCTTTCTTCACCTGATATTCGCCGTCCAGTCGGTCTATATGCCGCTCAACATCATCCAGCAAATCCCGCCGCCTTTGCAGGATATGCTCGGTACACTCCACCTTGTTTTCCAGCACCATGACCTCACGCTCTCGCTGCTTTTTCTTGTAATCCAGCACAGATAGGTGCGGCTCATGCGTTCCGAGCTGTTCCCATTCGATACCGTGGCGGCGCATTACCTCGGCAAGCTGCTGCTTTTCCGCTTCGATCCACAGCTTGGTTGCAGTGTTCAGCTTTCCTTCTCCCTTGAAGCCCTGCTGTTCCAGAGCCTTGGTCAGTGAATTGCGGACAGACAGCCCACGCTTCTGACCGGTCGCAAACGGGACAAAGTCAATATGAATATGCGGTGTTTCTTCGTCCAGATGAATGACGGCATTAAAGATACGGATATGTGGATTCCGTTTCTGAAAGCCGCCCATGAATTCCCGCAGTACCCTGACCGCAATCTCCGCAGCATCACTGCCGCAATGGGTATCATCCCGGTTGCCGATCTGAAACAGCACCTCATAAAACGGCTTCTCCTGTCTGCTGTGTGCGATGTGGTCGTAGTAATCCCTGATCTGCCGATCCTTTCGTTTCTGCTTCGCATTATAAGCATCGAGCGCCTCCCTGAATAGTTCCTGATAAACCGTCCGGATGTTTTCCTTGACGAGGGTGATATTCTTTCCGGTTCGGGTGCGATCCACATTGTCGGCTATGAACCTCCGGTTATTGTGACCGATGCTGCCCTTTCCGATCTGTCCGCTGATGGTTCGTTCCATATAACATCTCCTTTCCGCAGGGGTACGGGCATCGCCCGTTCGTGAATGGCTATCTTTGTTATAGGCGGCTATTCAGCTTCTGTTACTCTTGGCAAGAGTAACGCAAAGATACTTTTGACAGCCTGCTGAATGCAGTCCGTCAAAAGTCTTTGCGCTCTCCGAGGGGCAGCCGTTCCCTCTGCACTCCCTTTTATGGGCTATTGCAGCAGAGGTTCACTTTCGCGTGACGATGTGTGTCGATGGTGACGGTGTTTCCGGTACCGCCGCCGCTCCTCAAAACACCGTCACCACCGTCACGGACCGACACGCTCCGGCTCATAGTGAAGCCAGACCTGCCGTCCGTTATGTGTGCGTTTGCTGCCGTAGCTGATGTGATGCTCGTTATACAGCCGCCCGGCATTGACATTGAGCTTGTATGTCAGCGCATTTGCCGGCATATCTGTACCAAGCCGCTGTACCAACTCGGTTGGTGTACCCTGCCACGAGGGATTGTCCGATGTGATGAATCGGGCAATGTGTTCCAGCAGCGGTTCCGGCGGCTCTTTCCATAATTCTGTTTCCGCCCGTTCCAGATTCCATGAGAGCTTTACGGGATCACGGACAAGGTACAGCTTTTGATCCTGCTGATCTCGTCCGGATATTTCCAGTACCGCTGCATTCGCAGTACGCTTTTCCTTGTGCAGAATAAACGCCCCATCCGCTGCACCGAGCAGACCGTTTGTGCCGGAGATCATATCAAACTTATCATCCGCCTGCTGCTTTCGTGTGTGATGCACCAGCAGCAGACAGATACCATGTGTATCCGAAAAGCATTTCAGCTTGGCAATAATATCATAGTCATTGGCATAGCTGTATGAATCTCCGCCGACCTCACGCACTTTTTGCAGCGTGTCAATGATGATGAGCGAGGTGTCAGGATGCTCTCCGATGAATCCACTGAGCTGCTTATCCAGACCGTTGTCGAGCTGATGAGCTGATACCGAGAAAAACAGCTTGTCCGTTCCCTCTGTGCCGAACATCCGGTACAGGCGTTCCTGCAATCGCCGGTAATCATCCTCCAATGCGAGGTACAACACCGTGCCCTGCCGCACCGGATACTCCCACAAGGGAGTACCCGTGCTGACATGATAGGCGAGCTGCGCCATGAAAAAGCTCTTTCCGAGCTTCGGCGCTCCGACAAAGAGGTATGTGCCGGGATAGAGCAGTCCGTCAATGATCGGCGGCTTATGCGTATATACCTGCTCGTACAGCTCGTTCATGGTGACAGTCGGCAGATAGCCGAGATTCATGGAGAGCAGCAGTTTTCGCTGCTGCTCTGCAAAAAAATCGTCCAGACTATTGCAATCTGCTTCGTTTTCTGGTATAATAGTTGTGTTAAGTGGATTTGACTGCTCCGCACCTGCGCCAACAGGTGATTCCGGAGCGGTCATTTCTTTTTCCATGTTCATGTATCTTCTCCTTTCATGCCGTCCAGTGTGTTTGTAATCAACCTGATCGTATCAAGCAGTTCATCATCAACGGGACTGCCGTTTTCGATGCGATGCAGCTCATCCAACACCTCTGCAAGCCGGTTTTTCAATGCTTTGTAAACACGCGGATTCCCCTGCACCACCACATCACGGTACAGCAGTCGCTTCACGATATAATCCTGTTTGGTCAGACCGGAGAGGGATACGGCAATGTTGATCTGCTTGTCCTCCTCCGGAGAGACACGGAAACCGATTGTCTGCGCCCTGAATCTCCCTTTGCTATCAAGATTTTTCGCTGACATTTTCATCACTCCTTTCAAACTCCAGTTTCTCCGCCATTTCCGTCTGTCTAGACGGGAACAGGTGTGCATAGCGATAGGTGATCTCAATGCTCTCATGTCCCACACGGTCAGCAATCGCCAGCGCAGAGAAGCCCATTTCGATCAGCAGCGAAACATGGGAATGCCGCAGGTCATGGATGCGGATGCGCTTCACTCCCGCTTCCTTTGCGCCCCTGTCCATCTCGTGATGCAGATAGCTTTTGGTAATCTGGAAGATACGCTCATCCGGTTCTGCCTGATAGCACATCCGCAGATAATCCTGAATTTCATCACAGAGGAACTGCGGCATCGAAATCGTCCGGTTGCTTTTCTTTGTCTTGGGGTCGGTAATAACATCGCGCCCTTTGATGCGCTGATAGGATTTACTCACCGTCACGGTTCGCTTCTCAAAATTGAAATCTGACGGCGTAAGAGCAAGCATCTCACCGAGCCGCAGCCCGCACCAATAGAGCATCTCAAACGCATAGAAGGAGGTAGGTTTATCCATCATTGCCTCTGCAAAGTGCAGATATTCCGCCTTTGTCCAGAAATCCATTTCCTTTGCGTTCTTCATACCGATGCTGCCTGCCCTTGCTGCGGGATTATTCGGCAGATCATAGAATCGCACCGCATGATTGAAAATGCAGGAAAGCTGATTGTGTACGCTTTTCAGATAGGTTTCGGAATACGGCTGCTCCTTGGCGTCACGATGCCGCAGCAGCTCGTTCTGCCATGCGATCACATCCTTTGCCTGAATCTCGCTGATTCTGCGATTCCCGAAATAGGGGAGGATTTTCGTGCGGATGATATGCTCCTTTGTGAGCCATGTGGTCTCCTTGAGCCGCGTTTTGCAGTCCTCAATATAGACCTTGACAAAGTCGTCAAAGCGCATTTCCATATCGCCGCTGACCTTCAGCAGAAAATTGCGCTCCCATTCCAGTGCTTCCCGCTTAGTCTGAAAGCCGCGCTTGCATTTCTGCCTGTGTTTGCCCTGCCAGTCGTCATAGCGCACCATGACGAACCATGAGCCGTTCTTTTTGTCCTTGAATGCAGCCATTATCCTTCTCCTTTCTCATTCTTTGGCTTGCCGAAGAACCGTTCCCGGAAGTATGCCCGATTGACGCGGCCGGAGATCGTAATGAATCCCTGCGCCTTCAGCTCATCATTGAGCTGCTTGATGATCTTGTAGGCGTAGGGAACGGAAATCTCCAGCTCCTGGGCAACCTCATCGACGCGCATAAACTTCTTTTCCATGTAATCCATCCTTTCTGAAATAGTCGTTGTTTCAATTCTAAGCATAATAGCTTAGTGCCTGTAATTCTATTATACTAAACATTTCTGCTTTTGTCAACCCCTTTCCCGAAATTTTCTAAACTTTTTTGTTTTGAATCTCTTGACTATTCTAAACAAATATGCTATAATAGCCATATACCCATTATTTTGAGGAATGGAGTGAGCAATATGTCTATTGGAGATCGTATCCGTCGTATTCGCAATTTCAGAGGACTCACACAAAAGGAGTTCGGTGTTGCCCTCGGCTTTCCGGAAGGCTCTGCCGATGTGCGCGTGGCACAGTATGAGAGCAATGTCCGCAAGCCCAAGGAAGAACTGATCCACAAAATGGCGGAGGTTCTTGATGTCAACTATATGTCCATCTATGAAACACCCCTCATGGATGCAGAGGATGTTATGTTCACGCTGTTCGAGCTGGACGAGCGCTATCCGATCAGCATCGAGGACTGTCAGACTGCTGACGGCCGCACACGCAGGACGATCAATTACAATTCCCAGCTCATCGACAGCTTTCTACGTGAATGGCAGCAGCGAAAAAAAGACCTTGCTGACGGCAAGATCAGCAAGGCCGAATACATGGAATGGAAACTGAACTGGCCCGATACTGCCGACGACTGCGGCAAGCATCTGCCGTCCAAGCAGTGGCGGGACAACCCCACAGCCACTGAGGACACAGAATAATTTCCGTTTTCCACCTGTTATCAAACTGTTATCAAAGCAAAAATGAAGCCCTGAAAACCCGCTATTCTGCGAAGTTTTCAGGGCATTGTTTATTATTCCCATTCCACAGTTCCGGGCGGTTTTGAGGTGATGTCATAGACAACGCGGTTGACATGCTGCACCTCATTGCAGAGGCGGTTTGAGACACGCGCAAGGACATCATAAGGGATACGTGCCCAGTCAGCGGTCATGAAATCATCCGTCGTAATAGCACGGATCGCGATCAGATGATCGTAGGTACGGTGATCGCCCATGACGCCGACCGTATGCACATCGGGCAGGACAGCGAAGAACTGCTTGAGTTCCCGTTCAAGACCGCTCTTCTGAATCTCATCGCGGAAAACGGCATCGGCTTCCTGCAAAATGCGAATCTTCTCTGCGGTGATCTCACCGATGATGCGGACGCCGAGCCCCGGCCCCGGGAACGGCTGCCGCCAGACGAGTTCATGCGGGATACCGAGCTTTTCACCGACTGCGCGAACTTCATCCTTGAAGAGCTCTGCAAGCGGCTCGATCGTTCCGGCAAAATGGATATCCTCGGGCATCTCGACCATATTGTGATGCGTCTTGATGACAGCGGTACTGCCCTTGCCCGCTTCATCGCCCTTGCCACTTTCAATGCGGTCCGGATAGATCGTACCCTGTGCAAAGAAGCCGTCGGAGCCGGTCTCGCGAATCTTATTCCAGAAGACGTTGTAGAACTCCTTGCCGATGATATGGCGCTTCTGCTCCGGATCATAAACGCCCTTGAGTTTTTCAAGGAAATGCGCCTGACAGTTGACGCGGACGAAGTTCATATCAAACAGCTCCGTGAAGGTCTCCTCAACGAAATTGCCCTCATCCTTGCGCATGAGTCCCTGATCGACAAAAACACATGTGAGCTGCTTGCCGACTGCACGGCTCAGAAGCGCGGCTGCGACAGAGGAATCTACACCGCCGGAAAGGCCGAGCACGACCTTCTTATCCCCGATCTGTGCACGGAGCTTTGCGACTGTTTTTTCGATGAAATCATCCATGACCCAGTCGCCGGTAAAGCCGCAGACATGATAAAGGAAATTGTGCAGCAATTCCTTGCCGAAGACGCTGTGCGTAACCTCGGGGTGGAACTGTACCGCATAGAGCTTTCTTGCCGGATCTTCAAATGCAGCGCAGGGGCAGTCCGCAGAGGTTGCCGTGACGCGGAAGCCTTCCGGCAGCTTGCTGACATAATCCGTATGGCTCATCCAGACCGTACTCTCCGCGGGGATGCCGTCAAAGAGCAGGCTGCCGTCCTGATGCGTAACCTCGATCTTGCCGTATTCCGATTTCTCGCAGCTCTCAACGGTGCCGCCGAGCGTATACGCCATCAGCTGACATCCGTAACAGATACCGAGCGTCGGGATACCGAGATCGAAATATTCCTTTGCGATATGGGGGGATGCAGCATCATAGACGCTGTTCGGGCCGCCGGTGAAGATGATACCGGCAGGGTGCAGGGCCTTGATCTCCTCAAGCGGCGTATCAAAACGCTTGATCTCGCAGTAGACGCCGCATTCACGGACGCGCCGCGCGATCAGCTGATTATACTGTCCGCCGAAATCGAGCACGATACAGAGCTGATTCTCCATGCAGTTCCTTCCTTTCAGAAAACAGAATGCCGCAGTAATTGCGGCACATTGCGTTGGTTGGATGCTAATATTATAGCATGTTTTTTTTTGAATTGCAAGAGGACAAAACCAAAAAAATCAGCGCTGCACGCGGTTTTCTGTATCGTTCAGAAACATTTGCGCAGTATGCACAGCTTTTGTGAAAGATGTATCTTTCCATACTGATTCAAGGCGGAATGAAATCTGCATAGAAAATGGGTTTGGGGAACCATATCTCCAAACCCATTTCATTCTCAATCGCAATTATACTTTTTCCGGCTTCGGAAGCGGTGCCGGTTCAGCCGGCTGCGCCTGAAGATGCGGCGGCGCAGGCTTTTCCGGTTTTTTCAGCGCAGGCTCGTCTTTTTCATGCGCGCCGATTCCGACAGCGGGATGCTCCTTTTCCGGATGCACGGGCTTTTCGGGCTCGGGATCAGCCTTTTCCGGCTTCGGTTCAGCCTCGGTTTTGTTCTCCGATTTCGGATCGGCGGGCTGCGGTGCCGTATGTTCTGCGGGTTCCGCGGGCTGCGGCGTATCTGTCGGCGCGACAGGCGGTTCAGCAGGCTGCTTCACCGGATCTTCCGGCTTCGGCGGCTGAATTTCAGCATTCGGCTTTTCCTTCTCGCCGGGCTTCTGCGCATCCTCATGTACGGCAGGCGGATTCTGTACCGGCTCTGTTCCGGGTTTGCCCGGCTTTACGGGTTTTTCCGGCTTTGCGGCCTGATCCGGCTTTGCGGTCTGATCCGGCTGCGCAGGCTTCGGCGGTTTCTCCGGCTGAACCTTTGGTTCCGTAACAGCCGTAACTTCCGGATGCGCAGTCAGATCCTGCACATTGACATGCAGATTCAGCTTGCTGATATCCGATTCAAATTCAGTTTTATAGGCATCATATGCATCAGGCGACTGCGCAGAGATATAGACCTCGACGGTATCGCCGTCATTGATATTGCCGTTTGCGATTTGCAGCGCAAGCAGCTCATGCGCAACGGTCACCTTGCTTTTCTTCAGGCCGTCATAGCTTTCGAGCAGCGCGTCGCCGGCTTCATTATCGCTTTTCAGCTCGACGACCTTGCCCTCTTTGTTCAGATACATCCGGATATTTGCATCAGAATTGAGCACGACAACAGATTCGGGCTTATTATTCTGCCGATAGCGGAAATATCCGGCACCGCCTGCAAGCAGCAGGCAGGCTGCAACGGCAGATGCACGCATCACGATGCGCCGGATGCGCGGTACCGTCTGCTTTTCCGATGATTCTTCTTCCGCTTCGGGCTGCTGCATCAGAATCGGGGACGTAACAGTCTGCCCGACATTGTAATGCAGATTTGCCGCGTGGAAAAAGCGCGATTCTTCATCCATGAGGATCGCATACGCCTCATGGCATTCCATAACGATATATTTCATGGATTCCTCCCCCCTCTGAGTACCTGCATGATGTGGCCGCGCAGGATCTCGTAGCCGTTGGTACAGATCAGCAATACTGCAACGAGATAGCGGCGGTGACGCTCCAGCGATTTTCGCTCAACGCCGGCGCCCTTTGCGAGCTTTCCCAGCGGCACACGCTTTGTCCGCAGGAAATCCTCCAACACATCCGGATGACTTCTTGCAAAGGCAATGGCCTTCTGGCAGCTTGCGAGAGTCCGCTCCTGCCGCGGTGAATTCTCCGCGACATCATGCATGGAAACACCGAAATCGACCATTTGCGCAGAGAGTTCTTCGATCTCCTGCCTGGTCGCCTCGCGGACCTCTGTTTCTTCATACGCATTATGCGTATCGGGAATGGTATCAAGCAGCGCATTCTGCTCTTCGTCCTCGGGTGTATCGAGTGAGATCTGACCGAAATTGCGCCGCTCCTTGCGGTAATTGTCAATCAGGCGGTTTTTGATTTGTAAAGCGGCAAAATTCAGAAACGCCCCTCTTGTTTCGGAATAGCTGCCGATCGCCTCATAAAAAGCGAACATTGCGATGCTGAGTTCATCATCGCTCGGTTCGGGTGCCCGCTTCAGAAATTTGGCTGTTTCCGACCGGATAAACGGCATATAATCCGCGATCAGCCGGTCGGCTGTCTGGCTGTCTTTTTTGGCCTGATAGACACGGGATATGAGCTGTTTGGCATCAGATTCCATGTTATCACCCCCATATTACTGATAGAATACGTATCATCCGCCGCAAAAGCGGGGTATTTTCTCTTATTGTAACATATTTTTTTC
>CAMNFV010000132.1 GCA_946537515.1 uncultured Ruminococcus sp. | reverse complement strand
TCTGGGATGCACTCGAACACGTCATCAAGGAGCACCCGGTTCTGCTGAACCGTGCACCTACCCTGCACAGACTGGGTATCCAGGCATTCGAGCCGGTACTCGTCGAGGGCAGAGCGGTCAAGCTGCATCCGCTGGTTTGTACCGCATTCAACGCCGACTTCGACGGCGACCAGATGGCAGTTCACCTGCCGCTTTCCGCAGAGGCACAGGCAGAGGCAAGATTCCTCATGCTCGCTGCGAACAACCTGCTCAAGCCGTCCGACGGTAAGCCGGTTGCGGTCCCGACGCAGGATATGCTGCTCGGTTCCTATTACCTCACCATGGTCAAGGACGGCGAGCCCGGCGAGGGCAAGGTCTTCCGCGATGTCGATGAGGCAATGATGGCTTATGATGAGCACGATATCACGCTCCATTCCAAGATCAAGGTGCGTATGACGAAGGAAGTCGGCGGCCAGAAGGTCTCCCGCATCATCGACTGCACCGCAGGCCGTCTGATCTTCAATGAGATCATTCCGCAGAACCTCGGTTTCGTCAACCGCAGCGATCCGGAGCATGAATTCGATCTCGAAATCACACAGGTCGTCAAGAAAAGCGTTCTTTCCAAGATCATTGACCAGTGCCTGAAGGTTCACGGCGTGACCGCGACCGCAGAGGTTCTCGACCGCATCAAGGCACTCGGTTATAAGTATTCGACCAAATCCGGCCTGACTGTTGCTGTTATCGACGCTGTGATCCCGCCGCAGAAGAAGGACATTCTCGCGGCTGCGGATGCAGAGGTCGATGCGCTCAATGAGCAGTATCAGTACGGCTATATCTCCGGTGAGGTTAAGTACGAGAAGGTTTGTAAGGTCTGGGCGGATGCAACTGACCAGATCACCGAGGCGCTGAAGGCAAACTTCGACCCGTTCAACCCGATCAACATCATGGCGGATTCCGGAGCCCGTGGTTCCATCAACCAGATCCGTCAGCTCGCAGGTATGCGCGGACTGATCGCGAATACTTCCGGTGCGACGATCGAAATTCCGGTTCGTTCCAATTACCGTGAAGGCCTCAACATTTCCGAATACTTCATCTCCAGCCGCGGTGCCCGTAAGGGTCTGGCTGATACCGCGCTCCGTACTGCGGACTCCGGTTACCTGACACGTCGTCTTGTCGATGTTTCGCAGGATGTTATCATCCGCGAGATCGACTGCGGTTCGACAGAGGGTATCGAGGTCTACTGCATCAATGACGGCGAGCGCGACCTCGAAACGCTGCAGGAGCGTCTCGTCGGCAGATATCTCGTTGAGGATCTCCGCGATGAGAAATCCGAGCTCTTTATCCCGAAAACCCGCGCAATGACCGCCACCGATGCACAGCGCATCGTCGATGCCGGCATCACCCATGTCACGATCCGTTCGGTCCTGGGCTGTAAGGCAAAGAAGGGCGTCTGCGCAAAGTGCTACGGCATCAACCTCGCAAACGGCAACCTTGTCTCCGTCGGTGAAGCAGTCGGTATCATCGCTGCACAGTCCATCGGTGAGCCTGGTACCCAGCTGACGATGCGTACCTTCCACACGGGCGGTATCGCAAACGCAGAGGATATCACACAGGGTCTTCCGCGTGTTGAGGAGCTGTTTGAATCCAGACGTCCGAAGAACGGCGCAATTCTTGCAAAGACTTCCGGTACGATCAGCATGACCGAGGATAACGGTATCAAGACGATCGTGATCCACGATCCGGAGACCAATACCGATTCCACGCCGTACACCATTCCGTATAACTACCACCTTGCACCCGGCATCAAGGACGGCGCTGAGATCCAGCGCGGCGGCAGACTGACCACCGGTTCCATTTACCCGATGGATCTGCTCGATATCCTCGGCGTGCAGGCCGTTCAGAACTATATCATCGAAGAGATCCAGTATGCATACCGTCAGCAGGGCGTTGGCATCAACGATAAGCACATCGAAGTTATCGTTCGCCAGATGATGCGCAAGGTGCTGATCGCGGATCCGGGCAGCAGCTATCTGCTTCCGGAAGCAATGGTCGATAAGCGCGAGGTCGAGACGATCAATGCAGGGCTTCAGGCGCGCATTGATGCAGGCGAGACCGATCTGCGCCTCGTCACAACGAGACCTTCGCTGCTCGGTATCACCAAGGCTTCTTCCTCCTCCGAGTCCTTTATGTCCGCTGCATCCTTCCAGGAAACGGCAAAGGCACTCACCGATGCCGCGATCAACGGCAAGAGCGATTACCTGCTCGGTCTGAAGGAGAATGTTATTATCGGTAAACTGATTCCTGCCGGTACGGGCATGGCGCTGTACAACAACGTTCAGGTCGTCCGCGCAGACGGTTATCCGACGGATTATCAGCAGCCGCAGATGCCGCTGTAATTGACCAGAGAAAGGGGGATTCCGGCAGCGGAGTCCCCCTTTATGTTTCAGAAACAAAAGGAGAACATGCATGAACAAAAGATACGGCATCCGGCAGGGCGCGCTCTGCCTCGGCGCGGCGGCATGGCTGTTCTGTATGGCGGCGCTGCCCGTTTGCGCGGAACCGGATGATCCTGCGGGGGATCCGCCTGCCGTGACGGATGCGGCGGAGCAGAATCCCGGCGGGGAAGCAGAAACAACCGCAGATACTGAGGAAACAACAGAAGAAACAACGACCGCAGAGACCGAAACCGAGACGACAACCTCCGGCACGACGACCGAGCGCACCGAAATGACGCCGCCCGATCCGCTGGAAATGATCGAATCGGAAGAAGCAGAAGACGGCGGCGTTTGCATTCGTTCCTTCCGCTGGACCTGTGAGCATACCGTGGAGATCCCGGCGCAGATCGGCGGCAAACCGGTCACGGAAATCGGTGAGGCTGCATTCAAATATTGCTATGCGGATGCGGTCCTGCTGCCGGATACGGTCAAAAAGATCGGGGACCGCGCCTTTGAGGGCTGTGCTTATCTTCAGTCGATGACGATTCCGCAGTCCTGCGTCAGCATCGGAGAAGCTGCATTTTCCGGCTGTACCATGCTTGAAAATGTGACGCTGGCAGAGCGTGTTGAAGCGATCGGGAAGGATGCCTTTGCGGAGACACCCTATCTGAACAATCAGACCGGCGATGCGGTGATTCTCGGCAGCGGCATTCTCTATGCCTATCGCGGCACAGGCGCTGCGTATACAATTCCGGACAATGTGAAGATCGTCGGCGCCGGAGCGTTTGCCGGTGCGGAATCTCTGCGAAAAGTCACGATTCCGTCAGGCGTCACGCAGATTCAGCAGGGCGCATTTGCCGGATGCACCGCGCTCTCGGAAATTGAGATGCCGGATACGATTGCGGAGCTCGCTGCGGATGCCTTTGCAGAGACCAAGTGGCTGACCGCCGGCAAGGGCGATTTCCGCGTGCTCGGCAAGATGCTCATTGCCTACTGCGGCAAGGACAGCGCGCCGGAGATTCCGGACGGCGTGCAGATTATCAATAACGGCGCATTTGCGGGACAAAATGGCATCACGACGATTCGTCTGCCGGAGCAGGTCCGTGAGATCCGGGACGGCGCATTCAAGGACTGCGGCTCGCTTCAGGTTGCGGAATTCGGCGAACAGCTGCGCGTGATCGGTCAGGATGCGTTCAGCGGCTGCCGGACATTGAATTATCTGCGGCTCGGTCATGCGCTTGAAACGATCGGTGACCATGCATTTGCGGGCTGTCCGGCGCTGACGGCAGTCTATCTGCCGGATACTGTGAAGCAGCTCGGCAGTCAGGTGTTCGGTTATGGATTTGATGATGAAAAGGGTTATCAGCGTATGAAAAATGAGCTGGTGCTCTACGCGAATTCCGGCACCGTCCGCGAATACGCCGATGCAGAGGGCATTGCGCATGAGCCGCTGCCGGATGCGGAAAATACGGAGCCAGCCCCGATCGTCACGGAGCCGCCCAATGCGAGTAAGGGCTTCGGGACGATCCGCGGAAAGGCCTGGATCCCGGCAGTATTTTTCGGCGGCGTTCTGGCGCTGGCCGGTGCGCTCCGCTGGTTCATTCACAGGAAAAAAGAATCTGTATAAGAAAAGCCGTTCCAATCTGTGCTGAATGGAGCGGCTTCGTTCTATTTACGCATAATCATGGGATTCCCAAGGAACAAGTTCCTTTGGCGGGTTTGGGCAGAGCCCAATATCAATCATCGCGAAGCGATACCTTATTTGTAATGGCGGTTACTGTTTCTTTGCTGCATCGAGAATCTGCTGCCGGAGCGATTCCGGCGGCTCTGCGGCCGTTTGCTGCATCAGCGCCGGAATATCGGAATGCTGCACGCTGACTGTTCCGGAAGAACTTTGCAGCAGCTTTTGCGCGGCACGCCGCCGGAGCAAAACCGCGCCGATTCCGGCGAGCAGCAGGAGTCCGGCCGCGAGAATCGGCAGCAGCCTGTGATGCGGCGCGTCTTCCGATTCCATGCCGACAGACCCGAGCCCCGGGACAGCGCCGGAATAGTCCTGTATCCCCCCCGCATCGAGATAGCCTTCTTCTGCGGTGGGAATCTCATCGTCCGTTTCTTCGATTGTTACTGCGCCGGTCTCCGATTCCGGCTCACTGTCGTCCATTGCAGGCGATTCGGTGACTGCCCCCTCCTGCGGGATCGCTTCAATCGGTTCGTCGGCTTCGTGCGAATCTTCAGGCGGCTCCGCGGCAGTCAGGGAAATGCCCTCGCATTCGGTGAACTGCACCGCGTCGCCGTATTGCGCCTTGCAGGCATCCATGAATTCCTGCAATTCCGGCGAAGGATGTTCGATATCCGCGCCGATGACGACGCAGTTCCCGCTCTCGCTGATGCCCCAGGTGTAAACATCGTCTGCGTTATAGTATTCCCGCTCTGCGGCGACATTTCCGTAGATTTCATGCAGCAGTTCATAGGAATGATCCTGCACGAGAAATTCAACGCTTTCTTTATTTTCAATTTGCGCGAGGATATCTGCCTTGACCTGTTCGACATCGGAATCCGCTGCAATGCCGATGACAAGCAGATCCGTACCGCCGGTTGCGGACCAGACACCCGTGACGCCCTCCGGATACGGATATCCGCCGCCCCAGCCGACGGAATAAAGCGCGTATGCATTAGGGTAAACGCGAATCGGTTCGGATGTTGAATTTTCAGTATTTTCTGCGAAAACAGGCGTTCCAAAGAGCAGCCCTGCCGCGGCTGCACCGATTATAATCAACCGTTTCATTGTGAATCTCCTTCCTCCAGGGCAGCGCGGAGCTTCTTCAGCGCACGCCGCCAGCATCGGTATGCAGCAGGGAGTGAGCATTCCAGCACCGCCGCGATCTCCGAGAACGGCAGCTCTGCATCCGTGTGCAGCAGGACAGCGGTTCGCTCTTCCTCTGCCAGCGTATCAAGCGCCTGCCGGAGTGATGCTTGCAGCAGCAGATCGGGCGATTTTGCCGGGATGTTTTCCGGCAGCGATTCTGCGGATTGCCTGCGCAAGGCGTCGATCGCGAGATTCTGCGTCATGCGGAAGATCCATGCGCGCAGCTTTTTAATGTGTTCCGCGGGCGGCTCCCGCCAGATGCGCAGAAAGATCTCCTGCGTGATATCCTCCGCCTGCTCGCGGCTCTGCGTGATGCGGTAAGCGATTGCGAAAACCGGCTTGCCGAGCGCATCATAGAGCGCAGCAAAGGCATCTGCATCACCGGCACGGATGCGCTGCATCAGTATTTGAAGATCCGCTTGTTTCATCGGCGGCTCCTCCCTTCTTATCAGAACGTTCTGTTACGATGACGATTCAGACGCCTGTTTTTTTCGGGGATTCAGAATAATTCGCAAAATATGTGCAGAGTGTACATCTAAGCGCAGAAGTCGAGCAACCAGGACTATGCAAAATAACAATTCGAATTCCGGCATCTTGACAAATATATCGAGGTGTGATATACTTGCATTACAGTTCGATATATCGAAGCGCGATACATCGAACCAGGATAGATTGGAGTGAGATATATGACAGAAAAACTCCGGCGCGTGTATGTCCCGATGACCGAAACAGGCTTCTATATCCTGTTCTGTCTGCGCGAGGAAATGCACGGCTACAGCATCGGGCAGCGTGTCAAGGAAATGACAGACGGCGCCGTGTCGATCAGCGCGGGCACCATGTACGGCACGCTCTCCAAAATGGAAAAGGACGGCCTGATTCAATTCAGCCGTGAGGAAGAAAAGCGAAAACTTTACCGGATCACGGAGCTGGGCGAGGAAATCCTCTCGCTCGAAATTGAACGCATCAAACGGTTATACAGAAACATCGGAGGTGTTTGACATGATGAATGAAACCAAGCGTGTTTTCGGTTATTTTACGATTGCAGACTGGGAGCGCGAGCAGAACTGGCTCACCGAAATGTCGGCGCAGGGCTGGCGCTTCGTCAAAACGAACGGCTTTTTCTATACATTTGAACGCTGCGAGCCGGAGCAGGTCGTCTACCGGCTGGATTACAGCGGACTGCGCAAAGGTGACCGCGGTGATTATTACGCAATGCTGCGCGATTACGGCTGGGAATATTTGCAGGATATCAACGGCTTCAGCTACTTTCGCAAACCGGCGGACGGCGCTTCGGAGGCGGATCTCGAGCTGTTCAGCGACGGCGCATCCCGCATCAAAATGGTCAAAAAGTTTCTGGTCGCAAAAATGCCGCTGATCTATCTGCTTTATATTGCGGCAATACTCATAAGTGCGGAACGCTACTGCGATGTGCTCAAAAAGCTGCTGCACGGAGAATCGCTGCAATCCGGAGAGGTCATGATCCTTCTCACCCTTGCATTTATGACCTCTATGCTGATTTTTATGACCGTGCAGTCTGTCCGCGCATATCGCCGCATCAAAAAGGAATATCAGAATCGCGCATAACAATGTTTCCCCTATCATCGGAGGTGTCTGAAATGAAAGGCAAGAGTGACAGCATTAAGAGAGTCCGCAAGTTTTTCAACATTGCGGAATTTGAAAAAGAGGAGAAATACCTCACGGATATGGCGGCGCAGGGCTGGCGGTTCGTCGATACGAACGGTTCTCTCTATACCTTTGAGCGCTGCGAGCCGGAGCAGGTCGTTTACCGGCTGGATTTCAGCGGCATTCCGCTCGATCAGCGCGACGATTACTACGCCATGTTCCGCGATTACGGCTGGGAATATTTGCAGGATATCAACGGCTTCAGCTATTTCCGCAAGCCGGCAGAGGGCGCTGCACCGGAGGACCTCGAAATTTTCAGCGACGGTGCTTCGCATCTGGAAATGGTCAAAAAGGTCATGCTGAAAAAGCTGATCCCGCTGATCGGTATCATCCTTCTTGGCTGCTTGCAGTTTGTTCACATTGTTCACCGCAGCTTCCTGAAAGATCAGCCGGGCACAGGCAAGTGGATCTTTTTGATTACACTCTCGATTTTATGGGTGCTTGATGTATTTTTGACGATCCGGATGATCGCCGAATTCCTGCACCTGAAAAAGAAATATTCAAAATCTGCATAAATACGCAGAAATCGCATATCCTATCCGCAGATAGGAGTGATGCAAATGACAAGGATCATCCATTCGCAGGGTGCGCGGGATCCCTCGCCGGAGACTTATGCGGAAATGGTCGCGCAGGCCTCGCGCCGCACGAATCTCACGGCGACTGTACTGAAGGCATTTTTCATCGGCGGGAGCATCTGTCTGTTCGGTGAGTGCATCCGGCAGATGCTGCTGAAAAGCGGCCTCGAACAGGATGCTGCCGGCACATGGACATCGGTTGCGCTGGTGTTCCTCTCCGCGATGCTGACCGGCTTCGGGCTCTATCAGAAGCTCGCGAAGCACGGCGGCGCCGGGACGCTCGTCCCGATTACGGGCTTTGCAAATGCAGTCGCATCGGCGGCGGTCGAGGCGAAAACCGAGGGCTTTATCCTCGGTGTCGGGACAAAGATTTTTACGATTGCAGGCCCTGTCATCCTCTACGGCACCGCTGCTTCCGTCGTTTACGGTATCATCTATTATCTGCTTGGAAAATGAACGATATACCAAAAGCCGCTCCAATCAGGCAAGATTCGAGCGGCTTTGTTTTATCCGTATCAGAGAAGCGGTTTCTTATGATGTGAAATGGAAGGTGATGATATCGCCGTCAGCGACCTCATAGGTTTTGCCTTCCATGCGGACAACACCCTTTTCCTTTGCAGCGACCATATTGCCGCCGTTTGCCATGAAGTCCTCAAAGGAGATGACCTCAGCACGGATGAAGCCTTTTTCAAAATCCGAGTGGATCTTTCCGGCAGCCTGCGGGGCCTTGGTGCCCTTTTTGATCGTCCATGCGCGGCACTCATCCGAACCGCCGGTCAGAAAAGAGATCAGGCCGAGCAGCGAATAGCCCGCGTGAATGATGCGCGTCAGGCCGGATTCTTCCAGACCGAGATCTGCGAGAAATTCCTTCTGCTCATCCTCTGCCATATCGGAAATCTCTGCTTCGATCTGTGCACAAATCGGGAAGACGGCAGCATTCTCCGCCTCTGCGATCGTTTTGACCGCCTGGAAATGCGGATTGCTGTTGAGATCGCCGGAGAAATCACTCTCGGAGAGATTTGCAGCATAGATGACCGGCTTTGCGGTCAGGAGCGGTGTTTCCAGGATAACAGCCCATTCATCCTCAGAGCAGTCGAAGCTGCGCGCCGGTTTTTCATCAGAAAGATGCGCCTGCAAACGCTTCAGAAGCTCCACATCCGCCTGATATTTCTTATCGCCTTTCGCGAGCTTTGCGGTTTTGTCAATACGGCGCTCGATCAGTTCGATATCCGAGAAGATCAGCTCCAGATTGATGACGTCGATATCGCGCTTCGGAT
>CAMNFV010000131.1 GCA_946537515.1 uncultured Ruminococcus sp. | reverse complement strand
AGACAAAAACAGCGCGTATCGCAGGCGATATTTTTTCACCTGCAATCCGCGCTGTTATTATTTCTTCGGCAACGAATTATCTATAAATCCGTCGGAGACACCACTAATCTCCGGTTTATCGGCATTTTATTGCCGGATTATTATTTTTCAAAATTGCCGCCGGATGCTGCCAGAAGCTCCGCTGCACGGCTGACAGTCTCTCTTGTCCCGAAGGATGAGAACCGCATCCAGCCCTGCCCCGCCGTTCCGAAGCCTGCGCCCGGCGTACCGGCAATGCCGAAACCATAGAGCAGCTGATCGAAGCACTTCCAGGAATCTGCCTGCTGCGGTGCCTCAAACCAGACATACGGCGCATTCTCACCGCCCGTAGACGGGATGCCCGCTTTCTGAAGCGCAGCCTTAATCAGCCTTGCATTCTCCATATAATAGCTGATATCCGCCGAGACAGCCTGCAAGCCCGGCTCCGTAAAGACCGCCGCAGCCGCCCGCTGAATGATATACGAACAGCCGTTGTATTTGGTCGCAGTCCGCCGGAACCACATCTGATGCAGCGAGGCTTCATATTGCAGCGTTTTCGGTACAATCGTCCAGCCGCAGCGGACACCGGTAAAGCCCGCGGTCTTGGAGAGCGAATTGATCTCGATCGCACACTCTGCCGCGCCGTCAATTTCATAGATACTGTGCGGCAGCGCCGGATCACGGATATAGGCCTCATAGGCCGCATCAAAGAGAATCAGCGCATGCTCTGCCTTTGCGTATCGAATCCACGCCGCAAGCTGCTCCCGGTTATAGACTGCGCCGGTCGGATTATTCGGAGAACAGAGATAAATAATATCCGCATGAACATCCGCAGGGGGCATCGGGAGAAAGCCGTTTTCCTTTGTGCCGTCAAGGAACTGAACCCTGCGGCCGGACATGATGCTGGTATCATAATAGACCGGATAAACCGGATTCGGCAGCAATACCGTATTATCTGCATCAAACAAATCACAGAGATTGCCCAGATCATTCTTCGCACCGTCGCTGATGAAGATATCATCCGGATCAAGCTTTGTGCCGCGGCGTGCATAATATCCGGCAATCGCTTCCCGCAGGAACAGCTCACCCTGCTCGGCGCCGTAGCCGTGGAAGGTCTCCGCATGGGACATATCCTCGGCAGCGGCTTTCATCTCATCGGTAATCACACGGCTCAGCGGTCTGGTGACATCACCGATGCTGAGCTTATAGAGCGGCGCTTCCGGATTTGCCGCCTGATATTCCCGGATCCGCTTTGCGACTTCCGAGAACAAATAATTCTGCTCCAGTTCGAGCGCATGATGATTGACTTTCATTGTACTCACCTTTTCAATATTAAAATGGGATCATCGGATTATTACCGGCAAAATCTTACACTTCAATTTCGCCGCTGAATACCAGCACGGCTTCACCGGTCATCAGGACGGCATCTTCCGTATAGCGGATCATCAGATCGCCGCCGTTGAGATGCACGGTCACATCAGTATCGGGCTTGCAATAGCCGTTCCGGACGGCTGCCGCGACGGTTCCGCAGGCGCCTGTGCCGCAGGCCATTGTCTCGCCGGAGCCGCGTTCCCAGACGCGCATCCGCAGCGTGTGGTCGTCGATGACCTGCACGAATTCCGTATTGACTTGCTCCGGGAATGCCGGATGATGTTCAAATTCCGGGCCGATCGCGGGCAGATCCAGCGCCTCGGGATTGCCGCAGAATACAACACAATGCGGATTGCCCATGGAAACGCAGGTCACGGTGTAATCCTGCCCTGCAACATGCAGCGGCTGCGCGATCATCTCCGGCAGATCGGTCCTGACCGGGATCAGCTTCGGATCAAAGATCGCCTTGCCCATATTGACCGCAGCGCGCACGACAACGCCGTCCTGCGTGGTGACGGAGATCGTCCGCAGACCGCTCTTTGTCTCGATCGCGATCTCCTTTTTCGGGCAGATGCCGTTATCATAGAGATACTTTGCAACGCAGCGGATCGCATTGCCGCACATATTGCCTTCGCTGCCGTCAAGATTGAACATCCGCATTCTTGCGTCAGCGATTTCCGAGGATTCGATCAGCACCAGGCCGTCGCCGCCGATGCCGAAATGCCGGTCAGAAAGCTGAACTGCAAGCGATTCCGGTGCCGAAATACGCTGCTCCATGCAGTTGACATAGATATAATCATTGCCGCAGCCGTGCATCTTTACAAACGGGATGCGGCGCTTTGCTGTTCTCAGGTGATTCATATTCATCAGCTCCACATTAGAATCCCGATAGCCGGTATGCAGGCAGTTTGCAACTGCTGCTGCGGTATCGGTACAGGTCAGGCAGGGGATGCCGAGCTCCACTGCTTTTTTCCGGATCTTTGCGCCGTCACGCGCCGCCATGCGCGCACTGGCATCCGTTGAAACAATATAGCGGATCGTGCCGTTTTCCATGAGGGTAAAGGTCTCAGTATCGCCCTCATGCAGCTTATGCAGCACATGCACCGCAAGTCCTGCGCGGGCAAGCGCTGCCGCAGTTCCGCCGGTCGCATAGAGAAGGAATCCGAGCCTTGCGAATTTGCGCGCAATTTCGATGATATCGGGCTTATCCGCATCGCAGACCGTCAACAGGACACCGCTGCGGCTCCGACCGCTGTCCTCGAGCCGGTACCCCGCCGCACGCAGGCCCTTATAGAGCGCTTCGGTCAGATTTTTGCCGATGCCGATGACCTCACCGGTCGATTTCATCTCGGGTCCGAGCTGCGATTCGCCGCCGATCTTTTCAAAGGAGAAGACCGGTACCTTGACGGCCGTATAGGGCGGGATCTTATAATAGCCCGTACCGTATTCCATTGCGGCGAGCTTTTCACCGAGGCAGACGCGCATCGCACAGTCACAGAGCGGCATTCCGGTCAGCTTGCTCATAAACGGGACCGTCCGGGATGCGCGGGGATTGACCTCGATCACATAGAGCCCGCGTCCTCTTACGATATATTGCAGATTGACAAGACCGACCGCGTGCAGCCCGATACAGAGTTTCTTCGTATCTTCGTAGATTTTCCTGCGCATATCATCATCAATATGCACCGGCGGGCAAACCGCGATCGAATCGCCGGAATGTACGCCTGTCCGCTCGATATGCTCCATAATGCCGGGGATGAGGATATCGGTGCCGTCACAGATCGCATCGACTTCGATCTCTGTGCCGCGGATATACTGGTCGATCAGCACAGGATTGTCGATCCCGTCTTCCAGGATATTCTGCATGAACGCAATGACATCGTTTTCCTCAAACGCAATGTTCATATTCTGACCGCCGAGCACATAAGAGGGGCGAACCAGTACCGGCAGGCCGAGCGTCTGAACTGCCGCCCGCGCTTCATCCAGCGTATTGACCGTACAGCCGCGCGGACGCTCAATTTGCAGCGATTCCAGCAGCGCATCAAAGCGTTCTCTGTCCTCGGCAAGATCAATGCTGTCCGCATCGGAGCCGAGCAGCTTGTAGCCCGCTTTCTCAATCGTCCGCGCCAGACGGATCGCAGTCTGACCGCCGAAGGCAGTCACGACGCCGACCGGCTGCTCCAGCGCCAGAATCGGCAGAACATCGCCGGGCGTCAGCGGCTCAAAATAGAGCCTGTCCGCTGTATCGAAATCCGTTGAAACCGTTTCCGGATTGTTGTTGATCAGCACGACCTCATAGCCCGAAGCCTTCAGAACATGGACGCAATGTACCGCCGAATAATCGAACTCAATGCCCTGTCCGATGCGGATCGGACCGCTGCCGAGTACAACAACCGTCTTATGCGGTTTCCCGGCAAGGAACTGCGCCGCTTCATCGGCTTCCGGCATGGCATCCGGCTTGCAGACACCGTAAAAATACGGCGTTTCCGCTTCAAATTCGCCCGCGCAGGTATCGACCATCCGATAGATCGGTGTATCGCGCTCTTCCGGCAGCGGCTTGCCGGAAATCTCCGCGATCGCTGCATCCGGATAGCCGAAGCACTTTGCAGCGCGGTAAAGATCATCGGTCAGCGGAGCCGTTTCAAGCGCTGTTTCGCAGATCACCAGATTGCTGAGCTTATGCAGAAACCAGCGGTCAATGCGTGAGCTCTCTGCGATCTCATCGACCGTCATCCCGCGGCGCAATAATTCTGCAGCGGCAAAGAGCCGCAGGTCATCCGCATGGATCAGATGTGTGCGCAATTCCGCATCGGGGATATCCCGCAGCGCACGCACAAGCAGGGCGCTGTGTTTGATTTCTGCACCGCGCAGCGCCTTGAGCAGCGCAGATTCAAATGTATCGGAGATCGCCATGACCTCGCCGGTCGCCTTCATCTGCGTTCCGAGGCGGTGTGAGGAGCCGGAGAATTTCTCAAACGGGAATTTCGGGATCTTGACTGCAACATAATCAAGCGCGGGCTCAAAGGCGGCAGTCGTCTTGCCCGTGACCTTGTTCATGATCTCATAAAGCCGGTAGCCGACTGCAATCTTTGCCGCGACCTTTGCGATCGGATAGCCGGTCGCCTTGGAAGCGAGTGCCGAGGAACGCGATACACGCGGATTGACCTCGATCACCGCATATTCAAATGAATCCGGATTCAGGGCGAACTGGCAGTTGCACCCGCCCTCAATTTTCAGCACTTCCGCGATATTGAGTGCCGCGGTGCGCAGCATCTGATATTCCTTATCCGCGAGCGTGACCGCCGGCGCAATGACGATGCTGTCTCCGGTATGAATGCCGACCGGGTCGAAATTCTCCATGGAGCAGACCGTCAGCTTGTTGCCGTCCGCATCACGGATGATCTCAAATTCGATCTCCTTCCAGCCGGCAATGCAGCGCTCCACCAGGATCTGATGAATCGGGGAAAGACGCAGGCCGTTCTCCGCAATACGCTCGAATTCTTCCGGTGTTTCGGCAATGCCGCCGCCGGAGCCGCCGAGCGTAAAGGCCGGCCGGATGATGACCGGATACCCGATCTCCGCCGCGATCTGCCGCGCCGTTTCGATATCCTCTGCAATATCCGAGGGAATGCAGGGCTGCCCGATGCTGTCCATTGTCTCCTTGAACAGCTTGCGGTCCTCGGCCTTCGCGATCGTTTCCGGATTTGCACCGAGCAGCCGGATGCCGTGCGCGGCAAGGAATCCGCTCTCTGCAAGCGCCGCGCAGAGATTCAGGCCGGTCTGTCCGCCGAGGCCGGAAAGGATGCTGTCTGGCTTTTCCTTGAGACAGATCCGCTTCAGGACCTCGGTCGTCAGCGGCTCCATGTAGATTTTATCGGCCATAGTGCTGTCGGTCATGATCGTCGCAGGATTGGAGTTGACCAGCACGACTTCGATGCCGTCCTCGCGGAGTGCGCGGCAGGCCTGCGTACCGGAATAGTCGAATTCTGCCGCCTGTCCGATGACGATCGGGCCGGAGCCGATCACAAGCACCTTATGAATATCACGATTCAGCGGCATTTTTCATTTCCTCCATTCTCTGCACAAATTCATCGAAGAGATATTCCGTATCCTGCGGACCTGCGCAGGCCTCCGGATGAAACTGCACCGAGACCGCCGGAATCTTCCGATAGCGAAGTCCCTCGCAGGTATAATCATTGAGGTTGACAAAGAGCAGCTCTGCTGTTTCGCGGCAATGCGCATCCTCCGGATCATACTGCACCTGATAGCCGTGATTCTGCGTCGTGACAGCCATGCGCTTTGTTTCCGGATTGAGCACGGGCTGATTCGCGCCGCGGTGGCCGAATTTCAGCTTTGCCGTCCGGATGCCGTTTGCAAGCGCAAGAAGCTGATGTCCCAGACAAATCGCCATCATCGGAATCCCAAGCTGCATGATCTTTTGCAGCTCCGCGATGATCTCCGGATTGTCCGCCGGATCGCCCGCACCGTTTGAGAGCATGATGCCGTCCGGGCGCAGCGCCGCGATCTCTTCGCATGTTGTATATGCAGGCAGCACCGTCACACGGCAGCCACGCTTGACAAGAGAGCGTGCGATATTCGCCTTTGCACCGTAATCGAGCAATGCAACATGATATTTTGTATCTGCTTCACCAAGCACATATGCCGCCTTGCAGGTCGTATGCTTTACCGCACCGGTCACGCGATAGGCCTTTATTTTCTGTAGATCCGCCTGCTCCGGCGTATCGCAGATCATGCCGTTCATGGTTCCGTGCTCCCGCAGAACGCGCGTCAGCGTGCGGGTATCCACATCGGTCAGCGCCGGAATATTCTGCTCTGCAAGCCAGTCCGAAAGCCTGCCGCCGCAGCGGAAGTTGGAAGGGTTTGCACAGCATTCCGATGTGATATATGCCGAAAGCGCAGGCCGCTCCGATTCAAAATCCGCCGGGATCACACCGTAATTGCCGATCAGCGGAAAGGTCTGCACGACCGCCTGCCCGTAATAACTCGGATCGGTCAGCGTCTCCAGATAACCGTTCATGCCCGTTGCAAAGACGATCTCTGCAATTACATTTTCCCGGCTGCCGAGCCGTTTGCCGCGAAAAATCATGCCGTTCTCCAGCACCAGACAGCCTTCTTGCTGCTCCATAAGCAGTCAGCCTCCTCATTTCCTGAATTTACACGGCAAGCCGCATTGCGTTTTTGTGCAATGCGGCAATGCCGGAATGTGAATATTATACGCTGTAAAGCAGATCCGCATAGGTCGGATAGGGCTGATACTGCTGCGGCATCAGCGGCTCCAGCTGGTCAGCAGCGGCACGCAGCTCCTGCATCGCCGGAATGACCGTATCGCGGCAATAATAAGAAGGATGCTCTGTGTCATACAGCCCGAGCATGACATTTTCGAGTGCCTCGGTTTTATCGGCAATCTCATCGGTCAGCGCGCTGACACGGCGGAGCATTTCCTGCTCGGAAACGCCCTGAATGCCGAGCGACTTTTTCTTGACGGCATAATCCGCAAGCGATTCGCCGTATGCAAAACCGGCAGGCAGAATCTGCGTCTTTGCCATGTCGATCATTGTATTTGCCTCGATCGCGATGAGCTTGGTATAATTCTCAAGCAGGATATCCTTGCGGGAAACGACCTCGGAATGATTGTAAACACCGAACTTCTTGAAGAGCGCGACATTTTTCTCCGTTGCAAATGCGTGCATGGCATCTGCGGTTGTTTTGAGATTCAGCAGGCCGCGGCGCTCTGCCTCGGCGACCCATTCCTGCGAATAGTTGTTGCCGTTGAAGATGATCCGGCCGTGTGCCTTGAGCGTATCTGCGAGAATCTGCTGGACAGCGGCTGCAATGTCGTCGGCTTTCTCAAGCTGCGCTGCAAAATTGTTCAGCGCCTCGGCAAAAATAGTGTTCAATGCGATATTGGTATCCGCGATCGAATTCTCCGAACCGAGCATCCGGAATTCGAATTTGTTGCCGGTGAATGCCATCGGAGAGGTACGGTTGCGGTCGGATGTATCCTTCTTGAAATCCGGCAGCACATGTACGCCGGTTGCGAGTGTCTCGCGGTGCTTATGTTCATCTCTGCCCTCGGCTGCGGCTTCCAGCTGAAGCTCCAGGTCATCGCCGAGATAAACCGAAACGATTGCAGGCGGCGCTTCATTTGCACCGAGGCGGTGATCGTTGCCGGCCGATGCGACCGACATCCGGAGCAGATCCTGATGCTCATCCACCGCTGCAACAACTGCCGCAACCATCAGCAGGAAGAGGCGCTTGCGCTCCGGGGTCTTGCCCGGTGCAAAGAGATTGATGCCGGTATCGGTCGAGAGCGACCAGTTATTGTGCTTGCCGCTGCCGTTGACGCCGGCAAAGGGCTTTTCATGCAGCAGACACATCAGGCCGTGCTTTTCCGCAACCTTCTTCATGATCTCCATGGTCAGCTGATTGTGGTCGCAGGCGATGTTCATGGTCGTATAGACCGGAGCAAGCTCATGCTGTGCCGGTGCGACTTCATTGTGCTCGGTCTTTGCGTAAATGCCGAGCTTCCAGAGCTCTTCATTCAGCTCCTCCATGAATGCCTGCACACGCGGACGAATCACGCCGAAATAGTGATCCTCCAGCTCCTGACCTTTCGGTGCCTTTGCACCGAACAGCGTTCTGCCGGTAAAGACCAGATCCTTGCGCTGCTTTGCGAGTGCGCGGTCGATGAGGAAATATTCCTGCTCCGGGCCGACCGTTCCGGTGACACGCTGCACATCCTCAAAGCCGAGCAGATGCAGCACTTTGACGGCTTCATTGCTGACGGCTTCCATCGAGCGCAGGAGCGGCGTTTTCTTATCGAGCGCTTCACCGCTGTAAGAATAGAAAGCAGTCGGGATGCAGAGGCTGTTCTCCTTGATAAAGGCGTAGGAAGTCGGGTCCCAGGCTGTATAGCCGCGTGCCTCAAAGGTTGCGCGCAGGCCGCCCGACGGGAACGAAGATGCATCCGGCTCGCCCTTGATGAGCTCCTTGCCGGAGAATTCAAGGATCGCACCGCCTTCGCCGTCCGGAGAAAGGAAGCTGTCGTGCTTCTCCGCGGTGATGCCGGTCATCGGCTGGAACCAATGGGTAAAATGTGTTGCACCGTGTTCGACGGCCCATTCACGCATTGCGCTTGCGACGACATCTGCGACGGTCGGATCGAGATCCTTGCCGTTTGCGATGGTTTCATGAATGGAACGGTATACTGCTTTCGGCAGACGCTCCTGCATGACGGCATCATTGAATACAAGACTTCCGAAATTATCAGTCGGTTTCATAATATTTCTTCCTTTCTCGGCGGGCGGGCAGGGCCCGCTTCCATTTTTACAACGAAATTGGCTTCTTTTGCACAATACGCATTCACTCGTCTGCGATACGCAGTCAAGTGTCTGAATGTGTTCGCTTTCGCAGATACAGGCATTGTGTTTTCCGTTTCGTTTTCGCGCGTAAACG
>CAMNFV010000130.1 GCA_946537515.1 uncultured Ruminococcus sp. | reverse complement strand
CTTGCCGGATGCCGTCGCCCCGACAACTGCCGCTACCAGCGGTTTCTGCTCCATGCCTCCGCCCTCCTGATCCGTTTTTATAATAATACTGCCCTGATCTTTTCGCAGTACAGACTAAAATCAATATCCTGTTCATCGGAATACAGATGAAAATGATTGTCGCTGCCGGAATTTGCATATTCTTCTATCACGAAGCCGCTGAACAGCCCGTTTGCCATATCAAAATTCATATTGCCTTTGATGTTATACAAGGTAAGTTCGATTTTGTAATGCTGCTGTGCATCTGTCAGCAGCATTACGAGCTGATTGGTATAATCGCAGTAATATTCATCAATCGCCCTTGCACAGTATTGCAGCTCCAGTATCGTTCCGAAGCAATGCCAGAATTGCAGCTCCGGCGTAATCTTCTCCCTCAGTTTCTCGATCCCGTCAATGCGCCTGTATTCAAACATATTCCGCCTTCTTTACACTTCCCTGTAATAGGGGCAGATATTCACATATTCGCCGTCCGGCATCCGGAAGCCGCCCTTGATCGTCCCGAGCTGTGTAAATCCGAGCCGTTCATACAAATGCCGCGCATGAATATTGCTCTCCACAACGGCATTGAACTGCAAAACGCGGAAGCCGTGCGCCTTCGCCTGTTTCAGGCAGTCGAGCACCAGCTGCTCCCCGATATGCTGCCCTCTGCATGTACTGCTGACGGCATAGCTTGCATTGCAGATATGCCCGCAGCGCCCGACATTATTCGGATGCAGAATATAAAGCCCGCAGATTTCGCCGTCTTTTTCCGCAATACCGGTATAGGTCTGCTGTGCGAAAAATATGCCAGCGCTTTCCGGATTGAGCGGCTCCTCCTGCGGAAATACATTGCCCGCCGCAACGACCTCATTCCAGATCGCGGTCATCTCCGGCAGGTCGGCTGCGGTATATGCTCTGATAATCATTGTTTCAGTCCTCCCAGACCGGATATTTCCGCTTATCCGCCTCTGTGATCTCACGCATCACGCGGCACGGACTGCCGACTGCGATCACGCCGGACGGAATGTCTTTCGTCACGACGCTGCCCGCACCGATGATGACATTATCCCCGATCGTCACGCCGGGCAGAACGGTGACATTTGCGCCGAACCATACGCTGTTTCCGACGGTGATCGGCAGCGCGATCTCGAGGCCCTGATTGCGCTGTGTCTCATCAAGTGCATGGCCTGCCGCGGTAAAGACGCAGTTCGGTGCAACGAAAACATTGTCCCCGAATGTGACCTGCGCCGCATCGAGGATCACCAGATTATAATTGGAATAGAAGTTCCTGCCGATTCTGATATTGCTGCCGTAATCGCAGCGGAACGGCTGCATCAAAGTAAAACCCTCACCGATCTCCGGGACGATCTGCCGCATGATCGCACGCAGCTTTTCAGTCTCGTCCGGCATACAGTCGTTATAGGCGCGGCAGAGCTTTAAGCAGCGCATCCGCAGGCCGATCAGCTCCTGATCGTAATTTGCATCGTATAAAAAGCCCTTTGCGGCTTTGTCCTTTTCAGTCATTCCGTTCTCCTTCTGATGCTCCGGCTGTCCCGCATCCTCAAGCTTCGGGATGCAGGGCGAAAATTCCGGCATGATGCTGTGCGTGACCGCGCCCCGCCGGAAATACCAGACCTGCATCGCATTGCGGTAAACCGGATCTTCATCGTCCCGCAGATACAGCACGCCGTAGCTGCCGGATGCCGTTTCCGCAATGCGGGAATATGTCCCGATGATCGCATCGGTCTCCGCAGTTCTGTGATTTGCACAGAATGCCGTCTGCAAAAAGGGCTGTCCGTTCTGATACTGCATCACAATGCCGCAGTCCGGCTGCCGCAGGATCTCCTGCACGGCTTCCATGATCCGCCCCGGTATTCCCGGCGCGAGCATATCCTCATCGGCAGCGACGGCATGAACCGAGAGCCACGCATATAACTCAATCATCGCTTCAATCCTGAATGCGCCTGAACTGCTTTTCGATCTGGTATTTTGAAAGCAAAAACAGCACCGGGCGTCCGTGCGGACAATGCCGGATCTGTTCATTCTCCCAGACCTGCACCGCAAGCGACTGCAATTCTTCTTTCGTATTGTGCGTGCCTGCGCGGATCGCCGCCTTGCACGCGAGATCATGGAACATATCATCGAGCAGATGCAGATCGGGCTGCGTCTGATGCTTCGCGCAGTTTGCCGCGAGATCTGCCGCGATCTGATCGAGATCAAGCTCCGCACAGGAGAGCGGTACGCCCGTCAGCTGTACGACCGGCGATTCGCTGAAATCAAAGGTAAAGCCGCAGCCGAGCAGCGTTTCTTCCATTTCCTGCAAGGCGGAGATCTCATCCGCCGTCAGCAGGACGCGCACCGGCGTCAGCAAGGTCTGGCGGTCTTTGCATTCCCGCGTGCGGAACCGTTCAAATAAGATTCGCTCATGTGCCGCGTGCTTGTCGATCATGACAAACTGTTCGCCGGCCTCAGCCAGCACATAGTTATCAAAGAGCTCCCCGATCACGGTGATTTTTTCGCGCTGAATCGCGGAAATCGCCGCATTGCGCGCTTCCGGTTCTTCCGGGAGAACAGACTGTTTTGCCGCTGCGGTCTCCTGCGGGACAGCGGGAACCTCAGCAGGCACCGGCCGGACCGGTACCGCAGGCTGCGCAATCAGATCGGGAAATGCTTTGAGTGCTTCGGGAATCACAGGCGGTTCGGGCGGCTGTACAGGCTCCGGAACCGGCTCTGATACAGCAGTTTCCGCCGGATGATTTTGCTGCACGGGCTGCATCGGCGCTGACGACTGCATATTCACAGCAGGCTGCACCGCCGGAACAGCCGGCTGCGGTTCAGCCGCAGGCTTTGCAAAGAGCGGCGCCGGCGTATTGTCATCCGTTCCGGCAACCGGTGCATACCAATCCCGCTGCGGGCGCTGCGGCGTATAAATCTGCGGCGTGATCTTCGGCGTCACGGGCGGCGCCGGAATCCCTTTGGCGGCAGGCGGCTGTTCCTGCTGCGGCAGCTGGAACTCATAGACCAGATGATTCTGCTCCAGCGCGCCGAGCACCGCGAAATATACCGCATTGTAAATCCGCTTTTCATCGGAGAAACGCACCTCGGCTTTTGTCGGGTGCATATTGACATCGACAATCCGCGGCGACACGCGCACCATCAGCACGCACGCCGGGTATTTGCCGGTCATAATCAGGGTTTTATAGGCTTCCTCAATCGCGGAGATCAGCGTAAACGAGCGCACCGATCTGCCGTTGACAAAGAACAGCTGATGCGCACGGTTCGGCCGGGAATACAGCGGCTTCATCACATATCCCTCGACCGAGATGCCGCCGTTCTCCTGCTCCTGATATTTCACGGGCAGCAGGTCGCGTGCGAAATCCTTGCCGAAAATCGCGTAGATTGCGGAAAAGAGTTCGCCGTCGCCGGGCGTGACGAATTCCGTCTTATTCTCGCGGATCAGGCGGAATGAAATCTCCGGATGCGACAGCGCGATCTTCTGAAAGATATTCGCCGCCGCATTGCCCTCCGCGGTATCCTTCTTGAGAAATCCGGCGCGCACGGGTACATTATAAAAAAGGTCGCGCACGACAACGGTCGTCCCCTCGGGACAGCCGCTCTGCTCAAAGGCAGTCTCCTCGCCGCCTTCAAGCACATAATGCGTACCGTACTCCGCGCCTGCCTGCCGCGTCAGAATCTCCATGCGCGAAACAGCACAGATCGACGCGAGCGCCTCGCCGCGGAAGCCGAGCGTAAAGATTGTTTCAAGGTCCTCTGCTGTCTGAATTTTGCTGGTCGCATGGCGCAGAAACGCCGTTTTCACCTGTTCCGGTGCAATGCCGCAGCCGTCGTCGGTGACGCGCAGATACAGCACGCCGCCGCGCTTGAGTTCTGCTGTGATGCGCTTTGCGCCTGCGTCAATGGCGTTTTCGGTCAGCTCTTTCAGCACCGAGGCAGGGCGCTCAATGACCTCTCCTGCCGCGATCAGCTCTGCAATGTCCTTCGGTAAAACATGAATTTCGGGCATTGGTGTTCCTTTCTAAGTGAACACTCCGGTTCACCAGTCCTCCTGCAAATCCGTATGCAGGAATGCTGCAAGTCCGTGCAGCACCGCCTGAACCTGCGGATGCCGTTCAGAGGCGGTGCTTGTCACGATCGGGATATAATTCGTTTTCTGCGCATCATAATCGTTTCCATTCCAGCTGTCATAGCTTTTGACATTGAGCAGCGAAATATCGAGAAACGGATCCTGCGCAGTCAGCGCATCACCGGGAAACAGCCCCGTCTGATGCAGATATGCTTCAATCTCCGCTGTGTTCCATGTCTCGGAGATATCATGCGTTTTGAAATGATAATATACGTAGTCCATTTTTAAACCCACGAAATGAGTTATGTGCGGCGGCGGAGAGCCGCCCCGACTGAAAGAGCAGCGAACCGTCATGCAATAAACGCAGAATAAAGGCGAAGCAAAACGGCTGTCGGCACTGCCGGCTTAATGCAGCATATTCGTCAGGTCAAGCAGCAGTTCGCGGCACTCCGCATCGGAAAGCTCGTTGACATGCGTTTTTGAAAGCTGCGCAATGACCTGTGCATCCGCATCCGCCGAGAATGACATCTGCCCTGCGGATTCGGCCGCGAGCTTCGCCTGATAGCTTTCTTTCTCTGCTTTCGACTGTGCTTCCAGTTCGGTCAGCAGCGCACGCGCACGGTTCGTCACCTGCGTCGGCAGTCCGGCAAGCTTTGCAACTTCAATACCGTAGCTGTCGTCTGCGGCACCGTCCACAATCTTGCGCAGGAAGCGGATCGTATCACCGTGCTTTTTCACGGCAACGCTCAGATTCCGCACGCCCTCGCACTGCCCTTCCAGCATCGTCAGCTCATGATAATGCGTTGCAAAAAGCGTCTTGCAGCCGATCTTCTTTCCGGCAATGAACTCCGCAACGGCACGCGCAATGCTGATGCCGTCAAACGTCGAGGTACCGCGTCCGACCTCATCCAGCACAACAAGGCTGTTCGCGGTTGCACGCTTCAGAATCGTCGAAACTTCGTGCATTTCAACCATGAAGGTCGATTCGCCCGCCGTCAGGTCATCGGATGCGCCGACACGCGTGAAGATCTGATCGACGACCGAGATTTTCGCATAGGATGCCGGCACAAAGCTGCCCATCTGCGCCATGAGGACGATCAGCGCCGTCTGCCGCATATAGGTCGATTTACCGCTCATATTCGGGCCGGTGATGATCGCGAGGCGGTTTGCCTTCTGATCAAGCAGGACATCATTCGGCACAAAGACCGAATCCGTCAGCATCTGCTCGACAACCGGATGCCGTCCGTCGTGGATCTCGATTCTGCCGTCTACGGCGATCTCCGGCTTGCAGTATTCATTTTCCAGCGCTGTCAGCGCCAGCGAGCAGAGAACATCGACCTGCGCGACTGCCGCAGCAGTCTCCTGCACCGTTTTGAGCTGCTGCGCTAAAAATTCACGCAGCTCCGAGAAAATCACGCCTTCCAGCGCCAGCGCCTTATCCTTTGCGCCGACAATCGTATTCTCCGCATCGCGCAGTTCCTGCGTGATATAGCGTTCACAGTTCGCGAGCGTCTGCTTGCGGATCCACTCCGGCGGAACCTGCTCATAATAGGAGCGGGAAACCTCCAGATAGTAGCCGAATACGCGGTTATAGCCGGTTTTCAGGTTCTTGATGCCGGTGCGTTCGCGCTCACGGGATTCAATCTCGGTAATGAGGTCGGTGCCGTGATTCATCGCATGGCGCAGCGCATCGAGCTCCTGATGAAAGCCGTCCCGGATCACGCCGCCGTCCTTGATGAGCAGCGGCGGCTCGTCTACGAGTGCGCGCTCAATCAGATCGGAAATCTCCGTCAGCGGCGAAATCTCGGATTCCAGCTTTGTCAGCAGTTTCGACTGCGTCAGCGTTTTCAGCTGCTCCTTGATTGCCGGTAATTGCAGCGCAGTCTGCGAGAGCGCTTTCATATCACGCGGCGTCGCCTTCTGGAACATGACGCGGGACATCAGACGTTCCAGGTCAAAGACCTGATCGAGCAGCGACCGCAATTCTGTCATAGCAACGCTGTTTTTCATCAGCAATTCCACGGCATTCAGTCTGTCCATAATGCGGACAGGTGCCGTCAGCGGCTGCTCAAGCCATGTGCGCAGCATACGCCGTCCCATTGCGGTTTCGGTCTGATCGAGAACGCCGAGCAGCGAGCCTTTTTTCTCATGCGAACGCAGTGTTTCGGTCAGTTCAAGATTGCGGCGCGCATTGGAATCGAGTCCCATGACGCCGTCCTTGCCGTGTACGGTGATCTCGGTAAAGCGCCCGACGATCGCGCGCTGTGTCTCCGCGATATACTGGAATAAGCCGCAGCAGACCGACGCATCTGCGCCGTTTTCGGAAAGCCCGAGCGCCTGGAGCGAATCCGCACCGCATTGCTTCAGAACGGTCTCCCGCTGTGCTGCCACAGAGAAGCATTCATCATCCCGCAGCGTGACCATGCAGGTCGTGCGCGTTTTGAGGAAGTCCGCAACCGGCTTGTAATCCAGAAATTCCTTTGTAATCAGCAGCTCGGAAGGATGATAGCGGTCAATCAGGCTGATGAGATCATCGGTGCGCGATTTTCCTTCGAGCTTATGCAGATTGACTGCGCCCGTCGAGATATCCGCCGCACAGAATGCGATCTCCTCATCCTTGCTCCAGACTGCCGCAAGATAATTGCAGTTTGATTCATCGAGCATACTGGATTCGATCAGCGTACCGGGCGTCACCACGCGGATGACACCGCGCTCAACAAGTCCCTTTGCGAGCGCCGGATCCTCCATTTGCTCGCAGATCGCGACGCGGTAGCCGAGATTCACCAGCCGCTTGAGATATTGCTCTGCGGAATGATAGGGTACGCCGCACATCGGCGCCCTTGTCGGCAGGCCGCAGTCCCTGCCGGTCAGCGTCAGCTCCAGCAGCTTTGAAACGAGGATCGCGTCATCAAAAAACATCTCGTAGAAATCCCCGAGACGGAAGAACACGATCGCATCCCCGGATGCATCCTTGACAGCAAGATACTGCTGCATCATCGGGGAAAGCTTGGAGCGGTCGATCTCAATTCCCATATCAGTGGCAGCCTGCGCAGCCGGAGCAATCGCCCGAGCAGCCGGCAGAAGCGGCCGGATCGAAGGAATCCGGATCCTGGCCTGCGGCGCTGTATGCGATCACGCGGTTGATGCCGTCAAGCAGCTGCTCAAATTCCGCACGCGCTGCCTGATATTTCCGCATGGAGTCATGCGCCATGATCTGGGAATAGAGGTCGCGGACCTCTTCACCGAGTACCTTTGCACGGTCTGCATCAGGCTCGGGCTTATCCTCCTCATTGCCGAGATCGAGGCGCTTTAAATTGAATTCGCCGATGAGGTTTTGCAGCGCTTCATCTGCATCGTTATCCGCGGATGCCTTGCGGAATGCAAGGTAACGCTCATCCTTTTGCAGCTCTCTGCCGAGCTGCTTTGCCATTTCGAGTAAATCTGCCATAATAAAAAACTCCTTTATATAATGATAATCAGTTTCAATCGCATTTCAGAACTTATCCCCGAAAAATCCAAGCCATTTCGAAAAGCTGATCCCGCCGATGCTGTAACCGCTTTCTTCATTTCTTAGTACATCCCTGTGTTCTGTTTATTGTTCGGATGATTGCTGCGTCTGATTCTGTAATGCGGTACGTGCGGTATGCGTTTCCAGATCGGCCAGGCGCGTCGGGAGCGGAATGCGGCTCTCTTTGTCCGTCAGGCGGAGCGCAATTCCGGTCGCCGTATCAAGCGAGATGCCGCTGCCGACCGATACGAACACCGGTTTGACGCCGGTATGCGTCCGCAGCACTCTGCCATAGACCTCGCCGCCGATCACGATATCCGTAAAGCTTCCGGCTTCCGCTTCCGGCTCGGTGTAATCGGTATCGAGCACACGGTAATAAGTCTTTGCGATGCCGAATGCCGGCACACCGAGCATCACAGCCGCATGTGAGGCAATGCCCATATGCCGCGGATGCAGATAGCCGTTTCCGTCAAAGACAAAGAGCTCCGGCCGGACCGTCAGCTTTTCTATCGCCTGCTGCACAAGCGGCAGCTCGCGGAATGCGAGAAATCCCGGGCAATAAGGCACCGTGATATCGCCGTCCGCGGAGACTGTTTCCAGCAGCTGCCCTGTCTTTGCATCGAGGACAACAATGCAGCAGACCGCATGTTCAACGCCTTCCGGCGTATTCCAGTATGCAAGATCGACACCCGCAATCGTCTGTATGGCCGAAAAATCGCGGCTGTCGGTCAGCGTAATTTTTTCACTCAGCGCAAGCTGCTCCGCGGTAAACTGCGCCTGCGCCGCTTCTGTCAGAATCGTATTCATATCAGTTCACCTGTCAGCGCCCAGTTCTTGACGCCGATGACTTTAACGTCCAGCAGCTTTCCGATCTGTGCAGGTGTCCCCTGCGCTTCCAGCACCAGACCTTCCCGCGTCTTGCCGAGCAGCAGTCCGGTTTCCGGATCATGCTTTTCTGCGAGGAACCGCACCTGCTTTCCAAGAAAGCGCTTATTGAATTCTTCGGAGATTTCGCGCTGCCGTTTCAGCAGACGCTCCATGCGTGCCGCGATCTGCTCCTGCGTGGAGACAAACGGCATCTCCGCTGCTTTTGTACCGCTGCGCGGGCTGTAAATGAACGTATAGAGATTGTCATATTTCACGCGCTCGACAATCTGCATCGTGCCCTCAAAGTCCTCGTCGGTCTCCGTCGGGAATCCGACAATCAGATCACTCGAAAAGCCGA
The DNA here is from genome assembly GCA_946537515.1 of uncultured Ruminococcus sp. Taxonomy (GTDB): domain Bacteria; phylum Bacillota; class Clostridia; order Oscillospirales; family Ruminococcaceae; genus Firm-04. The sequence goes on along the minus strand of CAMNFV010000130.1, from coordinate 194 downwards.
AATCCGGCGATTTTGCACGCGCATAATCCACAGTCTCCAGATATTTTTCCAGCGTATAATGCCGGTTCATTTCCTTGAGGACGCGGTCGCTGCCGCATTGCACCGGCAGATGCAGATGATGCTCGATATGTGTTGAATGCAGCATCGTGTCGATCAGCTCCGGCGTTGCATCCTTCGGGTGTGAGCTCATGAAG
>CAMNFV010000129.1 GCA_946537515.1 uncultured Ruminococcus sp. | reverse complement strand
TTCAATCCCTTTGGCGGGGTTTGGGGACAGTTTGCGAAGCAATACTGTAGAGCCCTCATTATAGATCCGGCGGAGACACCGCTATTCCCGCGCCTGTGTGCGGAAGAGGACAGCGGCAAGGAGCCCGAAGAGCAGCGCTGCCGTGATGCCGCCGGATGCTGCGCGCATACCGCCTGTCAGGATTCCGAGCAGACCGTTTGCATCCACTTCCTTCCGGATCCCCTCTGCCAGCAGATTGCCGAAGCCGGAGAGCGGAACCGAAGCGCCCGCACCGGCGAGATTGATCAGATAGGGATAAATGCCGAGGCCGCCGAGTATCACGCCTGCAATGACATATCCGGTCAGGATGCGCGCCGGTGTCAGTTTGGTTTCGTCAATCAGCAGCTGCCCGATCACGCAAAGCAAGCCGCCGATTACAAATGCCCAGAGATAATTCATGCTGTCTGCTCCTTTCCGCTTTCATGCGAGAGATGCACCGCGTGACAGATTCCCGGGATGCTTTCGCCCTGCTGACAGAGCATCGGGGAGAGCAGCGCACCGGTCGCCGCATAGAGGACATTGTGCAGCGCCCCGGATTGCAGCCGCGGCAGAAAATAGCCGCAGATGATACTTGCCGAACAGCCGCATCCGGAGCCGCCTGCATGGGTATCCTGCCGGTTCTGATCGAACATCATGACGCCGCAGTCGCGGTGTACGCCGCGCAGCTCATAGCCGTTCTGCTCCATAAGCTGTATCAGCAATCGGCTGCCGGTGATCCCGAGATCGCCGGTCACGATTGCATCATAATCCGACGGACGGGTTCGCGTCGCAGAGAGATAACGTGCAATCGTATCAGCTGCTGCGGGCGCCATAGCAGCGCCCATATTGCTCGCATCGGTGATACCGAGATCGCGGATGCGGCCGGCGCAGATGCCGCGGATATAGGGCGGGGCTCCGGTCGGACCGAGCAGCACAGCGCCCGCCGCCGTACAGGTCCATTGCGCATTCGGTGTGCGCTGACCGCCGTATGCAAGCGGAAACCGGAACTGCCGCTCCGCGCTGGAATAATGCGAGGATGTCAGGACGGCACAGCGCGGCAGCTCCATTCCGCAGACCATTGCCGCGGCAAGCTGCATCCCCTCGGCAAAAGTCGAGCACGCGCCGAATATGCCGTAATAGGGGAGATCGAGATGCCGCAGCGCATAGGTTGAGCTGGTGCATTGGTTGATGAGATCGCCTGCAAACAGGCAGCTCACATCCTCTGCACGGATGCCTGCCTTCTCAAAAAGCAGATGCAGCGTCCGGCGCTGCAATTCGCTCTCAGCCTGCTCCCATGTCGTCTGTCCGAAGCGGGCATCGGGCTCTGCAATGTCAAAGCAGCTACCGAGCGGCCCTTCAGATTCCTTTTGCCCGACGGTACTGCTCCAAGCTGTAACCGAAGGCGGCCTGCGCAGCCGGATCAGACTGTCTGCTTCCTTCATATCAGCATCCCCTTTGCAATGTGTTGATGATAGTGTACCCGGAATGCATGAAAATATACGCAAAAACGCCGCGAAACGATTTCAGCTTCGCGGCGTTTGTTGATGAAATTATCCCGCATCCTCAGGCGGCGGATCCGCAGGGGGATTGGTCGCAGGCGGATTGGTCACTTCCGGAGGCGGCGGATTGGTCGCAGGCGGATTCGTGACTTCCGGCGGCGGGGTCGGCGGCTCGGTAATCTGCTGCGGCGGATCGGTTGAAACGACTTCCTGCTTTGTCTGCTGCTGTTCCTGCTGCTTGGTTTCATTGGTTTCAGCAGGCAGCTTTGCAGTTGTCTTGGTCGAGACTGTCGTACCGGTCTGCTTCGGATTCTTCGTACCGGATGCAGTTGTGCCGGTCTGTGAGCCGTTCGTCACATTGATATAAACAGGATTGTAAGCATAATAAACGGTGATTTCATAATCATCGAGTGCATCGAACGGGGTACCCGGTGCCGGTTCAACGGCGCAGACATATCCGTTCTGATAATTATAATCGACCTTGGAAATATACTTGACGACATGCGTTTTGCCGTCCTTGGTGGTTGTGGAGGTGGTCTCCGGGCTGGTCGTCTGGACGGCGGTTGTCTGCTTTTGCTTTGCCTGATAGCCCCAGTAATACTGGCTCTGCATACCCGGCGCAATATTGTTGTTTCCGCCGCCGTCAACTGCGGCGACAAGGCCCATATCTTCCAGCTTTTTGAGATAGCTGTTCAGTTTGAGTCCCTCAAAATCCGGAATCAGGAGCTTTGAGGTACCGAGGCTGACCTTGACCTTCAGCGTACTGCCGGTTGCGACAAGCGTACCGGGTTCAATTTCCTGCTCATAGATCATATCCTTGACATGATCCTCGCGGAAAACAAATTCCGGCTCCAGCACAAGATAATGGTACTGATCCATTTCATCTTTTTTGAGTTGATAGTTTTTGCCGATGAGATCGGGCACAACAAAATCAAGATGTTCGCCGGGCTCCGCTTCGCCGGTTTCTGCCGGGATGACATTATCGGATACGGAGCTGTTTTTATCCTTAAAGAGTGCATTGTTTCCGTCGCCGAGACCGCTCAGCACCTTGATGATTGCCCATACAACAAGTGTCGCGATCGCAAAAAACAGGATCGCAATGAGCAGGGGTGCGCGGATACGGTCAAAGATTGTGAATTCCTCTTCCTTGCGGCCGCGGGCTGCTGCGGATGCACCTGCGGCAGCTGCTGCGGGACGGCGGTGCTGTCCCTGCGGATAGCCGTTTCCGCTGCGGTTTGCAGACTGCTTTGCTCTTGCGACTGCATCAGCGGTACGCTGCGGCGGTCTGTGCTGACCGTTTGCACCGGCAGGGCGGCGCTGCTGCGGATGCTGACCGCTGCGGTTCTGCGGATTCCGGCTCTGACCGTTCCGGTTCTGACCGTTTCTGTTCGGATTGCTGCCGCTGCGGGGACGCTGACCGTTCGGCTGCGGCCGTCTTTGCGGGGGCGGTGCGCTGTGATTGCTCACGCCGGATTGCTCCGCGGTGTGATGTGTCTGCGGATGAAAGACAGCCGTTGAGGCCTTGCTTGCCGGAAGCGGATCCACCAGATCGACATCATTCTGCGGCTCCTGTTCCGGAATTGCTTCAGTATTGAAGAGCAGCGTCACAAGATCGGTGATCGTGCGGACGCGGGCGCTGCCGTCGAGCAGCAGACCTTTCATGATGCCGTCGGAGACATTCTCCGGAATCTTGGTATTCAGCTCACTCGGCGGGACAAGGCTGTCATAATCCTGCCGGGACATCGCGTCGGTTGCTCTGCATCCGGTCAGAATGCGGTAGAGCACGGCGCAGATGCCGTAGACATCGGTCCAGGTGCCCTGCTGGCGGTCTGCAAAATACTGCTCGGGGGCAGCATAACCGTCGAAGAGCTCTGCATCGAGCTCGGTATCATTGGTCCGGACGGCGGAGATGCAGAAGCCGGTCAGCTTGATCTCGCCCTTATCGGTGACGAAGATCGTTTCCGGGCTGAGGCCGCGGTGCAGAACGCCTGCATTATGGAGCAGGCTGAGCGTTGTAAAGAGCGGCGGGAAAATGCGGCGGACGGTATTCCAGCTCAGCTCGCCGGCATTATCCTTGAGGTAATCGAGCAGCGTGCTGCCTTCAAGATATTCATAGACTGCATAGGTGGTGTTATTCTCTGCGAACATATCGAGCGCGGGATTCAGGTGGCTGAGATTCCGCAGGCGTGCAAGCGCCTTATTGAGCTCGGTATATTCTGCCATCAGCGCTTTATACTGCGCAAGATGCTCATAATTGACATTGATCTTTGTACTGTTCGGTACACGGCTGCAAAGTCGCTCCGGAAAATATTCCCGGATCAGGATCTTGCAGTCCACAGAGGTATCATAGCCGATATAGGTGACACCCTCGCCGTTTGCGGCGAGCATTTTTCCGACCAGAAAGCGCTCATGCAGCAAAGTGCCGGGCTTTAAGTAGTTCGCGAGAGAGGTCGTATTGCGGTCATAACCGCACCGTGCACAGACACGCTCTTCGCTGCCCAGCGGCTCCATGCAGCCAAAGCAGAGCTTCAGATCGCTCATTGCATAAACTCCTTCCCAACCCTGCGCATCCTTCGGGGGATACAACATAAGATGCCCTGCGCAGGAAAACTATTCTGACAATCCAACATACATTTTATCAGGAATCCGGTGTTCTGTCAATGTTTTTCTGATGATTGCACCGATTTGCTTTCAAATTGTAGCATTTTTGTAATGATTTTCGGCGATTTCGACAAAACTGGACAGGCAGGCTTCGCGGATTTCAGATGAAAAAACATTACGCTTCGGGGCTTGCAAGCAGCGTGCCGATATAGTTCCGCTTATTCTGGGAAATATCAGTTAATGCGCCGTTTTCATCCCAAAGAGCGGTGATGACATAGGAGACGATCTCATCAGAATCACCGTCCTGATAGCAGTAGCGGTATTCACGCAGTTCTGTCTTTCCCTGCAAATACTGAATGCGGTAAGGAACGAGCTCAAGCAGCTGCTCGACCGCATCGACAGAATAGCCCTTTTTGACCTGCTGCTGGTCGATATAAGCCTTGCGCTCTGTGCCGAAGACATTTTTCTCCAGCAGCTCGTAGTTATAGTAGGTGACGTTCGTCAGTTCCTCGGCATCGGTGTTGAGGAAGATTGCCCATTCCGGCATTTTGATGCCCTGAATGCGGCAGCTCCTGCTGCTCTCTGCGATGCCCTGATACGAGGAATACAGGCTGTTGAGCGTCGAATAATCCGAGCGCTGCTTCGGTGCGATTCCGGCGGCTTTCTGCGCCGAGGAGATCTGCTTGCCGATATTCTCTGCGTATTTTTTTGCATAGCGCTGACCGTCGTTGCGGCGGCGCTGAATGAACAGAAAGATGACACCGGCCAGCACGAGAACTGCCAGTACGCAGAGGATCACAAGGACGCGCTTGCGTTTTGGCTGACAGCGCTTGACGGTCTTCTTCTTCTTTTTTGCCTTGGGCTGTTCCGGCTCCAGAACCTCAAAAGGATTATTCGGCTCGGTGCCGTCTGCCAGACCTTCATCGAAATAGTTATTGATCGAGAGCTCGCCGGTCTTTCCTTGATCTGCCATAATCAAAACTTCCTTTCTCTAATGCGGTTCAGAATTTGATGAGTCCGCGGTTCAGCATGGACTGCGCAGCGGTCAGAATGCCGAGTTTGCCGCTGCCGTAGGTGATGCCGCCCTGCAAATAGACTGCATAGGGATCGCGCATCGGGCCGTCGGCAGAAAGCTCGATCGAAGCGCCGCCGGTGAAGGTACCGGCCGCCATGATGACCTTGCTCTCATAGCCGGGCATGTCCCAGGCTTCCGGCGTGACATAGGAATCGACCGGAGAGCCCGCCTGAATTCCGGCGCAGAATGCTTCCATTGCGGCAGGAGAGCGCAGCGCCAGAACGGTAATGATATCGCCGGCGGTCTGTCCTGCGGCGGGCAGACACTCAAAGCCGAGCGAACGGAACAGCGATGCTGCGAATGCGCCGGTTTTGCGTGCATTTGCAACGACCTCGGGCGCAAAGAACAGGCCGAGATACATCGAGCGGCACTGATTCAGCGAGCAGCCGACCTCTTTGCCCATGCCGACACAGGTCAGACGGTAGGCGCATTGTTCGACGAGCGCTGCCTTGCCCGCGATATAGCCGCCTGTTTCTGCGATGCCGCCGCCGGGATTCTTGATCAGCGAGCCGATGATGAGATCGGCACCCGCATCGGTCGGTTCGTCATATTCCACGAATTCGCCGTAGCAGTTATCGACCATGATAATCGCCTGCGGATTGGTTGTCCGCGTCAGCTCCGCGATTTTCCGGATATCGCTGACGGTCAGCGCCGGACGCAGAGAATAGCCGCGTGAACGCTGCAAATAAACGACCTTTGCGCCCTTGACGGCTTCCGGAATCGCATCGAAATCGGGCGTGCCGTCGGATTTCAGATCGACCTGTTTATAGGCGACGCCGAAATCTGCGAGCGAGCCGTTGCCCTTGCCGCGGATGCCGATGACCTCTTCCAGCGTATCATAGGGGCCGCCGGTGACGGAAACCATGGTATCGCCGGTGCGCAGGACACCGAACAGCGCGGTCGAGAGCGCATGGGTTCCGGAGACAAAATGATGCCGGACGAGGGCATCCTCTGTATGAAAAACATCTGCCCAGACCTTGTCGAGCGTATCGCGGCCGACGTCGTCATAGCCGTAGCCGTTTGCACCGGCGAAGCAGGCGGCAGAGACTTTATTTGCCTGAAATGCACGCAGAACCTTTGCGCTGCCGTGCTGGGAGATATTGTCGATCTCCGTAAACTGCGGTTTTGCGGCCTCTTCCGCAGCCTTTGCCGCTTCAAGCAGCCGTTTGTCAAAATCAAAAACCGAATGCATATATTCTCCTTCTATTTTTACACCGAAGCGCGGTTCCTATACCGGAAATCCGCAGCTTCTGATTTTTTATCAGAGCACACCCTTGCCGCCGTCCGGTTCTGCATCATGCAGACGTTCCCAGACGAATTCCGATTCCAGCAGCGTGAAGCCGATTTCTTCATAAAAACTCTTGCGGATATCGAGCGCATAGAGGATGCCGGTTTTGCCGCGTGCTTCCAGATCATTGGCGATCCAATGGAGAAAATCGCGCGCATAGCCCTTGCCGCGTGCTGCGATTTTTGTCGCGACCTGTCCGATCAGCACCTGATCGCCGTAATCGTAAATCGCAGTCGCCGCGGTGACATTGTAATATGTGAAGCATTGCCGCAGGCCGCGCCGCACCATATGCGAGGTGTCGGTCAGCCAGATATCATAGGCGATCAGATTCGGAAAGCCCTCCGCGAGAATCTCGTATACATCATCGAGCTTCGGGGCACGGTTGACCTGCTCCGGATCAAACAGCGGCGAGATGCCGCCGGGTTCTAAGCGGAAAACGGAGCGGCGGAGCGTCTGATAGCCCGGCAGCTTCAGCCCGGAGAGCAGCGACTGCGCGCCCTCTACGCGGAACGGCTGGTGCATCCGGATAAAAACGGAAAGCTCCTCATGTGCCTCGGCATCATTTGAGAAATCCGCCTGTGAGCTGATCAGCAGTGTGCTGTTCTGCAGCATCATCCACGCGACTTTATCATGCGAAATGATGCGGAAAAACTGGCAGAAGCTGTATTTCGTGCCGTAGGCGACGAGATTGCAGAGAATCTTGCGTCCGTAATGGCAGACGGCGAGCGAGCGCCGGTCAATATCGGTCTGACGTTTCAGTTCGGTAATCAAATCGACGCCTCCTGTAATGCAGAAATCAGCGCATCCGCGAGCTTTTCACAGCTTTCTGCGTCCGCCTTGCGAATCACCGAGATCGGACTGTGCAGATATCTGCACGGCACGCTGACAGCGAGTACCCTTGCGCCCTTTCCGGCGGACTGGATCGCGCCGGCATCGTTTCCGCCTGCGATTTTGGTCTTGGTCTGCCATGCAATGCCGTTCTGTTCACAGAGCTGCACCGCGAGATCATAGAGCGCCTTGTCGTAGACCGTTCTGCCGTCCATATAGGAGATGACGGCGCCGCGGCCGAGTTCACAGCAGCGGTCGGAACCGGTCGATCCGGCGAGATCCGCCGCAGTCGTTGCCTCAAAGATCACGGCAATTTCAGGATCAAGCTGTGCAGCTGCAACACCGGCGCCGCGCAGCCCGACCTCCTCCTGCACGACAAATGCAAAGTCGGTATCATAGGGCAGATCTTTGCCGATCAGCTCCAGCAGCAGCGTGCAGCCGAAGCGGTCGTCTATGGCCTTGGCGCGCAGCGAGCCGCTGCCGAAATCCTGCGGATCGCCGCAGAAATAGATGATATCGCCGGGGCGGACGAGTGCCTCTGTCTCCGCTTTTGAGGCAGTGCCGATATCGCAGAAGAGACTATGCATATCCGCGGGCTTGGTCCGTTCATCTTTCGAGAGCAGATGCACGGGCTTGCAGCCGATTACGCCGGGGATGCGGTTTCTGCCGACCTGTACCTGACGGCCGATCACAGCTGCCGCATTGACGCCGCCGACCATATCAAAGGCAAGGCTGCCGTCCTCGTGAATATAGGTGATCATCAGCGCGACTTCATCCATATGCGCCGAGAACATGACACGGCGTTTTGCAGCAGATGTGCCTTTTTTGTGAACGAGCACATTGCCGAGACGGTCAACGCAGACTGCGTCCTCCGGCAGGTGATATTCTGCAAGCTGTTCCAGGATAAATGTGCGGACGTCATGCTCTCTGCCGGATGTGCCGCAGAGTTCACAGAGGGTTCCGAGTGTGTTCTGATTCATTTGCCGCACCTCCCTGCATATGCCGCGAGCAGCTGCGCGGTCAGTTCGACATCGCGGATATCAATGACCTCGACCGGCGTGTGCATATAGCGCAGCGGGATCGAGACAGTTCCTGCCCGTGCGCCTTGCGGTGCGAGTGCGAGCGCATCGGCATCCGTTCCGGTCGATTCGGGCATAATTTCAAGCTGATAGGGGATTTTCAGATCCTTAGCGGTATCGGTCAGCGCCTCAGAAAGTTCCGGATCGAGTACTGCGGAAATACCGATCGCAGGCCCGCCGCCGAGCGGGAATGTTTCCTGCGGATCTTCGCCGTGCGCCATGCCGAATGTGACGTCAACCGCGATTGCATAATCAGGGGATTCCGCGAATGCTGCACGTTTTGCGCCGCGGTGACCGCTGCGTTCCTCCTGCCCGACGAAAGCGAAAGTGACATTGCAGGGCAGATTTTCCATTTTACTGATCTGTTCGGCCGCGAGAATCAGCGCTGCTGCGCCGCAGCGGTCATCAAGTGCGGAGCCGGTCATGCGTGTGCCCTGAAGGCGTTTGCAGGTCGCTGCATAATAGACGGCATCGCCGCGGGAGACCTTGCCGGAGAGCGCTTCTGCCGAATCAAAGCCGAGATCGACACAGAGCTGTGCATCCTCCGGGACGGCCTGTTCGCCCTTGAGCAGATGCGGCGGGAGAATCGAGATCACGCCGGAGAGCGTCTGTGTGCCGTGAACGGTGACGGGCTGACCGAGCAGCAA
>CAMNFV010000128.1 GCA_946537515.1 uncultured Ruminococcus sp. | reverse complement strand
TGACAGGCTGTGCGCCTTTTCAGACCGCCGGTGAGACAGCAGCCCCGCCTGTTGATTCCGATGATATCGTGGAGCTCGCAGGGGAGGAAACCATTTCGACGGAGCCGGAGCAGACCACGACCGCAGCGGAATCCGGCACGACGGAACTGTTCCTGGAAGGTGAAGCTGTACCTGATGAACTTTGTACGACAGAGCAAGTCCCCGCTATTCCGGGCAGCATCAGTATTCCGGAGGATGATTCGTTGATGCTCGACGGCGATGTCGATGTCGCTTATGTCCCGGCGTATCAGGAGGGCGTTGATGATGCAAACCGGTATTACGAAAGTATCGCATCTTCCTATGCGGACGGCTTTGCATCCAAAGGATTCGTCATGACGAGGGACAGCCGCGAATTTGAGCTTGGCGGTGTCCGCTTTACGGCTGTGCTCAAGAATCAGGAGCGCGGATTGCTGCTCGCATACTATGACGGCAATGCAGAGGAACAAGGGAAACCTATGCGCGAATGGATGCAGGAGCAATGCGAGGAATGCTTTGACTGGGGCTGCATCACGGAGATCCCCGCGGATGCCGACGGCTATCACCGCGTGATCTTTGTGGATATGGGCAGAGACTTTGATGATGTGATCGGGGATGCGGAACAAATCTATAAGGACGTGATCGCATGAATCTGACTTTACACCTGACCGAAAACTGCAATATGGACTGCGCCTATTGCGTACATGAGAAGAAGCCTGTCCGGATGTCGGAAGCTGTCGTGGACGCGGCGGTAGACCTTGCATTTTCAACCGGAAAAAATGCCGGACTCTGCTTTTTCGGCGGTGAGCCGCTGCTGGAGAGCGGACTGATCTATCGCGCAATCCGGCGCTGTATGCTGAAAACCATTGAGACTGGAAAGCCTGCCTATTATAAAATGACGACGAACGGTACGCTGCTGACGGAACGGTTTCTCGAAAATGCACATGCGATCCGCATGGGGATCGGCCTTTCCTTTGAGGGGCTTGCGCAGGATACCTGCCGCCGCTTCAAGGACGGTGCGCCCAGCTTTGAGATCGTTGAGGAAAAGGCGAAGCTGCTGCTGAAGCATATGCCCGATTCCTATGCCATGATGACGATTGCACCGCAGGCCGTGCCGCAGTATGCCGAATCGGTGAAGTATCTCTATGCACTCGGCTTCAAGCGCATTACGGCGACGATCGCTTACGGCAAGCGCGTACATTGGACAGATGAAGATCTGGAATTGCTCAGGGCGCAGATGCAGGAAATAGCGGCGTTTTTTGAGGAGCAGTTCCTGAAAGGGGATCCGTTTTTCTTCTCGCCGATTGATGCCAAGATCCGCGATTATATCCGGGGCTACAATCCCTCGGAACGCTGTCATCTCGGCTTCCGGCAGATGCCTGTTACGCCGGACGGCAGTCTCTATGCCTGTACGCAGTTCATCGGCGATCCGGATTATAAGCTCGGCGATGTCTTCCGCGGTGTGGACCGTGACCGGCAGCAATGCCTTGTAAAGCGGGCAGCAACGCCGGAATCCTGCAAGGATTGTGCGCTGAAAACACGCTGCACGAATTCCTGCGGCTGCACGAACCGCCTGGAGACCGGAAATGAAAATACGGTCTCGCCGCTGCAATGCAGCTATGAGCGCATGACGATCGCGCTGGCCGATGAGGTCGCTGACCGCCTGTTTGCCGCTGATGAGGCCGCATTCCGCAAGCGCTTTGCCGCGGATGTCCCCGAGAAAACAGAATAACCCAAAACTGCCGCGGCGTTAGACAGAAACCCATATAGAAATTTTGCCCCTGAGCATATAAAGTGCTCAGGGGCATTGTTGATTTCGACTGCAAAGTAAAGCGGGATTTGTGATGCATCCGGTTATTTGCTGCTTTCTTCATACAATTCTCTTGGAATCGGCTCTGCCGAGATACAAAGGTCGCGGTCTGCTCTCTCCCAGATTCTTCTGCATGTATCCGTCATTTTTTTGCAGTCACAGACATATACGAATGCGTTTCCAAGCTTGGAATATGTCACGGCGCCGGTATATTCAAACGCTTCTTTGTAGTTGGGGTAGTATTCTGAAACGCATGTATCTGATGCAGCTGTGAAATGCGTATGGAACGGCGGAGATTTCAGAATCTTTCCGTCGTAGTCCGTGATTGTGATTTCAAAAGGGACCGGATTCAGTCTGTCCGGAATTCCGAGCCGCTCATCGACCGAATGAAGATATGTATTGCGCTCATGTCCGACACCGATGAGAAGGACTTTTCCGTTTGCCTCGTAAAGCCTGCTGATGCAGCTGCCGGGCGGCGCAGGCGATGCGCATTTTTCTTCTCCCCGGACAAATTCAGCCGCGCCTTTGCCAAATACTGCAACGGAATGCGTCGGGTGCAGAGAACGAACTCCGTCCTTCCGGAAAGCCGCAACCTCAGCAAGCGTTCCGATGTCGGGAACAGTTGATCTGACATCGTAATGCGGTGACTCCTTCCAGACCTTATTCCATGTATGCGTCGGTACAATAAACAGCCCGTCATGCAGGTACGCGCAGAATGCATCAATCAAGCCGTCTGCGCCATGCTCAATTTTTCCGATGGCACGCAAAGAGCAATGAATCGTAACGATGTCATCGGGTTTGATTCCGGCGTTTTCCAGAAAGGTAAATATTTCATGCTTCGTTATCATTTCAACTGCATTCCCTTCATATTCTTTTTCAATCATGCGCCGGCAAAATACCGGTTTTGTTCGTAACAATTATAACACAGCATCTTCTTACAGTCAATAGAAACGCCATTGTATTTCTGTATCAGCACCGCGCCGTTTTCTGACGCGGCTGTTTGTTTACGGTACTGCTGTGAGCAGATCGGAAACAGCGCTTTTTTCTGTTGAGCGGACGGCCGGATGCAGGGAGAACAGTACCCTTATGGGGCATATCGGCGGCAGTTGAAATAATAAAACAAAAAGCTATTTTTGCATTCCGCGGCATTTGTATGCGTTGCGCATTTTGCGGCAAAAATCTTGCTTTTCTGACAGAAATGTGATATGATAATAACGCGGCAGAATCGGGTTCTGCCGAAGATGGAAAGGAAGCGTATATCAATTATGTCACAGAAAAAAAGAGCCGCTGTTATCCTTGCGGCAATGATGCTTGCGGCAGCAATGAGCGGCTGCTCCAGCGAACGGACCGGCAGCGAATCGGCTGAAGAAATCAGCTCCGCAGCAGAAACGGAAGCATCGGAAACAGAAGCAGAAACAGAAGCGGAGACAGAAGCCGTCACCGAGGCGACAACAACCGTAACCGAAACGGAGACACTCGCGACGGAGACCGCAGCGCCGAATGAAGAGGCGGAGCAGGAGGCTGCAAGCAATGTCAGCCTGACGCATATCACAGAGGGCGGCGAGGGACTCGGCGTCTACAATGAATTCAGCAGCAATATGCGCGGTGAGGTCATGCAGGAGGGCTCTGTGTATAAAAACTGGAAGCTCGATTCCGTGATCGGCCATGCAGAAGCGGATGATACCGTGGAGAATGCTGCTGCGACCTTCGTTTACGGCGAAACAGGCGGCTTTTCAGTCAACGGAACCGTAGAGGTTCTGCCGGCTGATGATCCGGATTATCCGAATAAGATGTATTTCCATTCGGATGATGTCGATGCATTCCCGAAGTATATGTATGATAACCGCGGCGGGGACCGCAGAGCGAAGTATATCATCGAGAATTCAACCGATGTGTATATGCTGCTCGATAAGAGCAATCCGCCCGAGGAGACCGCATTTTCGATCTCTGTAACGGTTGATTCCGTGACGGTGCGCTATGCGGCAGACGGCAGCGCGTATGATACGATTCATGTCACCGCTGCTTCCAATCGCTGATTCGATTTCAGCAGATAATATCAGATAGATAAGGATTAAAGGGGTTACCGATCATGAAGTGGATGAGAAAAGCTGCGGCGCTGATGACGGCTGCTGCGCTGCTGCTCTGTACGGGCTGCGCGGCAGGCGGTTCCAAGCTGCCGGAAACCAGTATTCCGGATTATACGATTCCGGTCAATGTCCTCGGGGAACCGAGTGAACTCGTGCCGGATGTGCAGGTGGACAAATATCAGGTGCCGGAGAGTGAGGGTATGGATTTCATCAAGGAGCTGTATCTGGGCTGGAATCTCGGAAATACATTCGATGCTGCTGATGTCGGGAATATTTCCGCAGAGCATGAGCTGGATTATGAGAAGGCCTGGTGCGGCGATTTTACGAAGATCGAGAATATTGCCGCGATCAAGGCGGCAGGCTTCAAAACGATCCGGATCCCGGTCTCATGGCATAATCATGTGGATGAAAACGACCGCATTTCCAGAGCGTGGCTGACGCGCGTCAAGGAAGTTGTGGACTGGTGCCTCGACATGGATCTCTATGTCATCGTCAATACGCACCATGACAATGCTGAGGATTTCTACTATCCGGATACGGCACATATGGAGCGTTCCAAGCAGTATCTCACCGCAGTCTGGTCACAGATCGCGGAGACATTCAAGGATTATGACGAGCATCTGATTCTCGAATCGCTGAATGAACCGCGGCTCGTCGGAACAGACTATGAATGGTGGATCGACCGGAACAACGCACAATGCAAGGATGCGGTTGCGTGCATCAATACGCTCAATCAGCTCTTTGTGGATACAGTCCGGGCATCCGGCGGTACCAATGCGACACGCTGGCTGCTGGTTCCAGGCTATGCGGCCTCTCCGGACGGTGCGCTTAATCCGGATTTTGCAATGCCGAATGATCCGCAGAACCGCGTGATTCTCTCTGTCCATGCCTACCGGCCGTATAATTTTGCGCTGAACAAGGCCGGTACAAAGGAGTGGTCGCTGGATAATGCGGGCGATACCGGCGATATCGTCGGCTTTATGGATAATCTCTATGCGAAATTTGTGCTGAACGGCGTCCCGGTTCTGATCGGCGAATTCGGCGCGATGAACAAGGACAATCTGGAAAACCGTGTGGCGTTTTCCGCATACTATACTGCCTGTGCAAGAGCGCACGGCATGTCGTGCCTCTGGTGGGATAACAATGCCTTCGCAGGCTCCGGCGAAAACTTCGGGCTGCTCTATCGCAGGAGCTCGACCTTTAATTATCCGGAGATTGTGCAGGCGCTTCTCAAGGGCAGCGACTATCAGTAATCAATCTCTTTCTGAGGGGTAACAATATGAAAAAGTATCTGTTGATGTTCCTGCTCTGTGCCTGTGCATGGGGATGTGCCGCCTGCGCGGGAAAGCAGCAAGCGGATTCGGAGCCGGTTTCGGAGTCGGAAGAAACCGCTGAAACTACGGTTGTCACAACGACCACGACCGCAGAAACCACGACCGTCACAACCACGACGACTGTTGATTATCTTGCGGCGTCTGATATGAAGCTCGAAGTCAAAACAGATACGGTTCGCCCCGCAAAATGCACGGCGGAACTGAAAAATACCGGCAGCGAAGCGCAGCATTACACGCTGGATTTCCGGATCTACGAGAAGGACGGCGAGAAAGAACGCCTCTGTAAGGAGCTGGAGGACTATGAACCGGCTGCGGCACAGGATCGCTGGCTTGCACCGGATGAAACCGCGGAGCTGAACTATGAATGGTCAGCCCGCTACGGCGATTTACAGGACGGCACCTATATCCTGGAAGCGCTGCTCGGCAGTACGGCGGAAGATCCCGATGATCCGGAATCTCCGCAGCGCAAGCTGGTCGCAAGGGCTGAATTTGAAATGGATTCTGCCGGATTTGTCCCGCAGTTTATCATTGACCCGGAGGACATCAATCCGCAGGGAATTGTGCTGCATATCAAGAATGCAAATGATGTTCCGAGGTATTATGCAATGACCTATCATCTGTATGATGAATCGCGCACGCCGCGTGTGGAACTGCTGGGCGAGATTGACAAGGAGGCACAGCTGCACGGCAATAATTATATGCCGGCGGGCGGAGAGCTGGTTCTGGTCTATGACTGGTCGAATAGCTACGGCTCGCTGGTCGAGGGTGAATATGTGCTTGAAATTCCGCTCCTTGCAGAGGGCGAAAAAGAAGGCAAGATCTATCGCATCCCCTTTGAGATCACCTGAAACCGAATACAAAAGGAAACAGACTGCCGGTTACACGACAGTCTGTTTCCTTATTATGAAATGAACAGAGGCTTGCAATTTTAAGGGATCAGCTTTGCGATGATCCGGAGAATGTGAATGACATCGTCGCTGTTAATGCCGGAGACACCGTCGCAGTCAGCATTGGCCTTGCCCTCTGCGGAAACGACTGCTTCGCTGTCCTCTGCGACGAAGCGTGCGAGCAGAACCGCGTCAGAGACATCAACCTGACCGCTGCAATTCACATCACCTGCGAGAGATGCAGCCGGTGCAGTTTCGGATTGCGATACAGACGAAGCGGTTGTGACCGTTGCTTCGGTGGTTTCCGATGCGGTTGTCACAGTCGTGACGGTCGT
The DNA here is from genome assembly GCA_946537515.1 of uncultured Ruminococcus sp. Lineage (GTDB taxonomy): Bacteria > Bacillota > Clostridia > Oscillospirales > Ruminococcaceae > Firm-04. Next base: position 2,599 of record CAMNFV010000128.1, on the reverse strand, counting down.
GGCTGCTGTCGTCGTTGTGACGGTCGTTTCGGATGCAGTCGGCTGTGTGCCGTTTGTCTGCAATGCCATATAGAAGAGATTGCAGCTGTCTGCCTTCGCAATGGCGTGTGCGCCTGCCTTGACCGGAACGGTCACGATGCCGTTCTCAGCGGCATACTTCTTGCCGTCAAGCTTGACAGTTGCGGCTGCTTCCCCGAATACGAGCGTGAGGGTGCCGTCAGACGGTGCCTGGAAGCTGATCGCGGTCGCGGTTTCCATTTTGAGGCATTGCGTCAGCGTCTTGCCGCCGTAACTGACAGAGCCTTTGCTTGTTGAGAGATTGCCGCTGATCTGATAGAAGCTGCTCTCCTTGCCGTTCTCGGTGAAATTGTGGATAAAGCCCGAGGCCGGAACGGCCGGTGTACTTGTGGCGGCAGTCTGCACGGTTGCAGATGTTTCTGCGGATGCCGGCGTAGTTTCAGATGCAGTCGCCTTTGTCTCGGATGCGGTCGGCTGCGTGACAGCGGGTTCTGTGGTAGTTACGACCGGCTCTGTGCTCCCGATATAGGCGCCGCTGCCGATCGCGACAATACTTGTCTTATAGTTGACGATCGCGGCTTTCAGCGCATCATTGACCGCATAGCTTGCATCATCGACGGCGTTGTCGAATTTCCATTTGAAATCGCCGCCCTGAATTCTGCCTGCATTTGCGGTGACAATGCCCGGAACATCTGCCGGGGCATCGGCCTTGTAGGTGTACATCCCGGCTGCGGTATCGAAGTTGTTATAGCCTGTGCCGCCGGAGACCGTCTTGACGGATGCCGGAACGGGATCCTTTGCATTCGTGACCTCATAGGCATCGAAGCTTGCGTTGTTCTTCTGATAGGTAATATAGCTCTTGGCATCGGTCATAATATTGTTGTATGACTTGATGATGCCGCCGGCTTCACCGGAGAAGGTGCCTTTGCCGTCCGCATCGCTGCCCTGCATACTGCTCATCATCGGCTTGGGGCAGTTGCGGAAGTAATTGGAATCGACGAATGCCGAAGCGCCCATGGTCACGCCGACGCCGTATTTTGCATTGCCGTCGAAATAGTTATTATAAATATGTACGGTGCAGGTGCGGATGCGCGGATGACGCGAATCGGAATGATCGTACCAGTTGTGATGATAGGTGATGCGGTTCTCGGTCGATTCGGATTTCATGCCCTGCAAATTGCACTTGCCGTTATCCCAGAAATGATTGTAGCTGTGGGTGATATAGGATGAGGTCTTGGTATCGAGTGCGCCGTCGCCCTTGACCTGGTCGGCATCGGAGCCAGCGTCGCCGTAGAAGAGATCGCAGTTGTGTACCCACACATGGTCATTGTTCTGCTGCAAGCCGACATCATCGCCCTCGGAGCTGTTGCAGTTCATGAAGCCGATATTGCGAACCTCGACATTCGAGGCATTCGCAATGCGCAGACCGAAGCCGTTGAAAACGGTGTCCGTACCGATGCCCTCGATTGTAATGCCGCAGGAAATACGCTTGCCGGATCCGCTGCCCTTGATGAGCAGATCGCCGCCTTCCAGCACAGCCGGATCGGTGATATTGCCGATGCAGCGGATATCGAGCGGGCGGGAATCGGTGCCCTTCTGATAGGCGTTCAGGATGCTCTGGATACCGGTACACTTGGTTTTCGTACCCTTACTGTCGGTGACGACATCGAGCGAGACCGTATCCTTTGTATCCTGTGTGACATACAGAACCACAGCGCCGTTTTTCAGCGTACCGTCATCGTTATAGGCGCCGGATGCGCTGCCCTGGACAAATGCAAAGCCGCTGCGGTCATGCGCCCTGACGCTGACCTGCTGCTCTTTTGCTTTGCCTGCATCTTCTTTGCCGCCGGAGACCGGAACGACCTTGATCGTATGGCTGCCCGCCTTCAGGCCCGGGATATCGGCGCGGTAATAGCCGTTGTACTGCCGGATCAGCATACTGTCCTGCTGTTTGCCGTCGGCGTAGACATTGTAGCCCTGCGCGCCGGAGACCGGAGCCCATTCCGCGACGGCTGTTTCAAACCAGCCCTCTGCACGGCTGAAGCTGACGGCATCTGCGGCGGACACGCTGAATCCTGCCGGGATCGCAGCGGCTGCGGTCAGAAGGCTGCATATGAATGCGGCGGCCTTCTGTGCTCTGTTTTTCTTCATGAGATCTCCCCCTCAAAAAGATAAAAATGAAATATAAAAGGATTTTGGTGTGAGAATGGGCGGCAGGGAGGTCTTTTTTGTTCCCTGCCTCTGCTTCTATTATACTGATATTTGATCCGAAAGCAATGACCAATTCTCCTGAAAACCTGCACAATGGTCTTTTTATCCGGAATGAGAAATTAGAAATTAGAAATGAGAAATTGTGGTGTCCGCTGGCGCGGACGATTTTAAAAGATAGGAGTTAGGAATGAGGAGTGAGGAGATTCGGTATCGCTTCGCGATAATTTTATAGAATAGCTGAATGAGAGAATTACAGTTTGTGCTGCCGGTTATCTACCGGAGAACTTTAGATCAATTCCACCGGGCGTTGCCCGGCGCTGCGCGGACGATTTTAAAAGATAGGAGTTAGGAATGAGGAGTGAGGAGATTC
>CAMNFV010000127.1 GCA_946537515.1 uncultured Ruminococcus sp. | reverse complement strand
CCGCATTTTGGTTACAAGAATCAAGGTATCGCTATGCGATGATTATGAATGGGGCGCTGCCCCATACCCCGCCAAAGGGACTTGTCCCTTTGGAATCCCATGTTTATGCGTGAATAGAATGAAGCCGTCCCAATCAGCGTATTGGGCGGCTTTATGTATTGTTTCATTAAACTTGCGGCGGACTTTAGATCTATCCATGCGGGCGCTGCCCGTGGCGCACAGCATAATAAACTGAGCAGCCCGCAATCACCGCAGGCTGCTCTTGTTTTTCATATTCTTTTTCCGATGCCGGAGCCATAGCGAACGATCGTCTCGGCACCGCTGCGGGAATTTTCCAGAATCTGCGCGTCGATCTCCGCTGCGTCCTTTTCCAGCACAATCACAATCGTCGAGCCGCCGAATTCAAAATATCCCTTCTCAATGCCGCGTGCAACCTTGCTGCCGTGCGGATGATTGACGATCTTTCCGACCAGCATCGCGCCGACCTCGATCATCAGCATTGCGCCGAAATTTTCCGTATGCAGCATCGTCACGGTGCGCGTATTGCGGTGATAGACCTTGATATCATGCTCCTCCGCGATCGGATTGACCGTATGCAGCTCTCCGGCGATCCGGCGCGTCTTGCCGATCTCGCAGGTATCCGGATAGCAGTAGCGATGATAATCATCAGGCGTCAGGCGAAAAATCAGCACCTGCCCGCCGCGGTATTTTTCTGCGAGCCGCTTGCAGCCGAGGAATGCCGCAAGGCTGTAATCCGCACCCTTGACCGTAAAATGCATCGCATCGCTGACCGGGACGACCGTGAGCTTTGCATCGCAGGGACTGATCAGCACCTCCGGTCTCTGATCGACAGGCCGTGCAGAGGGCTTGACCGGGCGCGTAAAAAACGCATTGAAGCTGCGGAATTTCTCCTCCGCATAATCGCTCATTTTGATATGCTTCTTCAGCACAAACGGCGGGATTGCCACCGTCGAAAGCGGATGCTCCAGCGCAAAGCCTGCGATCTGCGAGACAACAGGCTTTGTCAGGACCTTGAGCGCCGCTCTCCCCGGAACTGTGCCGTAAAGCAGCCCGAGCAATTTCCCCTGAGATGCACAGGAATCCGCCACCGGATTCCCTTCGCGGTCACAAATCAGCGCACCTGCGTTCGATTTGACTTCCTGCGGTTCCGACATGACGGATTCCTCCTTTTGTTCGATTGCAGACATCATCTGTGATGATGCTTGAAGATCAGCAGCAGCAATTCGAGCACGCCGATCAAAATAAACCAAAGCATTGCGCGCATCTGCGGCTTTTTGATCGTAAAGCGCGTAATAAACAGACATGCAATAATTGCATATACAATCGTTGCGGTGATCGGGAACACCGAGCCGCCGAGTCCTTCCAGATCGCGCCGGAATGCAAACAGCAACGGGATAATCAGCGCAACGGATGTCACAGGCAGGCCCTCATAGACCTTTCTGCGCTCGGTCGTCACCTGCTGTCGCTCCTCCTCGGTCACGTTGAAATACGCGAGCCGGATCAGCGCCGCCAGACTGAAGCAGCAGAAAACTGCGATGCTGACAGGTTTTTGGAGTCCCGCGCTGAATGCGATCATCGGCGGGAGCAGTCCGAAGCAGACCATATCCGAGAGTGAGTCGATCTGAATGCCGAAGCGGCATTCTTCCGGTGTGCGGTTCTTTTTTGTCTTTGCAACCTTGCCGTCAAACATATCGCAGAAGCCGGCCAGCATCAGCATGATTATTGCCATATTGGTACTGCCGTTTGCTGCAAAATATAAGCCTACCGAACCGCAGACAAAACCGATGTACGTCAGGATTACGGTATAGCTGTAAAAGCCAATCATGTTGAATTCATCCCTTTAATTACTTGGCGCATCTGCGCCTGTTTCGTATGTCCTATTTCTTTATTATACCAAATATTACGGGTTTTTTCAAGTCTTTTTCCCGCATTTTATGATTTTGTTAAGATGTTGTTGCGTGAACAAGCCGTTCAATGATGCTGCCGGGACGTACCGCTGCCGCTGCCTCCGCCGGAGCAAACCATTTTGCCTCGCGCACCTCCTGCGAAAGCGCAAAATTCTCCGCATCGGCATCCGCACAAAAACAGAGCATCAGCTGACCTTTTGATGAATGCCATGCGCTGAAGAGAAAATGCAGTCCGGAGATCTTCAGCCCGATCTCCTCCTGAATCTCACGCGCAGCTGCCTCCTCTGCGGTCTCGCCGGGCTTCATATAGCCCGCAACGCCGACATAGGTTTCCTGCTGCCCGTAGCTCTGCTTGATCAGCGCGAGCTCGCCCGCGGGATTCTTTACGACAGAAAGCACGCAGGTACTGAACATATCGAACAGCGGCTTCTGACATCGTTCACAGTATGGCACCGCGCCGTCATCCCCCATCTGCCGCGGGACGGTCTGCGTTCCGCAGTCGGGGCAATATACAAAATGCATCGTCAATCTTCCTTTCCGAGCAGCGTTTCTGTGAGTTCGACCGCGGTGCGGATCATCTGCGGACAGATCCGGACGAATACGCCGGCTGCCCTTGCTGCTTCCCGTTCCATATCCGAAGCGAGATTATAGCCGATCAGCTTCCGGCAGAGATAGGAGCCGTGCTTCGCTTCAAACGCATTCAGGAACTGCACGGTTTTCTGACTGCAAATCTGCTTTGCAGCCTCATCACCCGGCACAGACTGCCCGTATTTCAAGCCGATTACCATGAGTGCACCGGTACAGGCGCCGCAGACTTCGCCCTTGCACATGCCGCCGCCGAAACTGCCGCCAAGCCGGAGCGCCTGCTCCTCTGAAAGGCCGAGTTCCTCTGCAAATGCTGCAAGCACAGCCTGCGAGCAATGAAACCGCTGCGAAAACAGCGCGGCCGCTTTATCTGAGTGGTTCATCTGCATTTTCTCAAAATCTCCGTAAAATAGTCCGGCAGCGGCGAATCAAATTCCAGATATTCGCCCGTCACCGGATGCACAAATCCGATTTTCTTCGCGTGGAGACATTGCCCCTGAATATCCTTCTCCGCTTTGCCGTAAACCGCGTCGCCGTAGACCGGATGCCCGATATGCTTCATATGGACACGGATCTGATGTGTTCTGCCGGTTTCGAGTTTGCAGCGGATATGGGCATACTTTTCATATTGCATCAGCACAGAATAATGTGTGATCGCATCCTTGGAATTCGTCGCAATCACGCACATTTTCTGTCTGTCGCGCGGATCTCTCCCGATCGGTGCATGGACTGTTCCCGCATTCTCTCTGAATCTGCCGCAGCAGACAGCCTCATATTCCCGCGTAAAGGAATGCACCGCAATCTGTTCGGCAAGTCCCAGATGTGCGCGGTCTGTCTTGGCAACGATCAGCAAGCCGCTGGTATCGCGGTCGATCCGGTGGACGATACCCGGCCGGATGACACCGTTGATGCCGGAGAGTTCTCCCGCACAATGATAGAGCAGCGCATTGACCAGCGTACCGTCCGGATGCCCCGGCGCCGGATGCACAACCATGCCTTTCGGCTTATTGACAACCAGCAGTTCCGCATCCTCATAGACGATCTCCAGCGGGATCTTCTGCGGCAGGACATCGAGCGTCTGCGGCTCCGGCACCTGCACAAGGAGCGTATCTCCGGGCTGGAGTTTTTCATTTTTCTTTGCAGGTCTGCCGTTTCGGGTGATCTGCCCCTGCTCGGCAAGCTGCTGCACGGCGGAACGTGTCAGCTCCAGCTCCGGCAGTGCTGCAAGCCATGCATCCAGCCGTTTTCCGGCATCCTCCGCCGGAACGGTCAGCGGGATTTCACGCGCCGGCATCTGCTTCATGCTCCTTTGCGGGCGCTGCCTCCTGCGCATCTTCACGCAGCGGTGCAGCTTCCGCCTCCGGCCATTCACCTGCTTCCGGCAGCAATTCTGCTTTTTCAAGCGCTGCCGCGGTATGCGCATAAGGAATGCGCTCGGCATTTTTGACCGTCTTGGCTTCCGGCAGCTCCTTTTCAAGGAAGAGCAGACCGATAATCACGATTCCGACGCCGACTGTCACGCAGATATCCGCGAAATTGAACACCGCAAAATTGCAGAGCTGAAAATCAAGATAATCCACAACGCTTCCGCCGCGGAAAATCCGGTCGATCAGATTGCCGAGACCGCCCGCAGCGATCAGCGGCAGCGCGATTTGCAGCCAGCGGCGCGTCTTGCCGTAGCGGTGCAGAATATACAGACAGGCCGCGATCATGATGATCGGAAAGACGATCAGAAAGCCGCGGTTCCCGCTGAGCATACTGAACGCTGCGCCGTTATTTTCAAGATAGCGCAGATGCATCCAGTCGAGGCTGCCGATCTGCAAAAACGGTCTTGCAGGCTGTCCCTGCAGATTGGCAATCGCCCAGAGCTTGATGAGTTGGTCAATTCCGGTCAATCCTGCGATAACCGCACATACAATTATAATTGCCATATTTCGGACTCTGCCGCTCCTTTCCGGACAGGATAAAAAAAGGAACCTGCATAACAGCTCCGCCGCTGCAAGTTCCTTTCAGTCTTAAAAATCAAAACGCTTGCGTACATCGTCGCGTCTGGTCTCATCGCGGCGGCTGCCGAATGTGCTCTGTGCAACACCGTCAAATGCGGCATTTGCAGCAGTTGCAGCTTCCGGCTCCGCAGCGGGAGCAGGTGCAGCAGCCGGTGCAGCGTTCTCTGCGGGGGCTTCCTCTTCTTCGACTTCTTCGATGATCTCAACGACCTCTTCCGTGTCCTCATCGGAAAGCTCCTCGGCGGTTTCCGGCAGTCTGGAAATCAGCTCCAGATGCTGCTTGTACATATCAAACAGCTTGCGCTTGAAGTCCGCGACCTGATGCTGCGTTGTGACCAGAGAAGCATTCTCCCGCTCGAGCTGTGCGGTAATATTCTTGAGCTGTGTTTCGGAATCAAGCAATGCCTGCGATTTCACCGAATCCACAGAAGCTCTTGCCTCTGCTTCGATCGCAGCAGCCTTTTCCTGTGCTTCCGCGACGACCTGACGTGCCTGCTTCTGTGCGAGCAGCAGCGCATTTTTCAGATCCTCCTCGGAATCCTTATATTCACGTACCTTGTCCGCGAGGAGCTGAATCTTTTCATTGGAATCATCGAGATCCTGCTGCATCAGGCGCAGATCATTCTCGATCTGCGAGAGAAATGCATCGACTTCCTCCGGGCTGTAACCGAATTTTACCTTCTCAAACTTCTTTTTCTGAATATCCTTTGCTGTAATCATAGGGGGTTCTCCTTCCGCCTCAAAAAAACATCAGATCAGCTTACATAATTACGCCGTTTGTCTCCAGCTCATTGACAAGATCCTCGCCGATAAAGCCGACATTATACGGAGTAATGATATATGTCAGATTCGCAACCGGCTTGAGGCTGCCGCCGTTTGCATAGGCAACGCCGACAAGGAAATCAATGATTCTGCGCTTATTCTCGGCAGAAGCGGTTTCGAGATTGAGGACAACCGTTTTCTTGGAGATCAGATGATCCGCGATCTGCTTTGCGTCGGTGAAAACCTCCGGCTTGACGAGAACGACCTGAAGCTGTGCAGTTGCCTGGATATTGACAACCTTATTATCGCGCTTTACGGGCGCCGGATCAGATTCCGGTCTGTAGCTGTCGCGCAGAGAGGAAGGTGTGCGGACTTCGCGTGCGGAGCTCTCCTCCTGTTCACGCATGGTCTCCCGGAACGACTCGCGGACTTCTCTGCGTTCGCGGGCATCTCTTGTTTCACGCACCGGCTCGGTTTCGTAGGAATCCTCCTCCTGCGGTGCGAAGAAATCATGGAGGGCGTCAAAAAATTTCATCTGAATTCTCCTTTTCTTTCTGGTTGATATTTCCGGCATACGCACACGGTTTCCCGCGTGTGTACATCAAATTGCGATCATGTCAATGTATTCGCCTGCGGCGGATACTGCCGCGCGCCGAACAGCGCGCTGCCGATGCGCACAAGCGTTGCACCGCAGCGGATCGCCGCAGCGTAATCGCCGGACATGCCCATCGAGAGAATTTTCAGCGGTGCGATCTGCTGCATCTGCTGATAGAGCTGCTGCATCGCGGTAAAGGTTCTGCATTGCTCCGCTTCGTCAAAGCAGGGCGGCGGAATGGTCATCAGCCCGTCCGCACGCACGGCCTTCAGCTTCCCGACTGCTTCAAGCAGCTTCGGAAGCTCCTCCGCGGAAACGCCGGATTTGCTTGCTTCTCCGCCGATATTGACCTCCAGCAGAACCGGCATCACGATCCCCTGCTGCGCCGCAGCCTTGTCGATCGCCTCTGCCAGATGCAGGCTGTCCACGGACTGGATCAGCGTCACCTTATCAATAATCTGCTTCACCTTATTGGTCTGCAAATGCCCGATAAACTGTACCTCTGCGCTGCTGCGGTAGGCGTCCCGCTTGGAGAGAAACTCCTGCACGCGGTTTTCGCCGAGTACCTGTACGCCCTGATCAACAGCCAGATTGATGAGCTCCGGTGAAACCGTTTTTGTGACTGCCATCAGCGTCACGTCGCTCACATCTCTGCCTGCCGCAGCGCAGCTGTCTGCGATATTTTGCCGGATGACAGCGAGCCGTTCCAGAACCGCCGCTTTCTGCGCTTCCGTACACGGTGCAAACTCATTCGCCATCCGCCATCACTCCTTTCACGATAATATCGTCATAGAGTGCGATATAGCCGCTTCCCGCATCCAGTCTGGAAAGACAGTAGTTATCGTCCTCATAGACGACATCAATCTTGCGGAACTCCGGCGTTTCACCGACCAGGACATAGACGCCCTTATAGTCGGTCGTCGTGGTTGTCACATTGCCTTCTTCATCCGTCTGCTCCTCGGTCAGCGTTTTAAAGCGGATCGCAGAGCTCGGCACACGGATGCCCTCGACGGTTTCCCGGATGATCTGGACGCGCTCCGTGCGGTGCTGCACGGTATCGTGTGTCAGCTCATCGCAGCGGAAGACGCCCTGCGTTTTCCCGATATCGCCGGTCGAATACAGTGAAACGACCTTGACGCTGAGATTCTGCGGGACGGATTCCAGCCGGACCGTCGCGGTATCGCCTTCGGAAAGCCGCATCTTGCGGTTATCAAACACGCCGACGATGTACCATGCATAACTTTTAATCAGCTTGCCGATGATCTGCCCGCCGACGCTCTCTTCCGAGACTGTGCCGTCATCCGAAACGGTGCTGATGAGATCCGGTGTCATGCCCGAGAGGTTCTCAGGCGAAAGGATATCCTCATAGCCGTCCACAAAGCTGACAAAATAGGCACTTTCCGGTGTCGTGATCGTTTCTTCGGGCGCGGAAAGCTGTGCATTCAGTCTTGCAACCTCATCCTCCAGCGCAACGATTCTGTCATTGAAATCAATGCCGGAGTCGGTTACTTTTTCGTACGTGCTCATCAGCACGGTCATATCCTGCTTTGCACTACTCATAGCAGAATAGTCCTGCCGTTCGCGCAGCCGGATCATGGCTTTATACTGTTCATCAATCAGCGAAGCGAGGTTCGCCGGCTGAGCATTTTCGCTTGTGCCGGGGTTTTCGATCTTTTCGAGCATCGCGATCTCGTCTTCCTTTTCGGCGATGCGTCTGCGCAGGTCGATCTGCTCCGGGCTGGAATAGACCTCTGCAATGACGCTGCCGACACCGAGCTTTGCGCCGTCATTGACGCAATAGCGCACAGCGCCGGTTCCGGAATAGGTTTTGATGCTCTCTGACCGGACATAAACGCCCTGAAAGCTCGAAACATCGCTGACCTCATAGTAAATCGCATTTTCCGTTTCATAGTTCGTAAAGAACAGGTGATAGAAAATGGAAAAAGCCAGTACAACGGCGAACACCAGCAGTAAAAATTTGAGGATTCGCGTTGTAATTTCGTTCATGAGAGATTACTCAGCGTCCTCGCGCTGCTCCATTGCATCGAGAATCGAGATCGGTCTTGCCGGAACGATCGTCGAGATCGCGTGCTTATAGACGAGCTGCTGTCTGCCGTCTGTTTCGAGAATGACGATAAAAGAATCAAAGCCGCGGATGATGCCCTTGAACTGATAGCCGTTGGTCAGGAAGATGGTCAGCGGCAGGCGCTCCTTGCGAGCCTGATTCAGAAAAACGTCCTGAAGATTAAGTCCCTTGTTGGTCATGTTTACTTGCCTCATTTCTTTCATAATAACACAATATGCAGTTGCCGCAGGGCAGACTTCGCCTGTCAGCAATTACACATATTATATTATATCACACCGTTCCCCGTTTCGCCAAGTTTTTTTGAAACATTTTTTCAGTCATTTCAAAAATTCGGCTTTCAGAACAAATCTCATCCCGCAGGATCCATTCCGTTTGGCTGTTTCGACGAAACCACGTTCCCTGACGTTTGGCATAGCGGCAGGTTTCCTGTTTGACGCGGAAAATCCCGTCTTCAAGCGGTTCTCTGCCTTCCAGCCAGGGCAGCAGCTCCTTATAGCCGATCGCCATGGCCGCAGTTGCGCGGCGCCTGCCGGATGCATATTCTGCGCGTACTTCCGTGCAGAGCCCCTGCTCCAGCATCTGATCGACGCGCTGCCGGATGCGTGCATATTGCTTTTCGCGGTCCGCAAAGCCGATGCCGATGCGCAGCACATCCCAGGGCGGCGGTACCTCGCGGCTGCGTCTTGCGTGCTCCGAGAGCGGTATGCCTGTCAGCTCGTAAACTTCAAGCGCACGGATGACGCGCCGCAGATTATTCTCATGCAATCTGGCCGCAGTCTCCGGATCGCAGGCGCGCAGGCGTTCCAGCATCGCAGCATTGCCCTCTGCTTCCGCCTCTGCATGAAGCCTTGATCGGAGCGCATCATCCGCCGGGATATCCGGAAACTGAATGTTGTCCAGCAGCGAATCAATATAGAGTCCCGTGCCGCCGACAATCACCGGCAGCTTGTTTTTCGCAAGGATCTCCGCGATTTTCCCGCGTGCCATTTCCACGTAATCCGCAACCGAGCAGGCCTGCTCCGGCGGCAGAACCGAGATCAGATGGTGCGGGATTCCCTGCATTTCGTCTGCGGTCGGCTTGGCGGTCGCAATATCGAGCCCTTCATAGATCTGCATCGAATCCGCCGAGATCACTTCGCCGTTATACTTCTGCGCAATCTGTACGCCGAGCGCCGTCTTGCCGGATGCCGTCGCCCCGACAACTGCCGCTACCAGCGGTTTCTGCTCCATG
>CAMNFV010000126.1 GCA_946537515.1 uncultured Ruminococcus sp. | reverse complement strand
AGCAGCAGATTCATGACATCCGGATGCGCCTTTTCGATCTCATCAAAGAGGATCACGGAATACGGTCTGCGGCGAACCTTTTCGGTCAGCTGACCGGCTTCATCATAGCCGACATAGCCCGGAGGCGAACCGATCATACGCGAAACTGCGTGCTTTTCCATATATTCGGTCATATCGAGCCGGATCAGCGGTTCGGTCGAATCGAACATCTCATTCGAGAGCACCTTGACAAGCTCGGTTTTACCGACACCGGTCGGGCCGACAAAGATGAACGATGCCGGTCTGCGGCGCGCCGTCATCTGTACGCGGCTGCGCTTGATTGCCTTAGCAAGTGCTGCAATCGCCTCATCCTGGCCGATGATATGCTCTTTGAGATGCGACTCCAGATCGCGGAGCTTGGCATATTCGGTCTCTTCGATCTTATTCGCTGGGATGCCGGTCCAGATCTCAATAACATGTGCAAGGTCGCCCGCCTCGACATTGACCTCAACCGGATGCTCGGTCAGCTCATCGAAGCGTGCCTTCAGATGAATCATCTCGCCCTTGCGCTCCGCAAGCAGCTGATAATCGGGGTTCTGGTCGGATTCGATCTCGTCGATCTGCTCCTGCTTCTCGGCGATCTCAGTCGTCAGGCGATCGAGCTCGGTCAGCTCCGGATGCCGGATACTGACATACGCGCAGCTCTCATCGAGCAGGTCAATCGCCTTATCCGGCAGAAAACGGTCTGTGATATAGCGCTCGGAGAGCACCGTGCAGAGCCGCAGCATCGCCGGAGAAATGTGTACGCGGTGGAATTCCTCATAGTATTTCGCAACGCCCTTGAGGATTTCGACGGTATCCTCGATTGTCGGTTCATCGACCTTAACCGGCTGGAAACGACGCTCCAGCGCACCGTCCTTTTCGATATATTTGCGGTATTCTGCAAAGGTCGTTGCACCGATGACCTGCACCTCGCCTCTGGAAAGCGCGGGCTTCAGAATATTTGCCGCATTCATCGAGCCCTCGGAATCGCCGGCACCGACCAGGCTATGTACCTCGTCGATAAACAGGATGATATTCCCCTGCTCCTTGACCTCTTCCACGAGGCCCTTGACTCTGCTCTCAAACTGTCCGCGGAACTGCGTACCCGCAACGAGCGCAGTCATATCGAGCAGATAAATTTTCTTATCCTTGAGGTGGAACGGCACATCGCCGGACGCAATGCGCAGCGCAATGCCTTCTGCGACAGCCGTCTTACCGACACCCGGTTCACCGATCAGGCAGGGATTATTCTTCTGACGGCGCGAGAGAATCTGAATCACGCGCGCAATCTCGGTATCTCTGCCGATGACGCCGTCCATTTTGCCTTCCTCGGCGCGCTTGCTGAGATTGGTGCAATAGCTGTCGAGGTATTTGAGCTCCTTCTTGCGCTCTTTCTTTTTGGTCTTGCGGTCTTCACCGTTCTTGCCGGATTTTTCGCCGCCGAACCGGCCAAAGAGATCACTTGCCTTCTCCGCCTTTTTCGGCTCATCATCCTTTTCCTTGGGCTGCTCCTTTTCCGCATCTGTCACGGGATGATCGGTAAAAAGGCGCTGCAGGAATCCGGGCATGGTGCTTGCACCGCCCATTTCAAAGTTTTCATCTTCATTGTCGAGCAAATCCATCATCTGATCGCTCATCTGTTCAATATCCTCATCCGAGATGCCCATATGCTCCATATACTCGGCAACCTGCGGGATATTCAGCTTTTTCGCACAAACCAGGCACAAACCCTCATTCTTTTTTTCCGAGCCGTGCATGGATGTAATAAACACAACAGCAGGGCGCTTTTTACAGTTACTGCAAAGAACCATATTTTCACCGGTTCCCGTTTATGCGGGAACGCGCTCCTTTCTAAGAATGGAATACTAGCGCCTCTGCATCGGAGAATCTGACGCAGAGGTGCAGCTGATATTATAACAAAATATCAAGATGATTATACAGGAACGAAAACAGCTTGGATTCTGCAATCGTTGCCTCATTAAAGAACAGGAATTTTTCTCCTGTCAGCAGGACGACCAGCCGGACAATCAGCGTCAGCAGAACGAGCATCGCGACTGCTTCCAGAATGCCGATCAGCGCGCCGACCGAATGGTCCGTTGAATTCTGAATATTAAAAAAGAGCCGATTCTGAAGTACGGCGCTGATGAATGCAACAATCACCATGACCACAGAGAAGATAATCAGATAAATAAAAATCTGAAGTACCTGTGTGGTCGGTGCGGAAGCAAAGAGCTTCTCCAGCACATCTGCACGCTGTTCCAAAGATTTCGTATCGTCATAATAGGCGGCAATCAGATCCCGCATCATCTGCGGATCCCGGCGAACCTGCTTTTCAAAATACATCCGCACATAGTGAGGCAGCCGTTCATTGAGCTGCGCGCCGTAGCTTTCAACGAATGCGTTCTGAAGCACAGCCGTAAAATCCGATTTCTGTGAAACCGGGCCGCCGGTCTTCAGGCTTGCATAATCAAACAGCTCGCTGTCAAACTGCGGGCAGCGCTGCGGATCGGACAGAATCGCTTGGATTTCGCCGTTGTCTACAACAAAGCCGTATTCCTGTGCGTTGATCGCATCGGAGAATACCTCTACGAAATCCATATGCTTATTGGCCGTAATGATACCGTTGATATTATTATCATATGCAACCGTCTGATACAGCGACGGCGCTGCAATCGCCGCAATCAGCGAGGCAATCACCGTTGTAATCACATAGCCGATTCCAAGAACCAGAGATTTTGTAAGTCCGCGCTTCGCATTGGTCACAATTACATAGACCGCAATCAAAACGGTCAAAAGATCAAATACCCACCAAAAAGACGTGCTCATGCACTTTTCCTCCGTTGTTCTTCACATTTCGCTGACAGCGAATGCAATTTTTCTATGAGAAGAAACAGTCCGCTCAAGGCGCCTGATACTCCATCAGGTCAATCCGGTCATAGCCTTTCAGGAACAGATCTTTGCCGATCCGCAGAAAGCCGTCATACCCCTCGTCCAGCGGCGTTGTCTGCAACAGATTGCACTGATAACTGAGTGTTTCAATCTCCTTCCGGAGCTGAACCAGCACAGCCTCGTTCTCGGTCATCAAATCTATATCTTTGACATCCTTTTCATAAGTACGAACCGCAGGTGTTGCCAGCGGACCGTTCATGACAGCGACTGTCTTTGTTCTTGTCTCGTCGTTGCCGAACAGCATTGCCGCTGTATTGCCGTTGAAACAGCCATGCAGCAGCTGATCCGGATAAGTATAGCTTGTCAGCATCGTGCCGGTTGCATCCAGATAGCAGCATTTGGTATCCCCAAGGATAAACAGATTCCCCTCAATGGTATTATATACCGAAATTGCGAGCATGTCAAGGGGTTGACTCGACCAAATCACATCCGGAGATGAAAAATCATAAGAATTTACGACAGATTTCATCACACCGTTCTCCGCCTCAATCCGGACGGCATAGCAGCCGGTGGAATCGGCATTGAAGGTAATCTCTGAGATGCGCTCGACGCAGTCGCGCTTATAGATCTGCTGCCCCTTCGGATTGAAAATAAAGAGCCTGCATGCGCAGTCGGAAGACCCGGTCACAATCGCCGCAAAGCCGCTCTCGGAAACCCTGCCGAATACGATCGGATCGCTGAGCGTTTTTTCATAGCGCTGCTTTGCCGGTGTTTCCAGCCGGAAATGCGTGCCGCCGTTCTCATAGAGCAGGCCGAAATCTCCGGCAGTTTGCAGCATTGCATTGCCGTAGGTATGCTGTCTTGCAGCAATCAGGCTGCCGTCTGTCTCATAGATATTCAGATAGGAATCGCTGAGCAGCAGCAATCTTCCGCCGGCCTCTGCGAGCTGATAATCCGAATCGCCGTAAAGAAAGATCGGGAAATTGCCGTCGCTGTCGCCGATATCGAAATTCTGCCGGCTCTGATGCCGCATTCCCATTGTTTCAAGCTTCGGGATCCAGGAATCACGCCGCTGATACAATACCAGAATGACGATTGCCAGCAGCAGCAGCCACATGCTCTGCTTGAGCACCTTGCGCCGCTTTCTGCGCTTCCGCATCGCATAGATATCCTTTGCAGCGCTTGTTTTGATTCCGGGCTTGGCTCCCGTTTTTTTCTTTTCCAAATTGCGCCCTTCTTTCTGTTGTCTCCGTTATTTCATCGGTGCTCTGCATTCGGCATCCGAATAGAACACCCTGTTGAGATAAAGTCCGTGTGCCATTGCGGTTCTGCCTGCCGCCAGACGATCCTTTGCCGCTAAAATTTCCGACATCGCATCCGGCGCGAATACGCCCTCATTGATATCGAGCAGCGTCCCGACAAAAATCCGCACCATATTATAAAGGAAGCCGTCCCCGCGGATCCGGATTGCGACATCGCTGCCCTCGCGTTCCACGGATGTCCCGTAGATCGTGCGGACACAGTTGGATTCGGGTGTCGCCTGCGCACAGAAGCTGTGGAAATCATGCATTCCCGTCACCTGCTCCGCCGCATACCGGATCTTCTCAATATCCAGCGGCCGCCGGTAGTGGAATGCTAAATCGGTCAGAAACGGATTCTTGCTCTCATGATTGTGGATGCGGTAGAGATATTCCTTGCCCTTGCAGTCAAACCGCGCATGGAATTCTGCCGGTGCATCCTCGCAATCCAGCACGGAAATATCATCCGGCAGATAGCCGTTCAGCGCACGCACCAGATTTTTGCAGCGGATCTCACGCTCTGTATGCAGATGCAGCACAAACATATTGGCGTGAACGCCGGTATCTGTCCGCGAACATCCGTAGGCCGTCACCGGGCCGTTCAGCACCCGCGCAAGCTGCTGCTCCAGCTCGCCCTGCACAGTTGCCGCATTGGGCTGCCGCTGAAAGCCGTGGTAATTCGTGCCGCGGTATGCGATCGTCATTTTGAGTGTGCGCATTCATTCGTCCTCCGAACGGTTTGGATCATTGTGCCGGCGGCGCAGCAGCACCGGGCACAGAGCAATGCTGATCAGGCTGATGATACAACCTGCGAAAAATCCCTGCGGACGGTAATGCAGGCGGATGCGGTGCATCCCGGCCGGGATCTGAAGCCCCAGCATACCGGGCATTGCTTCGGTGATCTCCGCAGACTGCCCGTCAATTTCCGCGTGCCAGCCGGCCTCATACGGCACCGGCAGACAGAGCAGCGACCGGGTATCATCGGCCGTCACCTCGCCTGTGATCTCCGTATCCTGCACATGCAGATCGCGGATTGTATACGGCGCAAGCTGTGACAATCCTTCTGCAAAAGACGCATCATCGAGCCTTGCTGCCTGAACTTTCAATGAACCGGCCGCCTCTGCGCCGAAAACCAGACGGATCTCAAGCTGCTGTCCCTTATGAAGCTGCCCTGCCGAATGCATCTCATAGCTGTATGCATACGGCTCATCCGGCTTAAAAAATGCCTTCTGCACATCTGCTCCGTCTGCGGATACAGCGTAATATTTGAGTAACGGACAAAGTGCAGGTTCCGGCTGAATATCATAGACATACCAGCCGTCCGCATC
The DNA here is from genome assembly GCA_946537515.1 of uncultured Ruminococcus sp. GTDB lineage: Bacteria > Bacillota > Clostridia > Oscillospirales > Ruminococcaceae > Firm-04. The sequence continues at coordinate 3,661 of CAMNFV010000126.1, read as the reverse complement.
GGCGGTAAACCGATAGATCACTTCATATTTGGAATCATCCCCGCTGCTGACGGTAATGCTGCCGTCTGCCGCAGAAATTTCCGCACCGGCAATCTTTACCGCTGCCGGAAGGATCCCGCAGACATCCCGGTCCGCGATCTGACGGAACCATGCATTCTGCCGCTCCGCAAAGCTCTCATCCGGGCTGTATGTCAGCGGCACCGAAATCAGAAAGCCAAACGGCAGGTCATATGCAAATTTCTGCACGCAGGTGTCATCAAGCTGTGCGTAATCAGCAGCCGGATAATTGCCGCCGTTCGGTGCAATGACATACTGAATATCTGTCAGGAGCGCCGAAACGGGCGCAAGCGGTACATAAAAATAGCGGTTGAGATCGGCAGCAGAATACATGCCGAGTGCCCCGAGTGTATCGGACAGCGCGCCCGGAATCAAAGAGGAATACAGCGTGCCGCCGAACGGCAGATCGGAGAACATCTCCGGATTGAAGCCGTGTCCCATTGCGGAAGCTGTCCGACATGCCTTGCCGGATGCATCTGTACGAATCGCCGCAGCGGCCGCTTTCAGTTCGGGCTGCTCCGTCAGATCCGATGCCTGATAGAGCACCGGCAGGAAACTCACAGCAATATTTGCCGAGAGAAATGCTTCCGCCGAAACACCCAGCAGCAGCGCACCGCATATCGGGACCTTGTGCGCGGGTTTGAGATATCGCCAGAGATACAGCAGACTGTAAATGACTGCAAACAAAACCGAAACCAGAACGACATCCGTTGCACCGGTTACGGCGCCGCAGATGCAGATCCCGATGCTGACAGCCAGCATCAGCAGAAGCTGTATGATCCGGCTGCGGAGCGGTTCCGCATCGGCTTCATCCAGCGTCGCGGTAAAGCGCCAGCCCGCCATCAGCAATACAAACGGCACCAGAAATGCAAACCGGTGAATAAAGCCGTTCGGGATGTGCAGACCGTGCCAGAGATAATTGAGCGGCGGATACCAGAGACTCACAAGCAGAAAGCAGAGCAGTCCGCCGATTGTCAGGCGCTCCCGCAGCGGAATCCGTTTCGCCGTCAGGTAGCCCGCGAACAGCAGCACGCCGAGCATACTGCATGAGAGATTCGGCAGGCCGATATGCTGGATCGGATAGGTCATTGAGACAAGCCGCCCGAGCAGCTCCGGTATGCTGCATGAAACCGTCAGCAGATCCGGCATCGCCTGCGCCGCGGAACCGGTCGTCCGCACGGCAAACGCCAGCGGCAGCAATATGACCGCTGCAATACCGCCCGAAAGCAGCGCCGCACCGAAGAATCTGCCCGCTTCTTTCGGGATATCCCGCAGCGGCTTTTTCAGAATCACCAGCGCACAGATCCAGCAGAAAAATGTCATCAGGCAGGTGATAAAGCTGAAATACGGATTGCAGATCAGCGAGAGCACCAGCACCGTGATGAACAGTTTGCTGCGGCCGCCGCACACCAGCCGGAACATTCCCGCAAGCAGCAGCGGCATCAGCGCTGCCGCATCCAGCCAGATCAGCTGAAAATAATTCCAGATAAACCAGAGGCTCAGGCCATAAAGCGATGCAAACACCGGAATCGCAGGGCTCTGCTTTTTCGAGAGCGTCTGCATCAGAATCGCGGTCGAGAGACCGGCCAGTCCGATCCGGACAGGTACCGTCAGCGATAAAAAGCCCTGCACCAGCGATTCCGGCAGCATTACTGCAATCAGATTCCACGGATTCAGACAGTAATATGCAATCAGCGCCCAGAAATTCGTTCCGAATCCGGCACGCCATGTATAAAGCAGACTCCCGCCGGAGCGGATTGTCCTGCGCAGCAGCAGCAAAAACGGATAATACTGCGCTGCCGCATCCGATTCCAGCAGCGCATCCTGCCCGAACGGGTATTTGCCGTTCAGCGCAAATACCAGCAGCATGATGACACACGGAATCAGAAAACTCAGCATCCGGTAAAGATGCGGTTTCAATCGTTCTTTCATATCAATGCAGCAGAATATTCAGTATGATGACCGCGGCAAACAGCAGCAGCGTAATCGCCAGCGCAATATAATCGCGCATCCCGCTTTTCAGCTCCCGCAGACGGGTTCTGCCTTCGCCGCCGTGATAGCAGCGGCACTCCATCGCAAGCGCAAGCTCCTCTGCGCGGCGGAATGCCGAAACAAACAGCGGAATCAGAATCGGGATCAGCGCATGTGCACGCTGCACCAGACTGCCGCTCTCCATATCGGCACCGCGGGCCTTCTGTGCAGCCATGATCTTATCGGTCTCCTCAATCAGCGTCGGGATGAACCGCAGCGCAATCGTCATCATCATAGCAAGCTCATGCACCGGCATTTTCAGCTTTTTCAGCGGTGAGAGCAGCGATTCGATCGCGTCTGTCAGCACGATCGGGGATGTCGTATAGGTCAGGAGTGAGGTTCCCGCGATCAGCAGGCAGATGCGGACAAGCATGAACACCGAGGTCTGCACGCCCTGCTCTGTGATCTTGATGAATTTCCACGCAAAATAGGTCTTGCCGCCGTCAAGCAGGAAGAGATTCAGACAGCCGGTTATGATCAAAATCGGGACGATCGGCTTGATGCTCTTGATCAGCATTTTCGGCGGGATTTTGGAGCAGGCCGTCGCGATGATGACAAAAATCAGTCCGGCGATCAGCGAGGTCAGGTGCTGCCCCCAGAACAGCATCACAAGAAAAATCAGCGTTATGATGATCTTATAGCGCGCGTCCATCTTGTGGACAACGCTGTCCATCGGGAAATACTGTCCGAGTGTGATATCCTTCAGCATGATCTGCCGCCCCTTTCCGCAAGCGCCTTCAGCAGCAGCTCCGCGCCGTATTTCACCGTATACACCTCATCGGGGAAGTCGATGCCGCGCGCCCGCAGATTATGAAATACGCGCGTGATCTGCGGCAGGGCAAGTCCCATTTCTTCCAGCGAATCGCCGCGCGCAAACACATTCGACGGCGTATCAAAGCAGACAACCTTCGCATGAGAAAGCACCAGCAGCCGGGAGACATATTTTGCGACATCTTCCATGCTGTGCGAAACGAGCATGACTGTGCAGCCCGTCCGCTTCTGATATGCGGCAAGCTGCGAGAGGATCGTCGTTCTGCCCTTCGGGTCAAGACCGGCGGTCGGCTCATCGAGGATCAGTACCTTCGGCTCCATCGCCATGACACCCGCGATCGCGACTCTGCGCTTCTGGCCGCCGGAGAGCGCATAGGGCGCTTTCTCAAGCAGCTCTTCGCTCAGCCCGACTGCCGCTGCGGTCTCGCGCACTCTGCGGTCGATCTCCTTTTCATCCAGCCCCATGTTCTTCGGGCCGAATGCGATATCCTTATATACAGTCTCCTCAAAGAGCTGATATTCCGGATACTGGAACACCAGACCAACCTGAAACCGGACGGCTCTGCGGTCTGCACCCTTCTCCCAGATATCTTTTCCGTCCAGCAGGACAGTCCCTTCGGTCGGCTTCAGAAGCCCGTTCATCATCTGCATGAGCGTCGATTTGCCCGAGCCCGTATGCCCGATGATGCCGACAAAATCACCCTGCTCGATTTGCAGGTCTATGTGGTCAATCGCTGTTTTCTCAAACGGCGAACCGATGCTGTATGTATAGGTCAGGTTTTTTGCTTCCAGAATCGGCATT
>CAMNFV010000125.1 GCA_946537515.1 uncultured Ruminococcus sp. | reverse complement strand
GCTTCGCGATGTTTTATATAATAGTCGGGTGAGAGAATCAAAACTTCTGCCGCAGTTGACCTCGCGGCGGACTTTAGATCAATACCTGCGGGCGCTGCCCGCCTGCCGCAGCTAACCCACCGGCGGACTTTAGATCAATTCAAACGGGCGGTCGGCAGCGCCGACAGGTGTAATACTAAAGCTGATTTAGAACCATGGCTTAACATTTCGTAAAGAAACCTTTGGACTGTCCCGCACCAGACGCTCCCGGCGGACTTTAGATCAATTCAGCCGGGCGTTGCCCGGCGGGCGCTGCCCGCCTTTCGCTGATCATGCGCATGATTATCATTCTGTGTTGTCACGGCCTCATTTTTCGGCTTTGATCGTAATATCACCGGAGGTTGTGTCAATTTTCAGCTGATTTGCGCCGCTGCCTGCGGTATACTGATCGCCGTCCTTTTTCAGCGAAATGTCAGAATCAAATGAGCCGGATGCTGTATCGACCGATGCCTTGAAATCTGCATGTTCCGGAACAAAGAGACTGACCTTGCCGGATGTTGAGGAAACATTCACAGAGGCAGGCATGGACTTCAGATGCAGCGTTTCATCGCCGCCTGTGCTTGTTGCCGCAACAGAATCGCTCTGCTGCGTGCTGACATCCGCATCGCCGGATGTCGAACTGACGTTCAGATCTTTTACCGTTTCCGCTGTGATCCGGATTTTGCCGGAGGTGCTGGTTGCTTTCAGCGTTTCTGATTTGCCCTTCTGGTCAACTGTAATATTGCCGGAGGTGGAGCTGATATGGAAATGATCGGCAGAGCAGCCGCTGAGTTGCAGAGGACCCGAGGTAACATCGGCATGAAAGCTGTTTGCCGAAATATCCGTAAAGCTGGTGTCGGCGGAAGTACAGTCGCATTTCATCGTCTCAAGTTCCATGCCGTTCGGCAGCTTGACTTCCAGTTTTTTATCTGCATTTTTCAGATCGAAATTTACGCCGGGTCTGCAAAAGCGGATATGCAGAGTCGAGCCTTCCAGCCAGGTTTGCAGCTTCTGCTCATCTTTGAGTGAAGCATTGCAGGTCTCTGTTACGGTGACATCAGGCTGATCGTGGTGGGAAACTGCTACAATTCCGGAAGTCCAGTCAATATCCAGTTCCCTGATCGTACTGTTCGTCGAAAAATCACCCGGGGTATATTGGTCTGCATGTTCATATGCGACCGCAGGATTGGCGCAGCCCGCTGCGCAGACCATTGCTGCTGCGGAGAGAATCAGCGCAAGTTTTTTCATCATCTTTTTCATAGTATTTCTCCTTATTATTTACGATTATTTTTCAGTATTCCGCATACGCCGAAAATAGCGGCAAGCACAGTACCGGTCAGCAGAATGCTCCAGCTGACAAATCCGTTGATGCTGTCACCGGATGCAAAGCTCAGATCAAATTTCGGAAAATACAGTCCGCTGCCGAGCAGCATGTAAACAATGGTGTTGCTGAAGAAACCGATCAGCGCCGATACGAAAATACATGCTGCGGCTTTGAGCAGTCCGTTCCATTTCGGATAGCGGATCAGCAGGAATAGCAGCCAGACCCAAGCCAGCGGCATGAGCGAGCAGGCGAACGCGGTCCGGAAAAATCCCGCAGAACCTGTCCGGATTCCGATCATGACCATCATCAGAATATAGGTCAGCGTATCGGCTGCAAATACAGTCAGTCCCTTTTGATTGCCGAGCAGCTTCGCGACCGGCTTCGTATGCACAATAAACGGCATGAAGATCACACACAGCCCGAACAGCACCGCCGGCGCCGCAATCAGGAACCAGCCGCCGCCGGAATAAATGCTGCAAACACAGAGCAGCCCCAGCAGACTTGCCGTAAAGGAACCGATCATCCACAGGAACTTGTTTTCCGGAACCATGAGCGGTACAACAATCAGGGATGCCGGAATAAACATGGCAGCCAGTACAATAAAGAACCATGTCAGGCCTGCACCGGATGCAAGATTGACGATCAGGCAGATCAGAATCGGGAGTGCAAAGATGCCGCCGATGATGCTGCCTGCAACGGCGCTGCGCCGCTTGAAGAATTTTGCCTGCGTGTCCAGAACACGGCTGCGTTCCGCATAGATTTCCTGATCGAGTATCGGATCTGCGGAGCTCATTTCACCGAGGATTGATGCACAGGCGCTGCATTCGCGGATATGTTCTTCCACCGCATGTGCGCTTGCCGGGGAGCAAACCTGATCGACATAGAGCGGGAGCAGATCACGGATCATTTCGCAATTATATTTCATGTGATTCCATCCTTTCTTTCAGTTTCAGGCGTGCGCGATGATAGGTAACTCTCGCCCAGTTCTCGGTCTTTCCGAAGATTTTTCCGATTTGCGCAAAGGAAAGTTCACCGAATACACGGAGCGAAAAAACTTCTTTGTAGGGTTCTTCCATTTCATGCAGGAGCATGTGGATCCGGAATGATGTCTCCGAATCAATCGTACTTTGTTCGATATCCGTACTGCTGTCTGCATAGTTCTCATCAAGCTCACCTTGATTCCTGGATGCTTTGCGCGTACCGTCTATAAAAATATTCTTTGCAATCGCGCACAGCCAAGAATAACATTCCGATTCGCCGCGGAATGTCTGCTTTGTGGACATCGCCCGGAAGAATGTTTCCTGCGTGATCTCGCTGGCAGAATCTTCGTTTTTGGCAAGTGTCATCACATAGGAGTAGACCTTCATATAGCAGGAATGATAAAGCTTTTCGGCAGTTTCCTTGTCCAATCACCGCACCTCCTTTCCTTACGTGATATTATGGTATTCGCACAGAAGCTTCGGCGGAAAGCCTTGCGGTTTCAGTTCCGTTTTTTTGGCTTTCTGTTGGTTAGACGGTTTCGATACCGATTCGTTACAAAAAATTTGAAAAAAATATTTTTGCCTGCTGTGCCGGCAGAAATCGGGCAAAATAATATCCCCTTTTATACATTCGGGGATCATTTTCATATAGTACCAAAGCGCAGCAATCTCTGCCGTCTGTAAACAGATTTGTATTGAAAGTATAACACAGAAGGATGAAAAAGTCAATCACGATACCAGTCGCGCCCCCAGAAATGCAGAGGGAAGAGAGAGGAGTTAGAAGTGAGGTGTGAGGAGTTGCGGTATCGCTTCGCGATGTTTTATATAATAGCCGGGTGAGAGAATCAAAACTTCTGTCGCAGTTGACCTCGCGGCGGACTTCAGATCTATACCAGCGGGCGCTGCCCGCCTGCCGCAGTTGACCTCGCGGCGGACTTTAGATCAATTCAACCGGGCGTTGCCCGGCGGGCGCTGCCCGCCCGCCCCGCTTGACTTTGCGGGAGCGGTCTGATATAATATAACAAAATGATACCCGGAACAATTCCGCAAAAAGGTGATTCAATATGAAACTGTTTGATGCATTATTCGGACGGAAACAATCCGCCGGTAAAGAAGCACCTGCCCCCTCAGTCCCGCTTCCGCAGAAGCCTGCTTGGCAAACTCTGCCTGAGAATTTTGCGGTCACGGATGCAGATTCCGCGCGCGTGTTTTTCATGGCGTGTGAGGCCGATGATCAGATCATGACGCAGCATTTCCCGGAGAAAATCTATAAGGATTTCAGGGATGTGACCGATTATCAGATGCGCTGCGCCTTTACCAAAGCATTCGCGCTGAACATGTTTGACAGCGCTTTAAACGGCAAGGCGGAACAAATTCCTGCGGCCGCATCCAAAGTATTCCGTGCCGCGCAATACTGGGGTATGGATTTTTATGATGACGAAATAATAGAAAAGCTGACTGCCGCCGCCAAAGCTTCCAACTCCGTAACGAAGCGGACCAATGACCTGTGGATCGGCGATTATCTGCAAAAATACAATAACAGCGGCAGGCAGATCATGAAAGTGCAGCCGCTTGTGAACCAGACCTATGATTATCTGATGCAGAAATATCCGGACAACACCGATTATTTCATCGGTGAGCTCATCAAGCTGTGCAGCACGTTAAAGGGACTGATGCTCGAAGCATCCGAACCTGATCCCGCGCTCGAAATGGAATTTTCACTCGCAGAGGAGCAGGATATCGACCGGTTTCTCGGTGAATTTTCATCGCTCTGCAATGGGAGCGCAGGCCATATCAAAGGCATGATTCATCAGCTGAACTGCGTCTACGGCATCAGAACGCCCGCCTTCTTTCTCACGGCCGCAAATGATGCTGTTGATTCCGGCAGCAACCGCTCCTTCGATACATTCCGTTTCGCAGTCATTTTCTTTCAGGAGAATGTGACTGCCGTATTTGAATGCTGGCGACATCAGGACGGCTTATTCTATCCGGAGAGCAGGTTCCGGAAGCAGTATCCTGTTCTGGAGCAATATCAGGATGTCCTCGCAAAGGCAATCGCATTCTACCGGAACCGCGAAGCTTCAGAAGCATTCCGGAAACAGACCGAAGCCGAACATCCCGGATTCCGGTTTACAGATGAACGCTATACGAGACGGGAGCAGCTCTGCAAACGCTACGGCGACTGCTTCTCCGGTCTGCGTGAGCGAATCCGTGACCAGTCGATCGCTCAGACGCTGACGGAGCTGCTCGATTGCTGCGAGATTGTCTGCCCGATGATCGGCATAGATCAGACTGCATTTTATCCGCCGGCATCAGAAGCGGATATCCGCGAATGTGAAGCGCGAACCGGCATTACCATTCCGCTGCCGATGCGGGAATTCCTGATGTTCTCCAACGGTGCAAGCCTGTTTGAGAATTCCACAACAATCTGGAACACCTCTGAGATCGGAAAAATCACGCTGGACGGATATGACGACGAAAATGCAAAAATCTATCTGCCGATCGGCGATTTTATCGGAGACGGCACACAGTTCGTACTGCAAAAAACAAGCGGAGAAATCGGCGAGTACGATCATGAAACAGGCGAAGTCAGCATTTACGGAGACTTTGAAGATTTCCTCGGCGAGATCATGGAGTTTCATTGCAGAGATTATATGGATTGACAAAATCCCCCGCACCGCCGGTTTTGCGCCGATGATGCGGGGGATTTCTTTCTGCCGGTCAGGAGTAGTCGTGCTTGAGCTCTTTCAGAAACAGCTCTGCGATCGGTGAAAATACCTGATACTTTTTCCAGATGATATACATATTTGTTTCGAGCGTCGGGCGGATCGGGCGGAAACACAGCCCGCTTTGCTCGCTCGTGTCGATCAGATGCTCAAAGGTCAGCAGATACCCCAGCTTTTCCTTCACGAGAACCGAGCCGTTATAGGCAAGATTGACCGTTCCGGCAAATTCCAGTTTATCCATATGATCGCCGCACCAGCGCGGAAAATCCACGCGAATTGACTGTTCCGAACAAAACAGCGGCAGACCGTACAGATCATCAAAGGTCACAAATTCCTTTTCAGCAAGCGGGCTGTCCCGACGCATCACAAGGCCCCATTTATCGCTCTCCGGAATCGTGAGATAATTGTATTTTGACAGATTCGGCGGCTCCACGATGACCGCGAGATCGAGAATGCCTCTGTCAAGACGCTCGGCAACAGGTTCGGTATCACCGCTGAAAATATGAAACAGAAAACCGGGATACTGTGCCTTGAATTCCCGGATGCTGCGCGCAAGATACTTGATAAGATGACTCTCTGCACAGCCGATGCGTATTTCTCCGCCGATGATATTATCGAGCTGACTGAATTCCTCGGCGGTCTTATCCACCATTGCAAGGATATCCTCTGCACGCTTGCGCAGGAGCATTCCCTCATCATTCAGGCGCATACTTTTATTCGTGCGGATAAACAGCTCATGACCCAGCTCTTCCTCCAGCTTTTTGATCTCTTTTGAAAGGGACGGCTGCGAGATATGAAGCTGCTCGGCAGCCCGCGTCATATTTTCCTCTCTTGCGATCGCAAGAAAATAGCGTAAAACCCGTATTTCCATGATGCACCTCCGGCCTTTTACATGTATTATACATGATTTTGTCATTCCTGTCAAGAATCGCAGGCGATTACAAATAGATATTTTACATATCATCGCTTTTATGCTATACTAAAGATACCGAATCAAACAGGAGGTGAGAAAATGGCAAATGCATCCGATGAGAAAGCTGTCATAACCGAAAATCTGCGCGATACCGGCTTGGACGAATCATCCGTGACAAAGTGCCTGCAAATGATCGAGGAAAAGCAGTTTGCAGCGCTCGAACGGTATCTGAAAACGTATCGGCAGACGCTTCTCGACAGCGTTCACATATACAATGAACGGATCGACTGCCTGGACTTTCTCACCTATACGATCAGAAAAAACGGAGGTATCTGAAATGAACGATGCAATGCTGAATCTCACCGCTGAATGGGATAAGACATTCCCGCAGTCTGACAAGGTGAACCACAAAAAGGTCACATTCCACAACCGCTACGGCATTACGCTCGCTGCGGATCTGTATACTCCGAAAAATGCCGCGGGCAAGCTCCCTGCAATCGCAGTCTGCGGACCGTTCGGCGCCGTCAAGGAGCAATGCAGCGGTCTGTATGCGCAGACGCTTGCGGAGCAGGGATTCCTGACACTCGCATTTGATCCGTCCTTTACCGGTGAAAGCGGCGGTCAGCCTCGCTATGTGGCTTCCCCCGATATCAACACAGAGGATTTCTCGGCAGCTGTCGATTTCCTCTCCGTGCAGGAAAATGTGGATGCGGACCGGATCGGTATTCTCGGTATCTGCGGCTGGGGCGGTCTGGCGATCAATGCCGCTGCACTGGATACGCGCATCAAAGCGACCGTTGCATCGACCATGTACGATATGACCAGAGTGAATGCGAAAGGGTATTTCGATTCCGAGGACAGCGAAGAGCAGCGCTATGCGAAAAAAGCTGCTCTGAATGCACAGCGCATCAAGGACTATGTATCCGGTGAATATGCGCTGGGCGGCGGCGTGATTGACCCGCTGCCGGAGGATGCGCCTTACTTCGTCAAGGATTATCATGCATATTACAAGACCGAAAGAGGCTATCATCCCCGCTCCCTCAATTCCAACGGCGGCTGGAATGTAACGGGCTGCCTGTCCTTCATCAATATGCCGATTTTGCAGTACAGCAATGAAATCCGTTCCGCTGTCATGGTCATGCACGGCGACAGGGCACATTCCTTCTACTTCGGCAAGGATGCCTTTGAGAATATGACAAAGGACAGCAAGTACACAGAAAATAAGCAGCTTCTCGTCATTGAGGGCGCATCCCATACGGATCTCTATGACGGCGGCGAGAACCATGTCATTCCGTTTGACAAGCTCGCTGCTTTCTACGGCGAATATCTGAAATAATACGAAAATACGGAGGAATCAGTAATGACAACAGATGAATTCATCAGCCTGATGAACAGCGGCAGCCAGGTCCCGGCGGAGAGCAATGTACACCGGATCATGCATGAACTGAGCCAGGATGCGCTCCGCATCACAATGGAGATCAACAGCCGCTATCATACGCCGGATGAGCTCAATGCTTTGATGTCGGAACTGACCGGCGAGGCCGTGGAAGTCGGGCTGTTTCCGCCGTTTTATACAGACTGCGGCAAGAATATTCATCTCGGCAAGGGTGTATTCATCAACGCAGGCTGCAAGTTTCAGGATCAGGGCGGCATCTGGATCGGGGACGGTGCGCTGATCGGCCATAACACCGTCCTCGCGACACTCAACCACGGCCTGCTCCCCGAAGAGCGGCATGACCTGATCCCGAAGCCGATTCGCATCGGGAAAAATGTCTGGATCGGTTCGAATTCAACAATCCTGCCGGGCGTGACGATCGGCGACAATGCGGTCATCGGTGCGGGCTCGGTGGTGACAAAGGATATCCCCGAAAACATGATCGCAGTCGGATGCCCGGCAAAAGTCATCAGGAGTATTTATGACTAAGAAATCAAAACTCGCAGCCTTCCTTGCTGCGATTCTGATTGCGGTATTGACCGCCTGCGGCGTCAGCGCGGAAGAAAGCACAGCGGCCACAATGCCGGATGTCATTGCCGCGGATGCATCGCAGGATGAAGGCATCGCAGCAGATGCATATACAATGCAGGATGTCAGCGCACTCTGTGATATGCTTCTGACAAGGCCGCCGCAGAAGGATTTCAGCGAAAAGCACTATGATCTCAACGGCGACGGCGTATGGAATGCAGCTGATCTTAGCCTGATGAAACAAAAACTTCTGGAGCAGCACAATATGAAACCGGAATTTGATTTTGAACGCAAAACAGTCCTGCTCAACAGCGGATATGAGATGCCGATTCTCGGCCTCGGCACCTGGACGCAGGACGATGAAACTGCGGAAAACTCCGTATATCAGGCGCTGAAGGACGGTTACCGTCTGATCGACACGGCGCAGTATTACGGCAATGAAACCGGCGTCGGAAACGGTCTCCGCAGGGCAATTCAGGACGGCATTGTAAGCCGCGAAGATGTATTCATCACAACAAAAGTCATGCCGTCCAATTATGAAAGGGCCTATCAGTCAATCAGCGACTCGCTGAAACGGCTGGATGTGGAATACATTGACCTGATGCTGATTCATCAGTCCGGCAGCCGCGATATAGAGGTCTACAAGGCGCTGTGTCAGGGCGTAAAAGACGGAAAATTGCGGTCGATCGGCATCTCCAATTATTACACGCTTGCGGAATATCTGCGTGTGATTTCAGACAGCGAGATCATGCCGGCTGTCGTGCAGAATGAGAATCATCCGTTTTATCAGAATACGGAATTTCAACAGGATGTTGCAAAATACGGGACTGTTGTGGAATCCTGGTATCCGTTCGGCGGCAGAGGCCATACACAGGATCTGTTCGGCAATGAAACGATTCTTGCACTCGCAGATGCACACGGCAAAACACCGGCGCAGATCATTCTCCGATGGCATTTGCAGGCTGGCTTCATCACGATTCCGGGCTCGCAGAATCCCGATCATATCCTCGAAAATTACAGCATTTTTGATTTTGAACTTACCGAAGCGGACATGCAGCAAATGGCTGCGCTGCATACCGGAACGCGGTATGAAAACTGGTAATCCGAATCATAAAAAACAGTGCCTCACAAGGGCGGCGCTGATAAAGATGTTTTTCGCCATAGTATTTCTGATACAACGTCAGAAGTACTATGGCGTTTATATTGACAATGCAACGATGTTGTGCTATAATTGTTACGAACATAAATCGGAATTTATAAGGAGCATTCTAATGAAGAAAGCAATAAAGATGACAGG
>CAMNFV010000124.1 GCA_946537515.1 uncultured Ruminococcus sp. | reverse complement strand
ATTACTTGATCCCGGCAGCAGAAGAATCAGCACGGGAATGATCCGGAGGTGCATACAAATGAAACGCGCATTCTTTTTCATCGCAGCACTCTGCCTGTCCCTGACAGCCTGCGGGACCGTTGCAGAAACTGCGCAGCAGCCGTCTTACCGCGAAACAGAGCCGGTTACTGTGACTGTCAGCACCGGCGTGACGACTGCCGCGGATTTGAAACCCGTTCCAAGTCAGGACGCGCTGACGAACGACCTTGCATACGAGATCACGCGGGGCGATTTCTATAATTCGCAGCTTCAGCAGCGCGGATACTATATGGATGTTATTGACGGCCAGTACCGGTATACGATTTGCAGCGGAGAATATTCAACCGGCGGCTATGGGATCAGCATCACGGGGATTGATATTTCAGACGCCGGAACGGTGATCATCACGGTACAGCAAACTGCGCCGAAAGAAGATGAGCCGGTGACGGAAGCATTTACCTATCCGAATTGCGCCGTCACGTTTTCAAAGGAACCGCCTGCCGGAGTCATCATTCAGAATACCGCCGGCAAAGAATTTGAATATCTTGGCTCGGTGCCCCCGGCGGAAGAAGACTGACCGGTGCATGCAGATCAGAAAGGATGATGATTATGAAACAGTTTGTGGAAGTGCATTATTTTGTAAAGGACGGAAAGCGCGGTGAATTCTACCGCACGATTCTGGAACGCGGAATCGCAGACGCTTCACGCGCAGAAGCGGGCAATGAAAAGTATGACTACTATCTCAGCCCGGAGAATGAAAATGAACTGCTGCTCATTGAACTGTGGGCTTCCGCAGAAGCTGTGCGGGCGCATGGGCAGACACCGCATTTTCAGCAGCTTGCCGAACTGAAGCAGGCCTATGTGGAAGATACGGTCATCAGACGGTATGACATTGCGGAATGAAAGCATGACATCCGGGAATACAAGTGCATATAGATCATTGTCCTCTTTTGTCAGGCAAAGCGCCTGACGGAAGGGGATATTTTATTGATCCGGATTCCGCCCATATGCACAGAAATGACGTATTTTTGCAGATTATTTACATTTCTGTGATTGACATTTGCTGTCGGCGGTGGTATAATAATACATACAACTATATGCTGATTCAAATTAAAACAGTTGACAATCCGTGCGGAGGAGGATGAAAATGAAAACGGATATGATCACGATCCGCGGTGATCTGAGCGGAAGTGATGAAGCGATGGAAGCCGCTGAAAAATTCGCTGCGTATTACGGGATCACCGGGCGGGATGCGCTGCATCTCCGGCTGCTGACCGAAGAGGTCATCAGCATGATCCACGGAATCCTTGATGATTTCACCGGAGATTTCTGGATCGAGAGCGACAAAACGAAAAACGGCCTGCTCTGCCGGCTGATTCTCTCTGCGAAAAAGCCTGTCAACCGCGAACAGGAAGCGCATATTCTCTCCGTTGCATCCAGCGGGAAAAATGAAAACGCAAGAGGCATCGCAGGCAAGATCCGAGAGATGCTGCGCCGCAGCCTTCAGACGGAAGATTCAGGCGAGGATGCACGGTTCAATCAGATGACCGATGCACTCGCCGGAAACGGGACGACCGGCACCGGATTTGCGCTTCAGGATGAGGCATACTGGTCGCTGCAGGCCTACCGGAAGAGCGTTTCGGATGAAAAGGCCGAGGAATGGGATGAGCTGGAGAAATCTATCATCGCAAAGCTTGCCGATGAAGTGAAAGTCTGGCTGGAGAATGACTGCACGAAAGTTGTGATTGAAAAGAAAATCACGAAATGACATATATTTTAAGGATGTGAACGAAGTGGAATACAACGAACACATGCTGATCAGCGGTATTTTGAATGACATGTCCGGAGGGATCCTTGTGATCGGGTTTGACGGCATCATCCGGCTGCATAACCATGCGGCGGAGCAGGGCAAACTGGATAAAGAGGTTCTGCACAGCTTCTATGAGAGCCGTGTGTGGGAAAGACCGGATAATCAGTCATGAAAGGAATGGAAATTATGAACATTATTCAGGAAAGAAATGCAGATCAGCTGACGCTGAAGATCGAGGGCAGAATTGATACCAAAACTGCCCCGGAGCTCGATCAGGTGCTTCAGGGTGCGCTGGAAGGTGTAAAGAAGCTTGTTTTTGATCTGGAAGAAACAGCGTATATTTCTTCTGCCGGACTGCGCGTCCTGCTGATTGCGCAGAAGCAGATGAATAAGCAGGGTGAGATGTCTGTCATCCATGCAAACGGCGATCTCATGGAGATTTTTGAGGTGACCGGCTTTACCGATATTCTGGTCTTTGAGTAAGAGGAAAGCGCATGAAAGAGCTTGATATCGAAGCCCTGGTTGACAATCTGGATACTGTCATTGCGTTTATTGATGAAGAGCTGGAAGAGGCGGCATGTCCGCCGAAAATTCAGATGCAGATTGACCTTGCCGTTGAGGAAATCTTTGTCAATATTGCAAATTATGCCTATGATCCGGAAACCGGCCCTGCAACGGTCCGCGCCGAGGTGCATCCGGACCGCTCTGCGGTGAGCATCACGTTCATTGACCACGGCGTGCCCTATGATCCGCTTGCAAAGGCAGACCCGGATCTTTCAAAATCCGCAGAGGAAAGAGAGGTCGGCGGGCTTGGGATCTTCCTTGTCAAAAAGACAATGGATGATATCCGGTATGAATATGTGAACGGCAGCAATATTCTTACCATTGTGAAAGGACTGAAAAAATGAGCAGAAAGAAACAGTCCTCTCTTGCTCGAAAGACCGCACGTTCTACAATTCTGAGCTGCGTGCTGTTCGGCATCGTGACATTGCTCGTCGCGCTGACAATCTACGCAGCTGCGCTGATCAGGCAGTATATCAGCATGGCGGACGGCATTGCGCGTCAGGCGCGTATGGCGGCAACGCACAGTGCGGATGCAGCGGCACTCTCCGGACAGACCATGCAGATCTACCGCAGCCTGACCGCGGAACAGCGGCAAAAGGTCGGTACGGAAGAATACCGCAGCTATTTTGCGGATGTGGATTACAAGCAGAAGGGGAGCGCTTATGATGTGCTCTTCCACATGTTCTCCGGTACGCTCGGTTTTCATGACGCGATCTATGACATTTATCTTGCGATGTATGACCGCGACACATCGGCAATGGTTTACATTGTCGATCCGGATGAGGATGCATCCACCCGTCTGCTCCCCGGCGACTGGGAAACGGTCAATTATAAAGGGATGCTGCGCTTTCTGGACGGCAAAGAGGATGATATCCTCTATGACATCGGCTATACCCAGAATTACGGACTGCTCTGTACGGTCGGTACGCCGATTCTCGATCAGGAGAGCGGTGAGCAGCTTGCATTCGTGCTGGTCGATGTGTCCCTCAAAAATCTGCTGGAAGGTATGCAGGATTTTGCGCTGAAATTTTCGCTGGCGATTCTGATTCTGACGCTGCTGATTGCATGGGTACAGGCGCGCAGGATCAAGCATCGGCTTGTGCGTCCGATCAATCTGATCGCGGAGGCATCGCAGCGTTTTGCAGACCGCAATGATACTGCTTCGGAGCATTTTACGAATCTTGATGTGCATACCGGTGATGAACTGGAGGGACTGGTTCATACCATGGCGGATATGGAGCATTCGATCCGCGAATACGGCGCCGACCTCATGCAGATCACCGCAGAAAAAGAGCGCATCAGCACGGAACTCTCGCTTGCGACGAAGATCCAGAGCTCGATGATGCCGCATATTTTCCCGCCGTATCCGGACAGACATGAGTTCGATATTTTCGCTGTGATGGAGCCTGCAAGAGAAGTCGGCGGCGATTTCTATGATTTCTTCCTGATTGACGAGGATCATCTTTGCCTTGTTATGGCGGATGTCTCCGGCAAGGGCATCCCGGCGGCGCTGTTCATGATGATCTCAAAAACGATCCTGCAAAGCTGCGCGATGCTCGGTGTCTCGCCGGCGGAGATCCTGAATAAGACGAATGAGGCGCTCTGCTCGAATAATCAGGTTGAGATGTTCGTGACGGTCTGGCTCGGCATTCTGGAGATCTCAACCGGAACGCTGACCTGTGCGAATGCCGGACATGAATATCCCGTTCTGAAAAAGGCGAACGGCGAATTCGCGGTCTATAAAGACAAGCACGGTCTCGTGATCGGCGGAATGGAAGGGACGAGATATAAGGAGTATACGCTTCATCTTGAAAAGGGCGATAAAATATTCCTCTATACAGACGGCGTTCCGGAAGCGACAGACGCCAGGGAGCAGATGTTCGGGATCGGCAGAATGCTCGATACGCTCAATGCTTCACCGGATGCCGATCCGGAGCAGCTGCTGCACAATGTGCGCGAAGCGGTCCGCGGATTTGTCCGGGATGCGGAGCAGTTTGACGATCTGACAATGCTCAGCCTTGAATATAAGGGCACAGAACAATAAAATATATAGTGAAACGACGTATCTGCGCCATTTCACTGACAGCTTGCAAACGCTCTGCGGTTCAAATGCCGCGGAGCTTTTTCTTTTGTATTGGACAAATGCCGCATGAGCATCTGAAAAAAATTTTTGCAACCCCCTTGACAAAGTGTATATACAATGTTATAATGTATATATCGAATATACACATTATAGCCGTGCAGCACAATCCGGACACTGTACTGCATGGGAATTAGAAATTAGAAACTAGAAATTAGAAATTGCGGTTGTCCGCTTTGCGGACGATTTGAAATCAATCATATTTTGTTTGTCAAAATATGATACCGAAATTTCTCATTTCAAATTTCTCATTTCACATTTGGTAAGGAGTACTCTAATTATGGATATCATTATCAGCAATGTATCGGGCGAGCCGATCTATACGCAGATCGTCCGTCAGATCAAAACCATGATCCTCGAAGGAACGCTGAAGGAGGGCGACGCGCTGCCTTCGATGCGCAATCTTGCGATGCAGCTGCGGATCAGCGTCATCACGACAAAGCGCGCCTATGAGGAGCTTGAACGCGACGGCTTTATTGAATCCTATACGGGCAAGGGCAGCTTTGTCCGGGCACAGAACAAGGAACTTTACCGCGAGGAGCAGCTCAAAGCGATCGAAGGGCTGCTGACGGACGCCGCCGAAAAGGCAAAACGCTGCGGCATCCCGCTCACGGAATTGCAGGAGATACTTGAAATTGTATACGGAGGTTCAGAATCATGAACGACTATGCAAATGCAATCGAAATCAAAAACGTCACAAAGAAATATGACGGCTTTACGCTGGACAGCATCAGCTTTGATGTGCCGCGGGGCAGCATCATGGGCTTTATCGGGCAGAACGGCGCCGGAAAAACCACGACGATCCGCAGTCTGCTGAATATCATCCCGATCAATGCGGGAAAAATCAATCTGCTCGGCATGGATCATATCGAGCATGAGCAGGCGATCAAGGAGCGTCTTGCGGTCGTCTTTGACGAGCTGCCGTTTCACGATCTGTTCAATGCAAAGGAAATGGGGCGCATCTTCAAGGGACTCTATGAGAAGTGGGATGACAAGGTATATGCGGGGTATCTTGAGCGCTTTGAACTGCCGCAGAGAAAGAAGATCGGGCAATTTTCCAAGGGCATGAAGATGAAGCTGCAAATTGCCTGCGCTCTCTCGCACGATGCCGAGCTGCTCGTCATGGACGAAGCAACGACCGGTCTTGATCCGGTTGTGCGCTCGGAAATTCTCGATATTTTCCTTGAGTATTTGCAGGATGAGAACCACAGCATCCTGATGTCCTCGCATATCACCTCTGACCTTGAAAAGATCGCGGACAGCGTGACCTTCATCGACCGCGGCAAGATTCTTGTCACGGGCTATAAGGATGATGTACTCGAGCAGCACGGCATCCTCAAATGTACGAAGGCGGAATTCAAGGATGTTGATCCGGAGGATTATGTCAGCGCGCGTCTGACGGATTTCGGCGCAGAGGCAATGGTCTCGGACAGAGCAGCAATGGCGCGCAAATACGAAGGACTGATGCTCGAGCCGACAACGCTTGAGGATATCATGGTCTATTATGTTCACAGAACCATGAAGGAATGGACATCCTGAACGAGAACACGGCGAAGCCGAAATAAAAGTTTTGGTCGAGCAAAAGCATTCCGGATACGCGACACGCTGAATGAGCGTCAAAATAAAAGTTTTGGTCGAGCTTTTACAAAAGCTCGCAGGTTTCCAAAGGGCGGCGCCCTTTGGCCGCTGTCCGCAGACAGCGAAATTCCCTTACGAAAGGAGCTCCGCAGGGGTGAATCCGATAAAACGATCCGGTGGATCGTTTTTCGGAGAGGGGAGCCCTGCGATAGAGGGCGCCCCTAAGTGAATTGCAAGGCAATTCAAAAATTGATTTACATGCTTGAGTTGTTGACATTTAGCGGACCTCTCGCGGGTATTTCTGAAAGACTGAGGTGAATCATATGAACGAACAAAAAACAATTCGCGCTGCGAAGCCGCGTTCGGCAGGGGCGGCAATCAAAGCGCTTGCATGGCGCGAATGGCGCCTCGTGCGCAAGGAGTATTTTTCCGGAATGTGCATCATGATCGTGCTGACTGCTCTTTTCTGGCTGATCCGTCTGAGCATGTCGGTCGGCAATCTTGCACCGGTATTCGAGGGATCGGAGATGCTGGGAGAATTCAACGCGATCATTTACTACGCTTCGATTTCTTTGGTCGGATGCGGTGCGGCAGCCCTCGGAATGAATACGGCGGCGCTGCCGGATATTCAGGCAAACTGGCTTCCGTATTCCTTTGCGCTCCCGATCACGCCGCGTATGCGCGCGACCGGAATCTATATTGTAAAGATCAGCAGGATGCTGACCGGATCTCTGTTTGCAATTCTGAATGCATTTGTGACGGCGAAAATCACGGGCATGACGTTTTCCGCGCATACCGTCTGGCTCATAGCAGCGTTCTCTGCGGCGTTCCTGCTCTATGATACGCTGCTGACATTCTTTGCGACAAAAGCGCGTACAGCCAAAGGAATGGAATGGGCAAACTTCAAGGCTACGGCTGTTGTTGCCGGACCGGCGATCATTTTCGGTCTCTATAACTTTATCACCGATCCGAATGCAGATGATGTTGCACCGATTGATGAGTCGATCGAAAAAGCCCGGACGCTTTTCCTTGCACATGAATCCCTGATCAGACCGGTCACGGTGCTCGTGCTGATCGGCTGCCTGCTGCTTGGCTGGTTTTTGACCATGCGGCACTACAAAATGTACGGCGATGTAAACGAACGCGAAAAAGCGCAGAAAAAGCAGCCGTTTACGCTGTTCCGCAAGCAAGGGGACGGTGAAGCATCATGACGATCAGAATTTATATGTTTGGCGGCGCAGAGCCGTCCCGATTGAAAGAGAGAAACGCTGTTCAGCGGATGACGCAGAATAAAGGCGAAGCGAAACGGAGGCCGGTACTGCCGGCAGGAGGTGAAGCATCATGACAGGTTTGATTTTCAAAGAGCTTCGGATGAACAGGAGCAACCTGATTATTGTTGCACTCATGGGACCGGGCATGTTGCTGCTGTGGCTTGGGTTTGGGTGGCTGATGACATTAACCGGCGAGGCGGGAATGGCTGAGATGATCGGCGGCTTCAACAGCGCTGACGGTCAGCCGCCGCTGCTTTACCTGATGGTTGCCTTTACACCGTTCTTTGCAACCGGTCTGCAAGCCTTTCTGAATATTTCGCAGGATGAGGTCAAGAAATGGGCGTATTTTACCGCATCGCATCCGAAGGGCATCAGGGGCGCGATCTACAGCAAGTATGTTGTGACATTTCTCATGCTCATGGTCGCCTATGTTTCCGCGACGCTCGCAGCGGAGCTTACGATCCTTGCGGATCATCTGATCGTCGGCACAGAGAATGAGCAGCTCATGATCAATTTGCAGATTACGAATCTTTTGATCAACGGCATGTTTTTCTTTGAGCTTTTCAAGATGATGATTGATTTTCCGTTTACATATCGCTTCGGACACAAAAACGGCGAGCATATGAAAGTTCTGACATTCGCAGTCCTTGTGCTCGGCGGTCTGATTTATCTGCTGTTCGGACCGCTCCCGGGCGGCGAAAGCGGTGATCCGTTTGTCACGATCTATGACTGGTGCGTGTCATTTGCAGAAGGCACGCTGAAGCACAATGTTTATCTGATTCTCGGCGTGATCCTCTGGCTCGCGATCATCGGGTATTATGTATCCTATAAGATCTCCTGCAAGGTCTATATGAAAGGAGTGGAGCAGTATGCAAAATAAAAAACTGGAAGCGAAACGGCTTGTGCTGTTCCTGCTCCTTGCATTCGGCATCGCGTGGATTCCGGCGATCATCCTGAACAAAACACTCGGCTATGAAAACTGGTTTCAGGGTGCCTATGCAATTCTCGCTCTGCCGTTGATCTACGCGCCGATGCTTGCAAATATCATCACGCGCAAGCTCACGAAAGAGGGCTGGGAGAACACGCTGCTGCATCTGAATCTCAAAGGGCATGTCCGCTATTATGCGCTTGCGGTTCTGATTCCGTTTGTGCAGGGCCTGCTCACGTATATCACGATGACGCTCGTCTACGGCCATTGGGATTTCAGCGAAATGACCGGCCGCGTCAGCATCTCGGATTATATCGGAAACTGCCTGATGCTGTTCGCAATCGGACCGCTCTTTGCATGGAACACGATCGGTGAGGAGTTCGGATGGCGCGCCTATATGAATCAGAAAATGGAGCCGCTGCTCGGTACGACCGGCACGATCATCGCCGGCGGCATACTCTGGGGCGTCTGGCACGCACCGCTGACGATCGAGGGACATAATTTCGGCAAGGATTACTGGGGGTATCCGTGGCTCGGCATCGTGACGATGAGCGTCTGGTGCATCGCAATGGGTGTATTCCTGATGTGGCTGACGAAAAAATCCGGCTCGGTCTTTCCGGCAGCGATCATGCACGCCTGCAATAATATGGGCGTCGGGAGGCTGAATACATTTTTCATCAGCGGCCTCGGCGATCCGGAGAAAATCGAGATGACGATGAAGCAGGAATATATCTGTCAGATTCCGTATTATGTGCTTGCGGCAGCAGTCGCGGTGATTCTGGTGCTGGAGCATAAACGGAAACAGACGGCAGCCGTTCCGCCGCAGACCGAGGGCGCATCCGCATAAATCGAAAATAAGCACTTGACAAATACCCCCATCCGGTATATAATATAGATACCGGGCGGGGGTATT
>CAMNFV010000123.1 GCA_946537515.1 uncultured Ruminococcus sp. | reverse complement strand
CTATTAAGCTTTTTTGAAAATCACAATGATTCGCTAGACAATACGCGGAAAATATGATATACTGTTTCGCGGATACTCATTCCGGAAAGGACTTTACCATGAACCTCAAACACATTTCAGCAGCCCTCACCGCGGCTGCGCTCCTGCTGACCTCTGCCCCCATGCTACATGCTTCCGCAGAGGCCGCACCCGAATTCACCCGCACCGCAGCGCTCGTCGCTTCCAGCGGCTACAATACCAACGTCATGCGCGACGGCAGCGAATCCTCTGTCTATACCTTCGCCCCCGGCGGTACCCTCACAATTACCGCATCTGCGCCGATTTCCGGCATCTCCGTCAAATTCGACAAGAAATCTGCCCTCTGGCACGCCGCCGCAAACGGCACACAGCTCGACTGCGGTCAGAACGGCTTTCTCCATGATTACGCCGATGTCTCCGCGCTGAATGCGTCCTCGGTCGTCCTGACCTTTGATGCATATGTCTCGGTCGGTGAAATCCGCATCTTCGGCGCAGGCGATCTCCCCGCCGATGTGCAGGTCTGGGAGCCCGCATACGAAAAGGCTGATATTGCGCTCTTTTCGACGCATAATGATGATGAGCACCTCTTCTTCCTCGGCCTGATTCCCGATGCAGTCGCACGCGGCAAGAAAATGCAGGTCGTCTATTTCTGCCACCACAACGGCGAGCCGATCCGTCTGCATGAGCAGCTCAATGCGCTCTGGGAAGTCGGCCTGCGCCATTATCCCGCAATCGGCCGTTTCCCCGATCAGTATTCCGAGACCTATCAATGGGCGATGAACAATCTCAATAACGCCGGCATATCCTATGACAGTATTGTCGCGTATCAGGTCGAGATGCTGCGGCGCTTCAAGCCCGATGTCGTCGTCGGCCACGATGTTAACGGCGAATACGGCCACGGTCAGCACCGCGTCAATGCCGCGACCTTGCAGAAGGCCGTTGCGCTCTCCGGCGACCCCGCGCAGTATCCGCAGAGTGCCGCGCAATACGGCGCATGGGATGTCCCCAAGACCTATCTGCATCTCTGGGCGAAGAATCCGCTCGTCATGAATTATGACACCCCGCTCGATTATTTCGGCGGCAGAACGGCCTATCAGGTCAGCCTCGCGGGCTATGCAAAGCACAATTCCCAGCAGTATACCTGGTTTACCCGCTGGGCAAAGGGCAACAGCTGGGCGCCCTTCACCAAAGCGACCCAGATCAGCACCTACAGCCCGCTGAAATACGGCCTCTATCGCTCCACGGTCGGGCCCGATTCCGGCATCAACGATATGTTTGAGCATATCACCGCACAGCAAATCAAGGGCGATCCCGACGGCGACAGCAGCATTACGGCGGCCGATGCGCAGCTTGTCCTCGAAGCCTATGCAAAGACGACCGCGCAGCTTCCGTCCGGGCTTAGTGATGTGCAGTCTTCCGCTGCGGATATTGACGGCGACGGTGCGGTGACATCCGCCGATGCGCAGCTGATTCTCGCGTATTATACCGTCAATACGATTGCGGGCGGCCATGCGGACTGGGCAGAACTCACGCTTTAAGAGGGGCGTTTCGCTTGCATCGTGTCCGCGATGCACGATTGTCATTCTCCGTTCGCGGAGTCGTTTTTTGCTTATTCTCTTGACTTTTCGGGGGAATTATGATAGAATATAATAGAATGCAGTAATATGATGACAGCATATCTCTGAAATGTCAGATTATACTGAAAAAATCATTACAGCACAGAAAGGATGAATTTATCGTATGTGTGGAATTGTCGGATTTACAGGCAACAGACAGGCGGCACCGGTGCTTCTGGACGGCCTCTCAAAGCTCGAATACCGCGGCTATGACTCTGCGGGCATCGCAGTCCGTGACGGGGATAAGGAGACCGAGATCATCAAGGAAAAGGGCAAGCTGAAAGTGCTCTCCGAGATGACAGATAACGGCAATGCAGTCAAGGGCTGCTGCGGCATCGGCCATACACGCTGGGCAACCCACGGCGAACCGTCTGCTGTCAATGCACATCCGCACGCAAGTGACGATGAAAATGTCATTGCGGTTCATAACGGCATCATCGAGAATTTTCAGGAACTGCGCGAAAAACTCATCAAGAAGGGCTATTCCTTCAAGTCGCAGACCGATACCGAGGTTGCAGTCAAGCTGATCGACTATTATTATAAGAAGTACGCGCCGCTGCCGATCGAGGCAATCGCACGCGCTATGGTCCGTATCCGCGGTTCCTATGCGCTCTGCGTCATGTTCAAGGACTATCCGGGCGAGATCTACTGCGCACGGAAGGACAGCCCGATGATCATCGGCATCGCGGACGGCGAGAGCTATGTCGCATCCGATGTCCCGGCAATTCTCAAATATACGCGCAATGTTTATTATATTGGCAATATGGAGATCGCGAAACTCGAAAAGGGCGCTGTTACGTTCTTTAACATCGACAGCGAAGTCATCGAGAAGCCGCTGACCGAGATCAAGTGGGATGCGGAATCCGCTGAAAAGGGCGGCTATGAGCACTTCATGCTGAAAGAGATCCACGAGCAGCCGAAGGTCATCCGCGATACGATCAATTCCGTCGTCACGGACGGCGTTGTGCATTTCGACAGCGTCAGCCTGACCGACGAGGAAATGCAGGCCATTGAGCAGGTCTATATCGTTGCCTGCGGCTCGGCCTATCATGTCGGCATGGCCGTGCAGTATGTCATTGAGAGCCTCACGAGCCTTCAGGTTCGCGTGGAGCTTGCATCCGAATTCCGCTACAGAAAGATGACGCTCAATAAGAAGAGCATCGTCATTGTCATCAGCCAGTCCGGCGAGACCGCGGATACCCTCGCGGCACTCCGTGAGGCGAAGAATCAGGGCATCAAGACGCTCGGTATCGTGAACGTCGTCGGCTCTTCGATTGCGCGTGAGGCGGATAATGTCTTCTATACGCTCGCAGGTCCGGAGATTTCCGTCGCGACGACCAAGGCATACAGCACGCAGCTTGTCGCTGGTTATCTGCTTGCGCTTCAGTTTGCGAAAGCACGCAATGAGATCGAGGAGGCACGCTATCAGCAGCTGCTCGAAGAGATCTACACGATTCCGGATAAGGTTGAGAAGATTCTCGAAGACAATGAGCGCCTGCAGTGGTATTCTGCGAAGCTTATCAATGTCGGGGATGCATTCTTCATCGGCAGAGGCATCGACTATGCGATCGGCATGGAAGGCAGCCTGAAGTTGAAGGAGATCAGCTATATTCACTCCGAGGCGTATGCAGCGGGTGAGCTGAAGCACGGCCCGATCAGCCTGATCGAAAACGGCACGATTGTCATCAGCATCGTGACGCAGGATGCGCTGACCGAAAAGACCGTCAGCAATATGGTTGAGGTAAAGAGCCGCGGGGCAAAGCTGATGGCCGTCACGACCGCAGGGAATTATTTCCTCGAAGATACGGCAGAATTCACTTGCTATGTACCGAAGATCGAGCCGCTCTTCGCGGGCAGCCTGAGTGTCATTCCGCTCCAGCTGCTGAGCTATTATGTTTCGATCGGCAAGGGCTTTGATGTCGATAAGCCGAGAAATCTTGCGAAGTCTGTTACGGTTGAGTAAGAGGATATAAAAGTTTATGCCATAGTATTTCTGATGAAAGTCAGGAGTACTATGGCATTTTGTTTATTATTGATTTACGAAAGGCCATGAAGATTTGAAGCAACATGATTTCATACGCTGTTTATTTGAGCAAATCTTCCCATGTAACCGACTCGCCGGAAAGAGTGTTGCTGACATAATAGCGTAAAATCACCTGTGCATCCTCAACCGTGACCCGCTGATCTCCGTTGATATCACCGGCAAGCAGCTGCCTTGCAGTCAGGGCAGTCTCCATACCGGACATGGTATTGACATAATCGGCCAAAGCAAGCTGCGCATCCTCTACGCTGATCTCATTGTCGCCGTCCAGATCGCCCAGCAGGTATTCCGGCTTTGCAGATACGCCCTTTCCGGTGAAATAGCCCGGTGCAGCCGCAGTATCAATCCGCGCATATTCAGCGCTGACATGATCATCGCTGTATGTCGTGCCGTTTCCGCCTCTGAGCGCAGGACATGCACCGAAGAGCTTGCTGCCGTTTTCAAGGCTGCTGTTATTCCACTTATCAGAGGCATAAATCGTTTCAAGATTTGTACAGTTAAAGAATATGTTATTCGCAGCCTTTACACTTGAAGTATCGAAGCCGGAAAGATCCAGTTCCCTGAGACTGAGGCATGAAGCAAACATGACGGACATCAATTCGACGTTGGATGTATCAAAGCCTGACAGATTCAGTTCCGACAGCTGAAAGCATTCCGAAAACATGCCGGACATATTCGTAACTTTAGATGTATCAAATCCGGAAAGATCGAGCTTTTCCAGGCTGTTGCAGCTTACAAACATGGAGAGCATCGTCGTGACATTCGAGGTATCCCATTCGGAACAATCGAGTTCTTTCAGCTTGAGACATCTGTAAAACATGCCTTCCATTGTTGTGACATTTGCGGTATCAAAACCGGATAGATCGACTTGCTCCAGCTGCTCGCAATGATTGAACATATAGTCCATACGGGTGACTGCGGAAGTATCAAATCCGGAAAGATCCAGTTCCTTGAGATTGAGGCAGCCGTAAAACATGCTGTCCATTTCCGTCACATTCGATGTATCCGCTTTGGAAAGATCAATTGACACAGAGCCCATTCCGTAGAAAAGAAGGCTGCTGTCAGCCGGGAGCACAGTCCCTTCTTCGGCAATCACCTTTTTCACTTTCGGCTTCATATTATATTTCTGCACACCTTCTGTCGTCACATTTCCGTGCAGCGTCAGAACACCGGTTTCCTGGTCAAAGACGGCACATTCCTCATCCTTCGCTTCAAACTTCTGCTGTGCTGCTGCCGGCAGCAGTTCAGCGGATGAAAAGAGCATGGCAGCAGATGCCAGACAACTCCATATTTTCTTCATATTCCACCTCAAAAATAAAACAGTTTCTACGTGTTTTCACGCAATTCATATTATTATAACATGAATAATCCGGATTGTCAATTCCGCCTCGTTTTCCGTTTGCAGATTTGTTCAGGCTTCCTGCATTTTCCGCAGAAATAGAAACAGGGGGGATTCACCGCGGCGGTAAGCCCCCCCTGCACTGTTCTGTCCGGATTTCAGCATCCTTTTCAGAATGCTCCCGATGTCAGAAAATCAGTTCTTGATATTAATGTTGTAGCCGGGATAGTCTACATTATCCCACTTGAGATCATAGCCTGCCGTGGCCATGTTTTCAGGAACCGGTGCGGTTCTGCCGTTGACCGGTGCGGGATCCAGAATCGTAAAGTCCTTCGTCGAAAGATTGTTTCTGTCTGCATTGCCTTTGACATCAATTACGGTGATGTAATGCTGAGAGCTTCTGGAACCTGCAACCAGAATGACGCAGGGCTTGCCTGCCTTAATCTGATCATACATCAGCTGATAACCTTGGTACTTCTTGACCTTCTGCTCAACATGGAATCCGCCTTTGCCCCAGACTGCGCAGACCCGGCTGCTGTTCCCGTACATATTATATTCATACCATTGATGAACTTTTCCGTCGAGAAGTGTTCTGGCATACGCAAGTGCATAGCAGGAGCAGGATACAGAGCCGCGCGGCTGACAGCCGACCTTTTTCAGCAGCTCAAGGTTGAATTTCGATGAAGAAGACCAGATGACAGTCTGTGTGCTCTGGCGGGTGAGCGTCAGAACGCCGTCATCACCAAGCGACAGCTTATAGTCATCATAAGAACTACTGCTTGTTCCGGTATTGAACACAGGCTTTTTGCCCTGATAAACGACAAGATTGCCGTCCTGCTGCAGCGCCAGGAATGCGCCGTTGTTCCCCTGCGTTCCGGTGTTGAAGATTGCCTTGTCCGTACCGGTTCTGTTATCATAGACGACGAAATTGCCGTCCGGCTGCATAATTGCACGGTAGAGGCGGTTCTTCGAGGAGAGGCACTGGCTTGAATTCAGGCAGGTATTGGACTTTGCGGTACACACGATTTCACTTCTGTTGCTCCAGAGGCTCTGCTTTCTCTGATTATGATACACATAGAGCTCGCCCTCATTGGAAAGGTGCAGAGAACAAGAGCTTCCGCCGTTTGCAACTGTATGCGCCTGCCACAGCGGCGTTGCTTTCGGATTGTAGCGCTCCTGACTGTAAATCACGAGGTTGCCGTCAGACTGCATTGACATCCGGAATGAACGTGTGCATTTGCTGTTGCCGATTCCGGTACCGGAGTTCCAGACGGCGCGATTGTTGTTCTGCTGATCATACAGAACCAGATTACCGTCCGATTGAAAAATCAGCATGAATCTTTTGTTCGGAGAGTACCAGCTCTGGGAGCCGTAGCCTGATGCAGAGGCATTCTTTCCGTTGGCAAGGATCAGTGTATCTTCAGAAAACTTGTCCGAGCTTGCACTGGCTGTGATGCAAAAGTTCTGCCAGAGTGTTGTATTCGCTGTCATCGGTGCAAGCAGAAGCGTCGCACTCGAGCAGGCTGCGAGAGAGAATGCTGCGATTTTTTTGGTAATAGAAGTGTGTCGTTTCATATATACAAACGCCTTTCTGCCGGTTTTTCCGGCTAATCTTAAATTCGGCGATTTTCGACCGCCGAAATCAGTATAGCATTTCACCCGCAGCATGTCAAACGCAGAAACCGGGAATCCTGCTGACGACAACAGCGGCAATCGGATGAAAACAGCAGCGGCAATTTGATGAGGACAGCAGCGGCAACTTTTCTTTTTTGTCAGCTGATTCTGAAATATCATACTATTTATTCCGCTTTGCCGGATTTCTGATGATTCCGGATCGGCTGAATTTATAATCATCTTGCAAAAATTTTTCCGATTGACAATATTGTTCTATGATACTGCATGCATGCGTATGTGCACAAGTAATATGAATAGATATTTCTCAATCAAAGCTCGCATACTGTATGTAATATGCTATGCCGGTCAAGGCGCTCTAATTATGATCCGTAAAGTCCTTTCAGTACATTGTTCTTGAAAAGCGCCAGGTCAGTCGCATTCAGCCTGCCGTCCCGGTTCATGTCAGCCGCTTCTCCATTCGGCAGCGTGTCCGTTTTCGTGAGCAGATAATCCCGCAATGCCTGTACATCCGCTGTATCTGCCTGATTGTCCCCGTTCAAATCCGGAATCACATGATAGGGACGATACAGCGCCTTGCAGTAACGCTCTGCGTAAGACCCGGGATAAACCTGCAAAATCAGCTGATCGCAGCCCTCAAATGCATCCGGATATATGAATGCAACAGATTCCGGAATCACCAGGTTTTTCAGCGATTCGCATTTTTGAAATGCAAGCTTTTCAATGGACATCAGCCCGTCCGGCAGCTTGACAGTCGTGAGTTTCGTGCAATTCTCAAACGCATGATTCGGAATCTGCGTGACATGCTGCGGAATCTCGATCTCTTCCAGACTGCTGCAATCCCGAAATGCAAACGGGGCAATCTCGTTGATTATGCTGTCAGGCGAAAATTTGATTTTTTTGAGCTTCAGAAGACCCGTAAACATGTCATCCGGGATCGTTAAAAAGGAAGCATTCATCTCAATTTCTTCGAGATTCCGGCAGCCCCATAATTCAAACGGCGTCGAGATGGATTCCGGTATCACGAGCTTTTTGATATCCATATTCATGGATCTGAAGAAATCTTTCGGAACATTGCGAACCGTATCCGGCAGAATCAGCGTGCCGTTTTGATCGGGTTCTGCTTTGACCAGCGTACCGCCTATCACGCTGACCTTTTCAGTTTGCTGCCTCTTCGACCACTTTGTACCGTCGAAGGCATCCTTTCCGATGTTGATTTTTCCGTTCGCATTCATGAAGCGGATGTTTGCCAGCTGCGTACAATTCTGAAAGGCTCTGTCCTGAATCTCATAGACGCCGGCTGGAATCTCAATGGAGTCCAAAGCGGTACAGCCGCTGAATGCGCCTTCTTTGATACCCGTCAGAGTCGAGGGAAGCTTGATCTCTTTCAGCGCGGTGCATCCGGCAAAGACTTCTTCATTGATTGAAGTAAAAGTCAAGTTATACTGGAACTTGATGTCCGCCAGGGACGTACAGTTCCGGAAAGCGAATCTTTCGATATTATTGACGTTGTTTGATATCGTAACCTTTGTGATTGCAGTATTATCCTCAAAAGCGCCCGGACTGATGCGCTCGATGTCATCCGGAATCTCAATCTCGCCTTTGCATGCTGCGCCGTCGATGAGAACCGTATTGATCGTGACGAGCGGATTTTCTTTCTGTTTTGCTTTGAGCCATGCCGTTCCAGAGAATGCATGGGCGCCGACTAGCCAGACCGCATCCGGGATGTGGATTTTCTCCAGTTTTTCGCAGCCTTCAAAGGCGCCCTCATCAATAGAACCCGTTGTTTCGGGGAGTACGATTTCTTCCAGCGATTTGCAGTTTTTGAATGCGTATTGTTCCACGGCTGTCAGCCTGGCGGGCAGGTGGACTTTTTTCAGGCTTGTGCAGCCGTCGAATGCGCCGCCGGAAACATTCCACCATTCCTCTGAATCCGGCAGGATAACCTCTTCCAGATTTTCGCAGCCGCTCATAAAATTCAGATCGTATGAGTAATGTTCTGTTTCGATTACGATCTTTTTGATCCGGGATTTATCCGGGAACAGCTCCTCATCGACCTGGCAGACATCATAGCCGTCGATCTGATCGGGGATTGTGACGGTGCTGTCCGTTCCGGTATAGGACATGATTGTGGCGATTCCGCCTGAAAAGGGGAGATAGAGGAAGCCGCCGGATGCCTTGTATTCGGTTTCATCGTCTTCCGCGAACGCGGTCAGCGCGGTTCCAAAGGGATTCGCTGCCTGCGGAACATGCCCGCAGACGCCTGCCAGAATGAGAGATGCGGTAATGATAGCCGGGATTCTATGTTTTGTCATATGATCATTCCTTTCTGTAAATTATTTGCATAAAAGCAAATGAAAAGTATGGTATTGCGGGCATTTTCAGTATAGCACAAGTTGTACGGTCTTGCAAGGAAATTGATTTATATTTGGGGATTTCGGCCAAAATGGAGACATATGAATTATGCAGGATGCCGGAAGCCGGCGGCCGTTTTGCGAAAGCTGGAATTTGAATTCTTGTTCTTATCCTTTGTCCGAGTGTATGATTCCGCTGGGCGCGAATAAGGTCGGCTTATGATTT
>CAMNFV010000122.1 GCA_946537515.1 uncultured Ruminococcus sp. | reverse complement strand
TCGATATCCGAGAAGATCAGCTCCAGATTGATGACGTCGATATCGCGCTTCGGATCAATCGAGCCGTCCACATGCACGATGTTGTCATCCTCAAAGCAGCGAACGACATGAATAATCGCATCGACCTCACGGATATCCGCGAGGAAGCGGTTGCCGAGACCTTCACCCTTGGAAGCGCCCTTGACAAGTCCTGCAATATCGACGAATTGCAGCGTTGCCGGCGTGAACTTCTTCGGCTGATAGATTTCTGCGAGCTTTTCGAGCCGTGCATCCGGCACAGACACGATGCCGACATTCTTGTCGATCGTGCAGAACGGATAGTTTGCGGATTCTGCGCCGGCATTTGTCAGCGCATTGAACAGCGTGCTTTTGCCGACATTCGGCAGTCCGACCATTCCGAGTTTCATGTAATTTAATTCCTCCTGTTGGATTCTGTTGATCCAAAATATCAAAAACGGATTTACCGTTTCTTTTTGAGATACTGCCGGAGCGCGACGGCTCCGATCGCGAATACAGCTGTGACCGCTGCGGCCGCGGCTGCTTTTTTGCGCAGCGAAATTTTCTCATTCTGCTGCGGAAGCGGGCGTTCCTCCGGCCAGCCGTGCGGATACCAGAGATTATGCCGGAATGAATGCGCCGTATCCGGCTGATCGGGTGTCAGCGATTCGCAGGCGGCCATGTCCATATCCGGGATACCGGCAATCGTGCAGACCGCACCTGCCGCGACAAACCGGAAATTCAGCGCCTCTGCGGCCTCCGGTGCCGTAAAGGGTATGGCATACAGCAGCCAGTGATTCTTTTCCAGCAGCGGTTTTGTATGATTGCGGTTCAGACGGAACCGCAGGCGATCCTCCCAGGCATCCCCGAAAATCTCCAGCATACAGGTCTCATCGCCGCGGCTGTTTTCGCCGCCGTTGAGCCAGAAGCAGAAGCGATACTGTGCACCGGCTTCCAGCCAGCCTGTTTCCATTGGAATCTGCGAGGTAATAGCTGTCCAGTCGGAGCCGAAGTCGCCGAGCTGCCAGGCATCGACTGTTCTGCCGGAAAAACCGCGGACACGGATAGCCTGTGCCGCATTGGTGGAGATCATCTCATCCGGCGCCCAGCGTTCCGGGCAAAAAAACAGATCACGCATTTCACATACCGCCTTTCCGCGCATAATCAGCCTATTTTACAATACTATTTTATCACAAACCGATATTGATGTCAAGCACGGGTTTCAGCTTGTCTGCTTTTCAAAAAGTTGTATTGTTTAACTCGAGATATTTTCAAAAACTATTGCAATTTGTAGGATAAATATGGTATAATAAAACAAAGCACAGAAAGAGAATGCTTGGGTTTACGGGAAAAAATTTAAAATTTAAGAGAGGTCATTAAAAGTATGAAACCGAGGAAATTGTTTTCCGCTGCTGCGGCAGCCGTTTTGTTGTGCATGAACAGCGGCTTGCCAATCCCGCAGCAGGCCGTCGCTGCCCAGCCAATCGTATTCTCCGACATCAAAGGATTACCGTTTGAGAACGGTGATCCGTTCAAAGGTGCAGACATTTCATCCGTCATCGCGCTGGAACAGAGCGGCGTGAAATTTTATGACCGGAGCGGAAAGGAACAGGATATCTTCAAAACGCTTGCCGAAGCCGGCATCAACACGATCCGCGTGCGCATCTGGAATGACCCGACCGGCGCATGGAATCATGCGACCTACGGCGGCGGCGCCAATGATGTCGCCTGTGCAGAAAAAATTGCAAAGCGCTGTGCAGAAGCAGGGCTGAAGCTTTTTGTCGATTTCCATTATTCGGATTTCTGGGCAGATCCCGGCAAGCAGCGTGCGCCGAAGGCCTGGGAGAATTATTCTGTCAGCCAGAAGGCGGACGCGATCTATCGCTTTACCGGTGAAACGCTCCGGAAGCTGAAGGCAACCGGCGTTGACATCGCAATGGTGCAGGTCGGAAATGAGACAACAACCGGTATGTGCGGTGTTTCGCTCGATAAAGGCAACTGGAGCGATGCAGCCTGGAAGGACCTCACAAGCCTGTTCAGCGCGGGTGCGAAAGCCGTCCGCGAATTTGACCGGAATGTGCTCGTTGCGCTGCATTTTACCAACCCGGAAAAATCCTCGAATATGGATTATATCGCGAAGATGCTCAAGAAAAATAATGTCGATTACGACGTCTTTGCGACCTCATATTATCCCTATTGGCACGGTACGCCCGATATGCTGAAAAATACGCTGAGCAATATTGCGAAGACCTATGGGAAAAAGGTGCTCGTTGCGGAGACCTCCTGGGCCGGCAACTTTGAGAATTTGGATGCGGGCTCCAATACGATCTCATCGCAGCAGGATCTCGGCAGCTATGTCAATTATTCTGTCGATGCGGGCGGACAGATCGCGTTTCTGGAGGATCTGTTCCGTGCAGTCGCTGCAATTCCGGACGGCATGGGCATCGGCGTATTCTACTGGGAGCCCGCATGGCTTGCAGTCAATGCCGACAACAATCAGCGGAATACACTCTGGAATCAGTACGGCGGCGGATGGGCGACACAGACTGCCATGGAATACGACGCAGATGCGAAGTATTACGGCGGAAGCAGCTGGGAGAATCAGGCGCTGTTTGATGCCTCCGGCAAGCCGCTGGAATCACTCTATATGTTCAACAGCGTTCACGGCAATCAGGTAGATGTTGTCGATATCGGAACGGTCAGCCCGAATGCGGATACAAGCGGCAATCTGCTGCAAAATCCGGATTTTGAGCTGGATAAAAAAGCTACCGCGCAGCCGACAGGCTGGACCATTTTCAAAGCGCCGGCTGACGGACATCTGGACGTTCGCAATGAAGATGCCAAAAACGGTACATATGCGCTGCATTGGTATTCGGAAGCGGGCTTTATCGGCGGTTATGCGGAAACGAAAATTCCGATTACGACCTCCGGTACGTATGAATTTAAGGCGAGCATGCAGGGCAGCGAGAACAGCCGGGTTGCCGTGATTCTGAATAACGGAAAAAACAATCAGACCAAAGTAATCAATCTGGTCGGCTGGAACAGATGGTATGAGCTTCCCGTTTCGCTTCATGCAAATGCCGGTGATACGATGACAATTATGCTTTCTGTCGGTACGGAAGAGAAAGGCTTCGGCTCTATAGACGGATGCAGCTTCGTGCTGAAGGAAGCAGATCCTGTCACCGAAACCAAACCGACAACGACGACCACCATGAAGACAACGACCTCGACTACGAAAAAAACAACAACATCAACAACCAAAAAAACAACGACTACTACAAAAAAGACGACTACGACAACAACGACCACGAAAACAACGACTACCACCACGAAAACCACGCCTGCTGCAACGACAACGACCGGAATGACAACAGGTTCGTCTTCCGGCACGAATCAGAATCTGCGCGGAGACTGTAATTGCAGTAGATTGGTCGATGTTTCGGATGCGGTTCTGCTGGCTCGTTTCGTCGCAGAGGATCCTGAAGCTATGATCTCGAAGCAGGGACGCGCCAATGCGGACTGCAACCGCGACGGCAATCTCAACGGCGATGATGTGATTATCATTCTCCGGATCATCGCAAAGCTTGATTAAAGCGATTGACAGAATGCCCTTTCCTGACTGCGGCCGGGAAAGGGCATTTATTGCGGTGTTTTCCACTTGATAAATATGGATTCTGCCGCGGCAGTCCGCGCCGGAATTGCGCACTTTGGCGGCGTTTCGCAAAAAACAGGAATAAATCAGCAAGAATCAGTCATAAATACTGTCGGAAAGCGCTTGCTTTTTTTCGCAATATATAGTATAATAAATTTAGCTTCGCGCGCGGTTCAGCGCACGGCAGAAAGGAAGATAATGAATATGGACGATTTGCTTCGCAGACAGCTCCAGATTCACGCCTGCAAGATCCGTATGGGGATCATCGAGGGCGTGTACAATGCAAAATCCGGCCATCCGGGCGGCTCGCTTTCGATCGCGGATGTGCTGACCTATCTCTATTTCACCAGAATGCATGTCTATCCGGATAACCCCGATTTCGCAGAGCGCGACCGCTTTGTGCTCTCGAAGGGCCACACCGCGCCGGCGCTCTATGCAACGCTCGCAGAACGCGGCTTCTTCCCGATGGATGAAATGAAAACACTCCGCCACATCGGCGCAAGACTCCAGGGACATCCCTGCATCACAATTCCCGGTGTGGATATGAGCAGCGGCTCGCTCGGCCAGGGCATCTCCGCAGCCTGCGGTATGGCACTCGCCGGCAAGCACCGCAGCGATAATTACCGTGTCTACACGATCCTCGGCGACGGTGAGCTCGAGGAAGGCCAGGTCTGGGAAGCTGCGATGTTCGCGGCACATTACGGACTGGATAACCTGCTTGCAATCGTCGATAACAACGGTCTCCAGATCGACGGCAAGATCACCGATGTCTGCTCGCCGGAGCCGATTCCGGATAAATTTGCAGCATTCGGCTGGCATGTCATTGAGATGGATGCACATGACTTTGACGATATCGACCGCGCATTCCGTGAGGCAGAGCGCGTCACACAGCAGCCGGTTGTCATCATTCAGCACTCCACAAAGGGCAAGGGTGTTTCCTTTATGGAGAATCAGGTCGGCTGGCACGGCACCGCGCCGAACACCGAGCAGTATGAAAAGGCAATGGCAGAGCTGACCGCGGAGCTCAGCAGATTGGAGGCGGAAGCATGAGCGAAGTCATCAAGAAGGCGACACGCGAAAGCTACGGCGAAGCGCTCGTCGCACTCGCAGAAAAATATCCGAACCTGGTCGTTCTGGATGCAGACCTTGCAGCCGCAACCAAGACCGGTATGTTCAAGAAGGCATATGCAGACCGCTTCTATGACTGCGGTATCGCAGAGGCCAATATGATGGGCGTTGCAGCAGGTCTTGCAGCGGCCGGCATGACACCGTTTGCTTCCTCGTTCGCGATGTTCGCGGCAGGCAGAGCATTCGAGATCGTCCGCAATTCGATCGGCTATCCGCACCTCAATGTCAAGATCGGTGCAACGCACGCCGGTATTTCCGTCGGTGAAGACGGTGCAACGCACCAGTGCTGCGAGGATATCGCGCTGATGCGCACGATCCCGGGCATGACTGTGATCAATCCGGCTGACGATACCGAGGCAAAGGCTGCCGTTGAAGCTGCGATCCAGCACGACGGCCCGGTCTACTGCCGCTTCGGCAGACTCGCTGTTCCGGTCATCAATGATCCGGCAACTTATAAGTTTGAGCTCGGCAAGGGTGTTCAGCTCCGCGACGGCAGCGATGTCACCGTCGTTGCAACCGGCCTGATGGTCAATGAAGCGCTGAATGCTGCGGAAACGCTCGCAGGCGAGGGCATCTCCGTCCGCGTCATCAATATCCATACGATCAAGCCGCTCGACAAGGATATCATCATCAAGGCGGCAAAGGAAACCGGTACAATCGTCACCGCAGAAGAGCACAGCATCATCGGCGGCCTCGGATCGGCAGTCGCAGAGGCAGTCTGTGAGGCTTGCCCGGTTCCGGTTCGCAGAGTCGGCGTGAACGACACATTCGGCCATTCCGGTCCGGCGGTTGAACTGCTCAAGCAGTTCGGCCTGTCCGCAGAGCATATCGCAGAGGTCGTCCGCGAGGCGGTCAAGGCGAAATAACATTTTAGATCCAGACTGAATGCGTGATCTCATGGGATTGCGCATTCAGCGTTATATATCAGATTGGAGCAAACTGCATGACCTTTACAGAACTGCGGCAGCAGTATCCGATATTTGAATTCAGTAATATAATCCTCGGCTTCCGGGAAACTGAAACCGGCATCATACTGGACATTGATTATTGCTTTTCGTTCGGGGAGGAGCGCTTTCAGCCGCATTGGGAGATTCCCTGCAAGACAGATCTCCGGATGAGCTCGCCGGAGGATGATCCCGCATTCCGGCGGCTGGTCTTTTCGCTCGGCATGGCAGAGCTTGTCTCCTACTGGAAGATTGCCTGTCCGCCCACAGTCCGGCTCGGCGTCGATCGCATGGATCAGAAGCAGGAGGATTGGTGGAAGCGGCTGTATTTCGGAGGCTTAGGCGAATTTTTCTACCGCAACGGCATCGAGACGGATATCGAAAGCTTTATGCAGTTTACCTATGCTTCCGAGATTGCCTCGCGGAATGATCCGGAGAAATCCGCGCAGCGCACAGATCTTTCCGGATATCTGATCCCGGTCGGCGGCGGCAAGGATTCGATCGTTACGCTGAATCTGCTCAAAGGTCAGCTTGACAATGCCTATGCCTATCAGATCAATCACCGCGATTCCTCTGAAAAAGCCGCGATCCTCGCAGGCATTCCGAAGGAGCGCATCCTGGAGCCGAAGCGCACGCTCGATCCGAATATGCTGCGCCTGAATAAAGAGGGCTATCTGAACGGCCATACGCCGTTTTCTGCGATTGTCGCCTTTTCGGCGGTGCTGACAGCCTATGTCAACGGGCTGAAAACGGTCATTCTCTCGAATGAATCCTCAGCGAGCGAATCGACTGTCTCCGAAGCGGAGGTCAATCATCAGTATTCCAAGAGCTATCAGTTTGAGCGCGATTTTGCAGCTTATGAGCGGGATTATCTGCGCTGCGGCGTGCAGTATTTCAGCCTGCTGCGTCCGCTGACGGAATTCCAGATCGCAAGATATTTTGCATCCTGTGATACGAAATATCATGAGATTTTCCGCAGCTGCAATGCCGGTGCAAAGCAGGATAAATGGTGCGGACACTGTGCAAAATGCCTGTTTGTTTCGGTGATCCTGTCGCCGTTTCTGCCGCTTGCGGAGATCGCAAGACTGCTCGGCGCCGATATGTTCAATATGGCGGATATGGAGCCGGTTTTGCAGGAGCTCTGCGGCGCGCTGCCGAATAAGCCCTTTGAATGCGTCGGCAGCCGCAGGGAGGTCAATATTTCGCTCTGTCTCGCAATCGCCGGAGCAGAACGCCGCGGAGAAACGCTGCCGCTGCTGCTCCGCAAGTATCAGGAATCACCGCTTTATGCACAATATGCGGCAGAGGCGGAGTCGTTCGGGCAGGAGTGGGATGCACAGCACAATCTGCCGAAGGAGCTTGCGGCGCTCGTCAGACGCGAATGCGTGGAGGCATTTCGCTGATGGCTTCCGCGCAGAAAAAGCCGGCACGGCGCAGGATCCGGCGCGGAACGGTAATCCCGAACAGAGAGCCCGCCGCGATCGGCTGGGTTTGCTGTGCGTGCTTTACGGTCGTGTTGATTCTGTGCATTCTGAATCATTCCGAGCGCCTTTCCTGTCTGATCGTCGGGGCTTGTACGCTGGCGACGATCCCGCTGATGATGACGCGGAATATCCGCATTGATTATCACGAGGAAAAGGGCTTTGTCTATCACAATCTGCTCGGTATGCGCAGACGGTACCGCTGGGAGGATATCACATATGTCCGCTCGGTGCAATCCGGAAAGCGCAGCAAGCGGCGCAAAGATAAGCTCTCGGATACGGTCATTGAGCTCGGAAATAAAAAGCGCATCCGCGTCGGCTGGGACGCATATAATAACGAAGATTTTTTGCAAATGGCCTGGAAAAGCTACAAGGAAAGGAGGCATCGGAATGCCGCTGATCGTCGTGAAAGCATACCCGAAGGACGAGAAGATCAAGCAGGAGATCGCTGAGGAGATCACCCGCGTCTTTACGGAAAAATGGGGCTGCCCGCGTGAGGCCGTCACGGTGAAGATCGAATCTTATGCACCGGATGACTGGCAGCGTGAGGTCAAGGAACAGGAGATTGATCCCCATGCGGATGAATGTCTGATTCTCGAAGGAAAACCGCAGTTTTAAGGGCTTCCTTCGGAGTTCGTTTTTATGCAGAAATTGCAAAAAGCCGCTGAATGAGCGTCATGCTGATTCAGCGGCTTTTTTTATGATCATATGTTGCTGCGATAGCATTCTTCGATGACGAGTTCGGGCGCGTCTGCTGAATCGCTGCGATAAACATTGTGCGTCTTGAAATGCAGCTTCTCCGCAAGATCGTCATATATGCGGAACAACGGATTCGGCGCGAAAACATGGCTTTCTTCGGATTCGAGCCTCGCAAGATCATCATTTAAATTACGCATCTCATCCGCTTGATAGTGATACGCGATGCGGGCACAGACAAGCGTTTCCTGTTTGTCGTAATACATCGTGACCGTTGCAGGCTGCTGAATGGGAAACAGCGTGTACGCCGGAAAATCGACGGATATTGCGGAAACATCCTGCGAATTTTTCTTGTAACCGCCCTCTGCTTTGGAGAGGATCGGTATGCTTGCTTCGCTGTGGACCGGCGTCTGATCGCTCTGCCCGAATTCATAGATGCCGCAGAAATCCTCCCTGGCAAAATGATCCTCGCCGATATTCCGGTCCATGACGTCGGGCATATTGGGGAAGAGCCGCACATCCTGGACATAGAGGAAAAATCCGGCAGTCAGCGCAAGAGCCGCAAGAATGATGAAAATGATAAGGACGATGATACCGCGTTTTTTAGCGGGCTTTTTGGCCTGAGCTGGCATACGGCTCCCCTCCTCAAAATAGTATTGCATATAGTATAACATATTGTCCAATAAAAAGCAAGTACCGCTTTTGTTGTCATCGTGATAGAAATATGATCAAAAAACTGAGGCGCCGGCATTTCGCCGACGCCTTTGTTTTGTGATGTTGTCCGCTTAGCCGAGAACAGCAATGACCTCGTGCTCGCCGCCTTCTGCGAAGACCGGAACGACATTGCCCTCAATGGCCTTGCCGTCCACTGTCAGGGACTTGACGCCCTTGGAGACATGATCCGGATTCTTGACGGTGATGTTATAGGTTGCGCCGCGGAACTTTCTGGTTGCGGTGAAGCCGTCCCAAGCCTTCGGGATAGACGGATCAACCTTCAGACCGTCAAAGTCTGCGGAGATACCGAGGATATACTGCGAAATTGCGACGAAGTTCCATGCTGCCGTACCGGTCAGCCAGGAGTTTTTGCCTTCGCCGAATCTGCTTGCATCCTTACCTGCGATCATCTGACCGTAGACATACGGCTCGGTCTTGTGCAGATCGGAGATATCCTCATTGAATGCCGGCGCGATCTTGCTGTAATATTCAAATGCCTTATCGCCTCTGCCTGCATAAGCCTCTGCACAGATAATCCATGCATTGTTGTGGGTGAAGATACCTGCGTTCTCCTTGTAGCCGCCCGGATAGGTCGAGATCTCGCCGTACTGGATGTAGTACTTGGAGAATGCCGGATT